>NZ_JBVJHH010000080.1:0-24793 GCF_055586905.1 Streptosporangium sp. NPDC048886
CGAGATCGAGGATCGTCGCGGCCACCCCCGGGGCCAGCGCCGACGTCCCGGAGGCGACGTCACACACGGCCTGGGCCAGGGCGGCGGGCCGGACGCTCGTGCCGGAGCATCGCGGCAGGGCCCGCACCCGTCAGGACAGCGGCGCCGCGATCGCTCCGGCCCTCCCACGAGGAGTCGGTGATCGCCATCGCCTGCATCTGGGCATCGGCCGCTCCATGCTGTATTGGGCGTTGGAAAACGATGACCCGCCCCTCCCGGCCATGCAAGAGCCGGCCACCGCGCCACCCCGCCCCGTTTGCCGCCTCCGAAGCGGCCCCTGACGCGTCTGCACCGGCCCAGCCGCCCGCCACTCCCGCGGCCGCCATAGCTGTTGTACCTGTCCAGGGTGAACAGCGAGTCGCGCAAGGTGCTGGACACGACCAACCCGCCGATGCCGCGGCCGTGCTCACTTCTTTGGTCCCAGGCTGAACACGTGCACCTGGGACAGATGGGCTCCTCGACCGTTGAACGCAGGGGCGTTCGGAGTCGTCCGGAACTGTTCCGGACAGTCTTCGATCTTGTGTCCGCCGGGACCGACGATGACTGTTTATGGCGCCTTCCCCGATCGCAGGGGGTGTCCAGGCCGATGGAGGTTGCGCATGTTTCTTCCGCCTGTCCGACGGAGAACGGACAAACCCGCAGCCACTCCGACACGGATGTCCGACAAGATGTCAGGCATAGGTCCAAACGGTTCGCCGTCGCCCGCCACCCTCCGGCGGCGGGCGCGATCCGGGCCGGGCTGGTCGCGCCCTCACGTGCCGGGGCCTGGATGGACCGGTGCCCCGCGGCTCTCACCGGCCGGCCAGCGCGGAGGGCGGATGTGATGCAGGCGCTTGAGATTCCCGCCGAGGGGCTCAAGCATGTCCGCTTCGGCTGGTCGATGCTGAGCGAGGCCACCCTGTCGTTGTGGGCGGCCACCGGAGGCAACCAGACGCCGTGGATCCGGCGATGGTGGAGCGATGTGCGTGGGCGGCTGACGCCGGGCAGACCGCGCCTGTTGCGCGAGATCATCGGGTTGGGCGGGTACCTGCCGGATTTCCTCCTGCCGGTGGCGGCCGGCGGCTCGTCCTCACTCGACGAGGAATTACACGCACTGGTGACCACACCGACAGGGTCGATCCGGGAGGGGTTGACCTGCGCCATCACGGGTGCGAAGCGAACGGGACTCGTCGGCCCCGCTCTGCCGCTGGCCACTCGCCTGCTGGACGCGCGCGGTGAGGACACCTACCTGGCCACTTTGGCGGATGAGCTGAGGACCTACTGGAAGGCGGCCCTGGCCCCGTATTGGGACGGTCTGCGGGCCGACCTGGAGTTGGAGTTCGATTACCGGGCGCGGCTGCTCGCCGCCGACGGGGTGCATGCGGCCATCGCTGACATGAGCCGGCACCTCGCCTGGAGCGGCGACACTCTCCTCGTCGACATCCCGCCACACGCCCGACTGACCGCCGGCTCGGGGTTGTGGTGTGTCGGCTCGGCCTTCATGAGCGACCGGATTCTCATGAGCAGCCGTCCCGACGACACCGTGGCCATCTACTTCCCCGCCGCCGGAAGAGCCACCACCGCGTCGGAACGGCAGCCGTTCAGGCAGGTATCGCGGGACCTCACGGAACTTCTCGGCGCAACCCGTGCCGCGCTGCTGGCCGACCTCGACATCGCTCACACCACCGCCGACCTCGCCCAGCGCCACAAGCTGGCGGCCGGCACCGTCTCCCATCACCTGGGCATCCTGCACAAAGCGGGGCTTCTTGACCGCAGGCGTGACGGCAAGCATGTGCTGTACCGGCGTAGCCCCCTTGGAAATGCCCTCGCCCGCTGACCGATACCCCAGACCGATGAAATTTTTTAGGCCAGTTGATCTCGTCGATTCGACTCTAGTCAAATCGACGGTCCAGCTGATACTCGACGAGGTCTGATCATTTATGTTGTAATCTCCGGAGATTCGCTCCGGCGAATTCATAAACGCAACCTGAGGAGGTGAAACTTATGATCACGACTTCTATTGTTGACAGGCTGGCTAGTAACAGCCTCCAGCAGCACCTGTTTGCGTCCCAGTCCACCGTGGCTCAAGAATGTGGGCGGGAAGGCAACACGTGTCTCTTCACGTTCGGGTGCTGTGCCGGCCTGTACTGCCGCCTTTGGGTCGGCGGCTCGGCGGACGGTCACTGCCGCCGCGGCTGAGACATTTCCGTCTCGGCTGTCGACGCTAGCCCCTGAGGGGCTTGCGATCCCGACCGCTTAATTAGAAGCCGGGTCGGGCCGCTCATCGAGCGGCCCGACCCGGCGCAATCGAGATGAATTGCACACCAATGCTGCCCGCCTGGAAGGATTGGGCTGCCTGCGCTGTGACTCCAAAACTGGACATGAACGCAAAGGAAGGGGTTTCAGTAATGGTGAGGACGGCGGCGATGGAAGCGCGTGAATTTCTGGAGTCGGTACGGGACGGCGTGGGGATGTACCGGATCGAATCATGGCCACAGGTGATACCGGGTCGCCCGGCGCGGCGGGTCGACGACGTTGTGGCCTCGTTGCGGGTGGAGCAGCGCAACAGTATTGGGTTCTTGAATCCGGTGGAGGACGCGCTGTATGTGACGGCAGGGCTGCGCGGGTTGGGTTTCCCGGCTTCGTTTCACCTAGGCCGGGAAGCGGTGCCGGCGATGCCGCCGGCAGGATTCTACGCCTGGGTGGAATGTGACGGCGAAGTGGTGAGTACATCCCTTCCTGTCAAGGAGACACATCTAGAGGTGTATCGGGCATGAACCGAGTTGAGATAACCAAGCGTGGGGTGCGGTCGAGTGGTCCGGGGACGATGGTTCCCGAGCTGCGAATCGCCAATTCGAAGGATTCGTTTGAATTGGCACTAGAGCTGCCGTCGACGCTGCCGGTGTATTACCGGATCGACCCTTCGGGGTTGGAGTGGGGCGAAGATCTGGCCGCTTTTGCCGGTGGCGCAGCGGTTCCCGGTCCGCAGGCGTGGGATCTGCTCGCCTTGGTGCACGGCAACGTACCGGCGCCGGATGACGCGCTGGGTGTGCCTGGGGTTCAACGGCTGACGGTCGGCACGGTGGTGCGGGTGGACGCCGCTGGGGTGCGGGTAGAGCGGCAGGCGCCACGATTGCCTAGCCCCGAGAGGGGTCTGATCGACGTGGTCGGTGCGGCGCTACCGGATGGCGAGTTCGGGATCGCCTACAGCGGTGGACTTTCCTCGGCGTTCCTGGCAGTGGCGGCGTACCGGACAGGTAAGCGGCCGGTACTGGTGCACGCGGATCTGGGCGCGGCCTTCGCGCACTTGCCGGTGCCCGAGATACCTGGCCTGGAGCTGCGACGGGTGCCGATGGATGTCTCAGAGTTGCTGGACCATCACCCGATTGCCACCGAGTTACCACGACCCCCGACGCCGGAGGTGGAGGGGCGCCGCCGCCTCGTGGCGAAGTTGTCTGCGGCGGTGGAGCTGCCGCTGGCAACCGGGGCACTACTGGAGGACCTGGTCTCGATCCGGTTGCCCGAAGCCGAGATCAGCGACGAGAAGCTCCTCGAATGCGAGCCGTTCCACGTGGCTGGAACCCTGCCCACATTGGCCGAGGCGCGCAGGCTCTTGGAGGGACAGACCGTGTATGCGCCCATGGCCGGTGTGGAGGACCCACCAGAGGAGCAGCAGCCCGGCGCTCAGCCGCCACCGGTGCCGGTGGGAATGAACTTCGTGCCTGGTCTGACCGAAGCAGGCCAGGAGGAATACGGCATCGCGCGACAGTTGTGCCTTCCGCTGTGGGAAGAACACATTAAGTCCCTCCCGCCGGTGTTGGGCAGGGCCGACGCCGCTTTGGCCGAGCGCGGGGGGGCCGGCGCACTGCTGCCGGCCCTCGACTCGCAGGCCCTCGCCGCGGTGGCCGCCCTTTCAGCCGACGACATCGGCCGGATCGAGCGGGGCGTGTTTCGGAACAACCTGCCGCTGTGGCAGGCGATCGACGCGCACGGTGTCACCGGCGTACGGCGGGCGGTGCCCGGTTACTGGCTGCGCCTGGCCGCCGCGGAACATCTGTATGCACAGCGGGACAAGCTGGCGGCGTATGTCGCTGACTCCCCCTTGGCGAAGGCAGGCCTGATCGAGGCTGAGCAGGTCGTCGCGGCACTGCGTGACCCTCGGCAGATGAGCGAGCACGCCCTGGCCCTGCTGCGGTTGGTGTGGACCGACCACTGGATGCGAGGTCAAGCATGAGCACGGTGAAACTGGCGCCCCAGGTAACCCTGACCCGGTTGCCGTACGGCGGCGCGGTTCTGGTGAACGGCGTGAATCTGGCGATCGCCGAGTGCGATGAGCCGCAAACAGTGGCGATCGATGAACTGCTGGCTGGCGGCGTACCGGAAGGGCGGTTGGCCCAGGTCCTGATCGCGGCCGGTTGGGTGGTGCTGAGCGATGCTGGCTGATCTGCTGGTGGCGGTCCTGGCCGGTCCCCTCGTCGTCTCCGGTGTGGCGAAGCTGGCGGCGCCGACCGAGAAACTGTCCTGGCCGATCCGCAGCGGTCCCCTGGCGGCGCCTCACGGTCCGCGGCTGATCGCCGCCGCCGAGTTGGTCGGCGCGGTGCTGCTCATCGTGGTGCCTGGCCGCCTTGCCGCAGTGGGTGGCCTGGTGGCGTACCTGGCGCTGACCAGCGTAGCCCAAGCACTGCGCGGCCAGAAGTGCGCCTGCTTCGGGCTGGCGCGGCTGGCCTCGGTAGGTCGCACCCACGTCCTCATGAACGCCGCCGGCGCGCTGCTGGCAGTCATCGCTCTACTGATGGGCCCCGGCGCCCAGACGGCGTTGCGCGTCGGGTTCGCGGTAGCAGCAACCGTCCTGATCACGGGTGTGGTCTTCGCGGTGGACCGCCGTGCCCGCGCGATCGAAGCAGCAAAGGAAAAACAGATCGTGGAACGCACCGATGCGGTGTACAGCGTACAGCTTTACACCTCCGAGTCCTGCCCATCCTGCCGGGCACTGAAGAAGCTTGTGGCAGGTATGGAACCGGCCCGCCGCGGCGCGGTCGCCGAAACCGTGCTCGGACCCGATGATGCAGCACCCGAAGCGATGGCGGAGATGGGTGTGCCCTGCGCGCAGGGCCTCGACGCCGCCGGCAGACCCGTCGGCGGACCGGTCTCCGGAATCGGCCCAGTCAAGGCTTTGATCAACTCGATCGTGGTTACCGCACATGCTTAACAGCTGGAGGGACAGCTCACCGAACGGCGCGTGGGCGCGGCTGACCGCCCCGACCCAATCCTCGATCTCGCAGGCAAATCCCGCCGTCACGTACTGGCGCGAACTGCAGGTGGACCCGGACCTGGCCGGGCTCGCAGTAGACCGGGCATGGGCGACCCTCATCGAGATCCACACACACAGCACGTCGCCGGGTTGGACCCTACCCCTCACCGACGTGCTGCCCGCACAACTGGCCTGGCACCCCGAACGGCCCCTCGTCGCAGGGCTGGTGGTGCGGGACCGGCACGCCCACCCGTGGGTGGCCGACTACGCCACCCAGACTGTCACGGTGTTCGACCAGATGCGGGCCGCGACCTCCCACGCATGGCCCCCCCATGCCTGGGTAGACGACCGCCTCGTCCTGCTCCTCCCGTCGTCCCCAGCGGCAAAAATCCCGCTGACACACGGAAATCCGGTGGCGCTGGAGGCGACGGGTCCGATGTACGTGAAGTTCCTGCCTACCCTGCCCGAACTCGCCGCTCTCGTCGCTGCCCGGCCCGCGGCGCTGGATCCGGTTACCGGCCAGGCGACCGAACTGACCGACCCACTGGTGATACGGCGTCTGGCCGCCCTGAACGGCGAACTCTATCTGGAGTACGCCGAGGATGACCCCACCTCCGAGGGCGGGCTGTCCTGGTCCAGCCTGACCGTATCGGTGGACGGCTCCGGCTCGCCCCGTCCGGTCGCGGAGGCTCCGCACGAGCCGGCGCCAGGGGAGGCGACACCGGTCCCCGAACCCACCCACCCGACGGGGATCAGTATCGATACCGGGTACCACCAGGCCACGCTCACGTGCCACCCGGGAGCGCCGGCAGCAGTGTTGTGGCTGCGCGATGCCCGCCCTGGAGACCCGGCAACGGCGCCCTCCCTGCTGGATACCGGACACGCGATCGCGAACCTGGACCTGCCGCTGCACTGGCCGGCCGACGCCACAGTGGAATCCCTGCACCCGCAGATCATCGACACGGTGCGCGCCGCAATGGCCACCGTGGACGGTCCGATGCTGGTGGGTGGACACAGCTTCAGCGCCACCCTCGCCCTGTATGCCCTCGCCCATATCCCTGAGCTGCGTGGAGCGATCGTGCACAGCGGCTGCTACAACCGCACCCTCACCCCGACCGGCTGGCAGCACGAGAAACGCCACTTGTGGCAAGCTCCGGACATCTACCGAGCCTTCAGTGCCCTGGAGTTCGCCCACAAGCTGGATCGGCCGGTGCTGTTAGCCCACGGCACCAACGACACCAATCCCGCCACCGCCCCCGAACAATCCGTCGAACTCTACAAAGCCATCGTTGCCAATGGCGGCACCGCCCGCCTACTCCTCCTCCCCGGCGCAGGCCACGTGTTCTACTACGCTGAACACACCGCCTTCCTCAACACCGAGCACCGCAACTGGATCGAGCGGTGGACCCGGTGACGCCCAGGCTCACCGTCCGCGACATGTGCGGGGCGGCGGTACACGCCGTACACATGTCCTGGGTGGCGGACCGGCGCGGTGTCCTCACCGTGGTGGGGCTTCAACTGACCACCGCGGTCGGCCTGGCCAGTGCGTTGCTGTTGTTGCGGGGCATGGTGGACGACGTGATGACCCTCGCCGACGGGGGCGGCGCCGGAGTCGACCTATGGAGGCTGGTGTCTGGGTTGATGGTGCTGGTCGCCCTCGGTGCGGCGGGTGGCATCCTGCAGACGCTCAGTGGGATGCAGCAGCAGATCCTCACAGATCGGGTGGACCGGCACGTTATCTCACTGGTGTTACGTACCGCCGCCCACACCGAGCTGTTGGAATTCGAAGACCCGGACTTCCACGACCGGTTACAGCGCGCGGTACACGCCTCGCGGCGCGAGCCGGCCAAGGTGGTCATGATGCTGGTCGCAATGCTGCAGGCGGCGCTGACCGTGCTGGCCATAGCGGGCGTGTTCATCACCATGGCCTGGTGGTTGCTCCCCCTAGCGACCCTCAGCGCGTTGCCGCTGTTCAAGGCCGCCAAGGACCGACGTAACGCCGTGTACACAATGCATCACTCCCTGGCCGAGAACCACCGCCGCCGCCAGTATTTGGAGCAGCTGCTCACCTGCCGGGAGGAGGCCAAGGAGATCCGGGCCCTGAACCTCGGCACCACCCTCCACACCCGCTGGGACAGCGAATACGCCCAAGAGCTGAACGGCATGGCCCACCTGATCCGCACTTATGCGGGACGCGAGATCCGCGCCAAACTCTTGTCCAGCGCCCTGATCGTCGGTGTCATCGCCTCCGTCTGGGCGTTGGTAAACGCCGGCATGGTGTCCCTTGCCGCCGCCTCCACAGGCCTGGCCGGACTCTGGTTGCTGTCGAGCCGCATGGGAGTGGCCAATCAGATGCTCAACGACGTGGGCCAGTCCCTCTACTTCCTCAAAGACCTGCACAACTTCGCAGCCACAGCCGTCGAGCCACTCCCCGGACTCGCCGAACCTGTACGCCCATTCAAGACGCTGCGTGCGCGCGATCTGACCTTCACGTACCCCGGCGCCGACCGCCCCACGCTCTACGGTATCGATATCTCACTCCACCAAGGCGAAATCATCGCTCTCGTCGGAGCCAACGGCTCCGGGAAGACTACCCTTGCGAAGCTTCTCGCCGGCCTGTACGCGCCCACTGGCGGGACACTGCTCCGCGACGGCCGCTCTGCCACCGACCTGCACCAACTGCGCCACGGCTGCGCCGTGGTGTTCCAGGACTTCGTCCGCTACAAGCTCACCGCCCACGACAACATCGCCTTCGGTCGCGTCGACAACCAACTCCACCACAGCCGCCTCAGACACGCCGCCGAATCCGCTGGCGTCGCCACCCTCTTGGAGAGCCTCCCCGACGGCTACCACACCGTCCTTGGTCGCGAATTCACCGATGGCACCGACCTTTCCGGTGGCCAGTGGCAGAAACTCGCCATCGCCCGCGCCTTCTACCGCGATGCCCCCTTCGTCATCCTCGACGAGCCCACCGCCGCCCTGGACCCCCAAGCCGAAGCCGACCTCTTTGCCCGCATCCGTCATCTCTTCGCTGGCCGCACCGTCCTACTCATCTCTCACCGCTTCTCCAGCGTCCGCAGCGCCGACCGCATCTACGTGCTCGATTCCGGCCGCGTCATCGAGCACGGTACACACACCCAACTCATGCGTGCCCAGGGCCGCTATGCCGACCTTTTCCTCACCCAAGCGGCAGGGTATCTCGACGCCACGCCAGCCTGAGCTTGTTCTTTATCCTGGCAATCCCCTGCTTTTCTATGCGGCGATGGCTGCCGGACGCCTCGCCATGGTGGCCGCCCTCGCCGTGCTGCGGCCCCGCCGGCAGCACGCGCATGGGGACGGGCCGGTGGAATCAGCTGCCGGGGGTCGAGGTTGACTAGGGCCTGTTCTGAGTTCGGATCTTTAGGCGGGGTCAAGGCTTCGGATCCATAGGATGGCGCCTCGTACACGGCGGGCAGGTGCTCTCCACGTACACCCACGTCTCCGATCAGTGGTCGACGTACGGCACGAAGATCATCGTGTCGACTGCGCGGGAGGCGCACTACGTCCTGGACGACTTCCTCGGCAACGCGACCGACCTTCCGGTCGCCGAGCACGCGATCGATTCCCACGGCGCGACCTTGATCAACTTCGCGTTGTTCGACCTGGTCGGCAAGGCGCTCACTCCGCGGTTGCGGGACCTGGCCCGGGTCACCCTGGTGCGGGACGACACCCCGACCGAGATCGCCAAGCGCTACCCGCACGCCGGGCCGCTGCTGGGCGCGCGCTGGAACGAGGACCTGGTGGCCTCCTGCTGGCCGGACCTGCTGCGGATGGCCGGCTCACTGAAGTACGGCCAGGCCAATGTCTCGCTGATCGTCGGCAAATGGTCGGCCGCCTCACGGCAGAACACCCTCGCTGCCGCGCTGAAGGAATGGGGCATCCTGCGCAGGACCGTCCACCTGGCCAAATACCTGTCGGACCCGGCTTTCAGGAGGAAGATCTCCCGCCAGCTGAACAAAGGGGAGAGCCTGCACGCGCTGCGCCGCGACCTGCACTACGCCCAGCAGGGCACCATCACCCGCCCGCACCTGGAGCAGCAGACCGAGCAGGCATGATGCCTGACACTGCTGACCAACTCCGTAGCTGCGCTCCCAGGGCAGGCAGGTGAGCGACGAGATCCTGTCGCCCATCTCCCCCGGCCACAGCGACGACATCAACTTCTTCGGCGTCGTCAACGTCGACGTGGAGGCGGAGCCGGCCAAGCTCGACACCAGCGGCTGGCGTCCGCTGCGCCCTGCTCAGCTGCGCGAGCTGGGACTGACGCTCTGAGGCGTTGCCCCAGACGGGTCCGGCCGACGGGCCTTGCCGTACAGGACGACCCGCTCGTCCGGCATGCGCCGCACCACGGGCAGCGTCCCGAGGGCGGCCGGACCAGCTGGCGGAGAAAGACGCCGCCGACTCGGCGCCCGTGGGTCGGTCAATGGGCTGGCCGGGGCGCGTCGAGACGCAGCTGTTCGGTGAGGGGGAACGCGATGGCGTCGCCTTGCGAGACCTTGTGACGCGCGCTGTCGGGTGCGGCGGCCGCCCGTGGCCGCCGCACCGGAGTGATCAGCGGTTGGCGCAGAGCGCGTTGTCGATCAGGCGGGCCGTGGCCTGGCCTTGGGATGGGGTGCCGGGGTAGGTGGTGCGGGAGACGATCACGCTGGTGCGGCCATCCTCGGTGACGGCGTTGTCGGTGATGAACCCGGGTGTGCCACCGGGATGCGACCATGCCGTGATCCCGCAGCTCAGCCGCTGCTTCGCCATGCCCAGGCCGAATTCCCTGCCGGGCGCGCCGACGGGGACCGTGGTGGTCATCTTCTTGAGCTGGCGTGGCGTCAGGAGCCGGCCGCCCAGCAACGCTCGCCAGAACCTGCCCAGGTCGCCGGTGGTGGTGACGGCCTCGCCCGCCGGGCCGGCCCAGCCGAGGCTGAGCACCGTGGCGCGGAACGGCCGGCCGGTCTTGGCGTCCTCGGTGTAGCTCTGCGGGTGCGGCTTGGGCAGCCGCGAGGCGTCGCCGGGCAGCGTCGTCTCACGTAGCCGCAGCGGCGTGATGATCCGGTGGGTCACCTCATCGCGCCAGGAGTTACCGGTGGCCTTCTCGACGATCATCCCGGCCAGGAGGTA
Organism: Streptosporangium sp. NPDC048886; assembly: GCF_055586905.1. Taxonomy (NCBI): domain Bacteria; kingdom Bacillati; phylum Actinomycetota; class Actinomycetes; order Streptosporangiales; family Streptosporangiaceae; genus Streptosporangium; species Streptosporangium sp. NPDC048886. The sequence continues at coordinate 10,415 of NZ_JBVJHH010000080.1, forward strand.
GTTGATGTTGGAGTAGCTCCAGCGGGCGCCGGGAGAGAAGAGCGGGCGCCGGCCCACGCTGAGAGCGACCAGCTTGCGCGGGGACATGCGGAGGAACCGGTAGGCGCGGTAGCCCTGCTCGGTGCGCATCTTCATCTCGATGTCGCCCACGGAGTCGTGCAGGCCGCTGGTGTGCTGAAGCAGGTGCCTGACAGTGATCGCGCGCCCGTCGTTGCCGTTGCCTCGCACCAGTCCGGGCAGCCACCGTTCGACGCTGTCGCCGAGGGACAGGCGGCCCTCCTCCTCCAGCTGCAAGATCACGGTGGCCACGAAGGTCTTCGTGTTGCTGCCCATCCGGAAGTGCCCGTCGAGTGGGATCGGCACGGTACGGCCGCGCACCGCCGTACCGGCTGCCGCGGACAGGTCACCGGCGGGAGAGACCACCCGTGCCTGCACCCCCAGCGTGCCGGCGTCGCGGATCGCGGCCAGATCCCGCTGCAGGGCCGCCCGATCGTAGCCGGACGTGGCGCGGGCCGGGCCCGCCGCGAGTGTGACGACCGTCGCGGCCGTGACCGCTGACGCCACGATCGCGCGGATGCGGTGGTTGATCGGATTCTTCTTCATCATTCTTGCCTCCCGGCAGATGCGACCGCCGTAGCAGTCGGGTGGGACTCAAAAGCAGTCGGGTGGGACTCGAAAGGCCCGGTGCGATGGCCGCCTGCGGCGGGTCGTGGGCGCAGCGGCCACCAGATGGCCCGGCCGAGGAGTGCGGCGAGGGCGGGGACCAGGACCAGTGACACGACGAGCGCGGAGAGCAGGATGCCGAGCGTCATCGCGAAGGCGATCTGCTCGTTGCCCGGGGACGTGACGAGGCCGGCGAAGGAGGCGGCCAGCACCAGGCCGGCCGTGGCGATGGCCGGCGCGGTGTGCCGTACGGCGCGGGCCACGGCGGCGCGGGCCGGGCCCGGTCGCCGCATCTCCTCCCGGATGCGGTCGGTGATGAGGATGTTGTAGTCGGTGCCCAGCGCCACGACGAACAGGAACAGCACGAGCGGAAGCGTGAAGCCGACGCCCGGCTCGCCGAGGGCGTGCTGGAACAGCAGCGCGGCGGCGCCGAGGGTCGCGGCGAAGCCGAGCCCGACGGAGAGCAGCAGGATCACCGGAGCGAGCAGGCTGCGCAGGAGCAGCAGGAGGATCAGCGCGATCAGCGCGGCCGCGACCGGGAACACGATCGTGAGGTCGTGGTCGACCGCGGTCGAGATGTCGGCGACGATGGCCGGCGTCCCGCCCACATGGGCCGTGATCCCGGCAGGTGTGTGCTGGGCGACCGTGGCCCGGATCGGTCCGACGGCCAGGTCGCGGGCCTGCCGGCTCCGCGGGTCCGCGGTCGGGTAGAGGTCGATGCGGGCGGCACGGTGGTCCTTGTTCAGGACGGTCGGTGCGATCTTGCCCACGCCCTTGACCTGGGTGAGCGCCCGGGAGAGGCCGTCGAGCCGGCCGGTGGTGAGAGTGCCGCCGTCGGTGGCGGTGATGAAGACGCTCGTCGGGTCGGACACGCCGGCCGGCAGCGTGCGGGAGATCTCGGCCGCGGTGGCCGCGGCGGGGGTCTGGGCGCCGGAGCCGCCCTGGCCGTAGTCCATGCGGACGCCGATCAGCCCGGCGGCCAGTGCGGCGAGCAGGCCGATGGAGGCGGTCAGCATCATCAGCGGCCGGCGCGTGACCAGCGCGCCCAGGCGGGCGGCCCAGCCCTCACCGGTCTCGGGGCGCAGAGCCGTACGGGAGGGCCAGAACATCTTGCGCCCGGCGGCGGCGAGCAGCGCCGGCAGGAGAGTGAGGCTGCCGACCATCATCACCACGACCGCGACGGCGATCGCGGGGCCCATCGAGCGGAACTGCCCGAAAGTCGCGAGACCGAGCGTGGCGAACGCGGCCACGATGGTCAGCGCCGCCGAGGTGATCGCGGTGCCGACCCGGCCGGAGACCTGCGCGGCCACCTCACGGGCGGACTGCTCAGGCCTGATACGCAGCTGCTCGCGGTAGCGGAACAGCAGGAACAACAGGTAGTCGATGCCGATGCCGAGCAGGACCACGTTGATGAGGCCCGGGGTGCCCGCGTCGAGCTTGAGCCCGGTGAGCATCGCGGCGCCCGCGACGGCTCCCGCCGCCACGAAGCCGATCATGGCGACCGCGAGCAGCGGCAGCAGGGCCGCCAGCACGCTACGGAACACCAGCACGTTGAGCAGGACGATGAGCCCCACGATGAGCCCGCTCCCGACCGTCGTGACGGTCTTGCGGGAGTCGACGGTGTCAACGGTTTCGGCGAGCGCTCCGGTGAAGCCAGTACGCATCCCCGCCTCGGAGAAATGGGTCCTGGCTGAGTCCCGGAAGGTCCGGTAGACGTCCTGGACGCCCTTGTCCCCGCGGTTGCCGATCAGCTCGACGGAGAGCAGTTGGAAGCTCCGGTCGGGCGCCGTCATCGCCGGGGCGATCCGGGGCGTCTGGGAGCGGTCCGGGATCAGGAACCGCTGGGGGCCGTCGTCCTCCCTGGGCATGATCACCCGGCGCTTGGCCAGCTTCGCCGTCTCGGCCTCGACGCGCTGCCGGTCGGCGGCGGTCATGGCCTTGCCGTCGGACCGGGCGACCAGCACGGTCACCGTGGTGGCGTCGGGGTTCACCCCGAACCGCTCCTTGGCGATGCGTAGCGCGGCGGCCGAGTCGTAACTCCGGGGCAGGAAGTCGCCGGCCTGGTTCTGGGTGACGCGGTCGAACAGCATCGGGGTCAAGGCGCTCAGTACGACACCCAGCACCGCCCAGAGGGCGATGACCTTCCATGGGTGTCTGATGGAGTACCCGGTCAGGGCACGGATCACGATCTCCTCCGGCGGACGGCGTCTGCCGGGGGCTCCCGGCCGATATCCAGACCATCAGCCGCAGAAGCGGTAAACCTCCTGGTGGCGGATGATTCGCACCGGGGCCCTGGGGCCTTCCGTCTCCCGGAGACCAGGACCGTGGTCCTGGTCCCGGCCGGGCCATCGCCGCCGCTGTGCAATCCTGTTCCGGGGGGCCGTAAGGCCGGATACGGGGGAACACCATTGTCGAGCAACGCCCGGGAGCTGCCGTGGGCCCGCAGCGACGCGCTCGTCGCCGGCGGAGCCTGCGCGATGAACCTGCTCAGCTACGCGTTCTTCAACGCCCCCGACGGCCGGCACGCCGTGAGCGTGGCGGGGTTCCTCTTCGTCGCGCTGGCGGCCCTGCCATTGCTCGCCCGGCGCCGCCATCCGGTGGCGGCGCTCGCCGTCATCCTGGTGCTCGATACCGCGGCCACCCTGATCGTGCCCCTGCCCAGGCATTTCGGCGCCGTCCTGGTGGTCGCCCTGTACGCGGTCGCCAGGGCCCGCCCCGGCCTGGTCACGGCGGTCGCGGCCGTCGCGACGGTGGCGCTGACCCTGCTGAGCCAGAACATCGGCCACGTCCCGACCTGGCAGGACGCCGTCGTCCCGCCCCTCACCACCCTGATCGTCGTCGGCACCGCCATGGCGGTCAACCGCTGGCAGGCGGAGGTGGCGGCCAACCGCAGACTCCTCGCCGACCGCGCGGTGGCCGACGAGCGGCGCCGTATCGCACGGGAGTTGCACGACATCGTGGCCCACCACATCACCACCATGCAGCTGATGGCCGGCGGCGCCCGCGCCAACGTCGCGGAACCGGAGGTGGTCAGGGAGGCCCTGGTCACCCTGGAGTCCTCCGGGCGGCTCGCGCTGCGCGAAATGCGCCAGCTCCTCGACGTGCTGCGGGACGGCGACGAGCCGGAGACCACGCCCGCCCAGCCCCAGCCGGGCGCCGACGACCTCGGCCGCCTGGTCGAGGAGTCCCGCCTGGCCGGACTGCCGACGGACTTCGGCGTCCACGGGCAGCGGCGGCCGTTGCCGCCGACCGTCGGCCTCACGGTGTTCAGAATCGCCCAGGAGGCTCTCACCAACGCCCGCAAGCACGCGGGGCCGGCGCGCGCGTCCGTGCGGCTGACGTACGGTCAGGACCGGGTCACCATCGAGGTGCGAGACGATGGCGGCGGCATACCGCCGCGGGAGGACGCGGCGCCGGCGGCAGGATACGGCCTGATCGGCATGCGCGAACGCGTCGCCCTGCACGGTGGCACACTCACCGCGGGCCCGCAGCCGGACGGCGGGTTCGCCGTGCTGGCCGAGCTGCCGCTGGCCACGGACGAGGCCGCCGAGGCGGCCGTCCAGCACGAGAAGGCGCGCCGATGATCAAGGTCCTGATCGTCGACGATCAGTTGCTGGTACGGCGCGGCCTGTCGCTGATCCTTTCCCCCGATCCGTCCTTCGAGGTGGTGGGAGAGGCCGAGGACGGCGCGCAGGCCGTCACCCTCGCCCACGAGCTGCGCCCCGACGTCGTGGTGATGGACATCCGGATGCCCGTCCTCGACGGCGTCGCCGCGACCAGGGAACTCGCCGCGACGCTGCCCGGCAGCCGGGTCCTGGCACTCAGCACCTTCGACATGGACGAGTACCTCGTGGGCGCCCTGCGAGCCGGAGCCTACGGGTTCCTGCCCAAGGACAGCTCCCCGGAGGAACTGAGCGCGGCGATCCGCACCGTCCACGCCGGCGACGCCGCCGTCGCGCCGCGCCTGCTCACCCGGCTGATCTCCACCTACGTACGGGCGCCCCACGGCACCCGGCCGAACCCCACGGGCCTGGGCGAACTCACGCCCCGCGAGGTCGAGGTATGGCGCCTGATGGCCACCGGCCTGGACAACACCGAGATCGCCCGCGTCCTCGACCTCAGCCTGTCCACCGTCAAGAACTACATCACCAGCATCTTCGACAAGCTCTCCGTCCGCGACCGCGCCCAGGCGGTCATCGTGGCCTACGAGTCTGGGCTGGTCACAGCCCGGGTGGCAGCCGAGGGCGACGAGCAGACGGGTTAATCCCTGAACTCCTGACGGGAGGCCCGTTCCGAGCTGAAAATCGGTGTGGTCGCCCGCCGACGTCGTTCCTCTATGGTCCGGTCGAGGCCGTGGGTTAGTCGGACGCCGAGAGCCGCGCTGTGGGCCCTTCACTGTGCTTCGAGCACCATGACCACCCGGCTGACCCCGAGCGCGTGCGGATGATCGGCCATGCCCACGATCGATCGGGGCATCGTGGAGTAGGACTGCACTTCCTGCAGCCGCCGTCCGGGCTTGTCCTCATCGGGCACGCGCCCAGACCCTCGAGACGGCACCGGCCACGATGGCGGTGGCCGACACCTACGGGCTCGACGGCCCCATCGGGCAACGGCTGGCCAAGACGGCGGCGTTCCTGGAACGCGTCAGCCTGGACATCATCGAGTCCGCCGATCGTTGGCGCTACCTCCTGGCCCGACAGGACTCAGCCACCTGAGGAGCCCGCCTGACGCGTCCTTCATCACCGGCCTCCCCAGGGCACCGTCGACGGCAAGCCATGTACGGGGCAGACCAAGTACGAGCAACTGCACGGTCCCGGCCTCCAGGAGTGCGAGCAGGCCCTCGCGGCTGATGCGGTCCATCCCCATCATCTCCGGACTCAACGCGCGACCGCGGCGCCCGCGCGGGCCTGCAGCGCGTCCAGCACGTCGACATGCTCCGCCGGCACCGTCACCTCCAGGGCCAGGCTGCCGTCGGCGATGATGAGGGTGAAGGTGAAGAAGGAGCAGCAGCTGTTCTCCCGGGCCGTCAGTTCCGCGGCCCGGGCAGCGTTGTCCGGGCTGAAGACGAGTTCCAGCCGCAGCCGGGTACCCTCCGACCGCGCCACGCCCTGCACCGCGTCGGCGAACAAGGCGTCGAACTCGGCCACGCGCAGCGGCTGCTCGGCGGTCGGCAGAGTGCAGGCGGAGGGTGCCCAACCCAGGTCAAGGGCGATGTCGTTGGTCATACCTCGACGGTAAACCTGTGCCTAGGTACCGAATGCAAGCCCCTGATAGGCGTAGCGCCAACATCCGGTCCGATCCTCCCCGAAGGCCTGGGCTACGGCTCGCGGTGGCGACGCGCGAGATGAACAGTGACGTCGGCGATCATCTCGACCGTCTCGGGCAGAACCCGCATGATCCGGCTGAACACCTGCTCGCGCTCCGCGTCCGGTAAGACGAGATAAGCCGAGATGGTCGAGATGGCCGATGTAGTCGTCAGCGGTCAGCGTAAAGCGGCGTTCGATCACGGCTTGCTGGACGTCGGTGAACCACTCAGACCGTTGAAGCTCCGTGCCTGGCCACTGCATCTCCGCCTCCGGAGGCGTCCCATCCGGGGATGGAACGTCATCTCTTGCCAGGAACGGTGATCGTGCCGCGCGGACAGTTTGCGCCACAGCCAGGTCGGCCAGCTCGATCGGCCCGCCGAACGAGGCGAACACGCCGCCCGGCTCCACCAGCGAAGCCATCCGTGACCACCGATCCTCCGGGTTCGTCCAATGCAACGCCGCAGCCGCGTAGACCAGGCCGTATCTCTTGCCCGGCCGTAGATCCTCGAATGCGGCTTGCACAGTCCTGAGGTGTGTCGGCACGTGCTTGCGCAGCTCCGTGAGCATGGCCCTATCGGGCTCGGTCGCGGTCACCGCGACCCCTCGTTCGGCGAACAGGCGGGTTGCCTTGCCTGTCCCAGCGCCGATTTCGAGGGCGGTCCTGACCGGCTGGGCGGCGTACGCCATCACCATGTCGAAAAGCTCCACGGGATACCCCGGCCGGAACCGTTCGTAGGTTTCCGCCATCACTCCGAAGCTCAGCGCGCGCCCAGACATGCCGAGCATGGTAGTCCCGAAAACGCTCGAATACGGGACGGTCGCGATCTTGATGGAGGGTCCCCCGGTCGAGGTGTCCCGAAAGCTGTCCCGAAACCAAGGCTGGAGCGTTGAGTTTCGGGACGATTCCAGGATGCAGTCCGCCCCGCAGCCGCCCGCCGCCTACACCAACACCGTCCGGATCGGGTACGCCCGCGTTTCCGGACGAGCGCAAGACCATCAGATGCAGCTGGACGCGCTCGCGGCGGCCAACTGTCGAGAGGTGATCGTGGAGACCGCGAGCACCCGCAGCGCCCGCCCGAAGCTGCGTGCCACCTTGGACACGCTGAAGGCGGGCGACACGCTGGTGATCTACAAGCCGGACCGGATCGCCCGATCGATGAAGGAACTCCTCGTGCTCCTGGAGGACGAATTACACGCCCGCGACGCCAACCTGGAGATCCTCACCGGGATCTGCGCCGGACTGCACCGCCCGAACGGGCAGACCATCGCCGACAAGATGCTGTTCATGGTCGCCGCCATGGCCGCCGAGATGGAACGCGACCTCATCCACGAACGCACTGTGGACGGCCTGGCCGCCGCGAACGCCCAAGGCCGTTACGGCGGCCGGCAGGTACAGGCGTGACGCTGCTTGATGAGGTCGCGGCGCCAGCGCAGCACCGTGTCTGGGCGGATGAGGAGTCGCAGCCGGCGGGGCGCGACGGAGCTCGGGTCCGCGCTGCTGTCGCGGTTCTACGCGGTGCACAGCCGGTTCCCGACCGGCCGCGCCGAGATCCCGGTCAGGCCGTCGCCTATGTCGCCCGCCTGGTGGAACGTGCCCGCCGCCGAGCTCGGGTCCCGGTGAGAACCGTTGCGGTCACGATGGGCAGTTCGGTGCGCGTGGCCTGGGCGCTGGTCTGAGCTTGGGGACACACATGTAGGACGACGTGTGCGCACGGACAGTGAGCTGTCCAGTGCCGCCTGTCGGACAATTATCAGATTTATCCCTAAATATCCGATTCTCTTTGGCGCTGCTCTGGACAGGAACAAGGGTGAGGCGACGGAAGGAGTGGTGGGATGCGGATCGTTGTGGACCTCACCCGCTGTCAGGGCTATGCGCAGTGCGTCTTCCTCGCTCCGGAGGTGTTCCGCCTACACGGGGAGGAGGCACTGCTGTATGACCCGGCCGTCCCCGACGATCAGCTGGAGCGCGTGCGCCAGGCCGCGGCGGCGTGCCCGGTCCAGGCCATCCTCCTCGGCGAGGAGGTGAGCACCGGTGGCCGATGACCTGCGCGAGGGCCGGATCCTCATCATCGGCGCGTCGCTGGCCGGACTACGAGCCGCCGAGACGCTGCGCGAGGAGGGCTTCACCGGCTCACTGACCGTGGTGGGAGATGAACCCCATCCGCCCTACGACAGGCCGCCGCTGTCCAAACAGGTGCTGCTCGGCCAGGCGGCGGCGGACGCCACCGGGCTGCCGATGCGCCGGGACCCGGACGCCGACTGGCGGCTGGGGGTGCCGGCCACCGGTCTGGACCCCCTGGGAAAACGCGTGGTACTGGCTGACGGTGAGTTGTTGCCCTTCGACCGGTTGCTGATCGCGACCGGGACCCGGGCGCGGCCCTGGCCCAACCCAGAGGAGGCCGCCCTGGACGGGGTATTCACCTTGCGCACCTGCGACGACGCCGCACGACTGGCCGAACGGCTGGCTGCCGGGCCACAGCGGGTACTGGTGATCGGCGGCGGCTTCACCGGCTCGGAGATCGCCTCCGCCTGCCGGGAACGGGGCCTGGAGGTCACGGTCGCCGAACGCGGCCCCGCACCCCTGGTGGGCGCGCTCGGCGGAACGTTGTCGAAGCTTGCCGCCAGGATGCAGCGAGCGCACGGGGTGGATCTGCGCTGCGAGGCGACGGTCACCGCTCTGCGCGGGGACGGGAACGGCCGGTTCACCGGTGCGGACCTGTCCGACGGTAGCCACGTCGCCGCGGACGTGTGCGTCGTCGCGTTGGGAGCGGTCCGCAACGTCGATTGGCTGAGGCACTCCGGGCTGGCAGCGGGCCCGCGCGGGATCGCCTGCGACGCCGGGTGCCGGGCCTTCACCATGTACGGGATCGTCACCGATGACGTCTTCGTCGCCGGTGACGTCTCCCGCTTCCCGCACCCGCTGTTCGAGTACCAGATGCTCTCCTTGGAGCACTGGGGAAACGCTGTCGCGCAGGCCGAGGTGGCGGCCTACAACATGGTCAATCCGGGACCGTTGCGACGTCCCCACCTTGCACTCCCGACGTTCTGGTCGAGCCAGTTCGGGCTCAACATCAAATCCGTGGGCGTCCCCACTTTCTCCGACCAGATCGTCCTTGCGCAGGGCTCGCTGGAGGAGCGTCGTCTGGCGATGGTGTACGGCTACCGGGGCCGAGTCACCGCCGCGGTCACCGTCAACATGGCCAAGTCGCTCGAATACTACCAGCACCTGATCGAGACTGCCGCCCCGTTCCCGCCCGTGCCCGGCGCGGCAGACCGTCCGATCGCGGCCGACATCCCGCTTCCCTCCGATGTGCCGGATCCGAAGGGGCTTTCCCATGGCCCCATCGTCGCGCTCACCGGTCATCTGCCGGACCGCCGGCTGACCGTGGTGCATGGCTGATCCTTCCGTCCGTCCACGAGGAGCTGAGATCATGACCGCCGACACCCTGTTGGAACGGATCACCGACTACGCCAGCCGTCCCAATCCCTATCCCCTGTACGCCGAACTCCGCGACGCCGGTCCCGTGGTGCGGCAGACAGACGGCAGTTACCTGATCGGCTCCTACCACGAGATCACCGCCCTGCTCCATGACCCGCGGATCAGTGCCGTTCCCCGCAGCCGTCCGGTCCCACCTCCTGGGCTGTCCGAGGAAGCGCCACAGCTCCCCTTCTTGCGGCTCGACGACCCTGAGCACCACAGGCTGCGAACCTTGGCCATGCGACCGTTCGGCCCGCCGCACAGCCCCGGCCGGGTCGATGCCATGCGCGGCCAGATCGCCGAACTCACCGAGGAACTGGTTGAGGCGCTCCAAGGCCGCACCCAGATCGATATCGTCGACGACTTCGCCTATCCGCTGCCCGTCACGGTCATCTGTCGGCTGCTCGGCGTTCCACGCGAGGACGAGCCACTGTTTCGGCAATGGTCCGACGCGATCGTCGCCTCCGCCGACGTCACGCCCGGAGAGGACACCACCGAGCGGGACCGGGTCGGTCAACAGGCCCGGATCGAGATGGGCCGGTACCTGGTGGACCTTGCCGAGCGGCGCCGCGGCCGTCCCGGTGACGAGATGCTCGCCGCCTTCATCAACGAACCGGATCCGGCCATGCGGCTCAGCCGTGAGGAACTGGCGGAAACCGCTGTACTGCTGCTCATCGCGGGACACGAGACCACGGTCAACCTGATCACCAACGGGGTACTCACCCTGATGCGCCACCCCGACCAACTCGACCGGCTGCGCCGCGACCTCGGCCTGCTGCCCAGCGCGGTGGAGGAACTGCTGCGCTATGAGCCTCCGGTGCACATGCGCGAGCGCATCCCTCTCGCCGACATCGACGTCGCCGGCTCCACCATCCCCAAAGGCACCTCCCTCGTACTTGCGCTCGCCTCAGGCAACCGCGACCCCAAAAGATTCCACGAACCCAACCGGTTCGACCCCACCCGCCCGGACAACCAGCACCTCGGCTTCGGCAGCGGCATCCATCTGTGCTACGGCGCACCGCTTGCCCGGATCGAAGCCCACATGGCACTCGGCGCGCTGATCCCCCGCCTCAGCACCGCAACCCTGGCCCAGGACCCCCCGCCCTACCGGCAGAACGCCATGCTGCGCGGACCCCGCCACCTCCCCATCGAGGTGCACCAGCCTGCCTGACACCGCGCGAGCCAGCCTCCGTGCTCACGCCCGGGCAGACCGCCGACTGCCCGCGGTTCGTCACCGTCCTGAACAAGATCCGCGTCCCCGCTCCGATCGGCCGGCCTCATGCCTTCTCTACTCTGAACAGCTCCTAGAGGTCCTCCAGTCCGGCGAGATCACACGCCCGCGCCAGCAGCTCCGGCAGGTTCTCTGAGCCTCCGGAGTCGACCCAGGAGACTAAAGCAGCGTCGAGAGCGGCGAAGGCGATCCCGGCGATCATCCCGAAACGCAGGTCCGCCGGGCCGCTTCCACGGCCGGAGAGCTCGGCCGCGGCCTCGCCGCGCCACTCGAACTGCCGGTCCAGGTAGCGGGCGCGCAGAGCGGAGGTGTTCAGGATCATCCTGGTGAGCGCGAGCGACTTCTCGGGGAACGCACAGTAGGTCCCCACCATCCCGTCGAGCGCGTGCCGCATCGAGACCCCGGGCGGCTCGTCGGGCGGGCGGGCGGCCAGAGCCGCGATGGTGTGCTCGCCGACGGCGGTGAGCACTTCGACGATGACGTCTTCCTTGGAGCGGAAATAGCGGAAGAAGGTGCGCCGGGAGACTCCGGCGGCCTCCACGATCTGCTCGACCGTCGTCTCCTCGTAGCCGTTGCGCGCGATTAGCCGGGCCGCAGCGTGTGAAAGCTCGTCCTTGACCAACTGACGCTTGCGTTCGAGGAGACTCACCGGGACATGATAGCCCAGAATGACACGGCGAGCATTTCTTGACACTCTGTGCCATTGGGCGCACTCTGGGCCCATGAATCGTTGGACAGTTGCCGACGTACCCGACCTAACGAACAAAACCGTCATCGTGACCGGGGCGAACAGCGGCCTCGGCTACGTCAGCACGAGGGAGTTGGCACGCAGAGGCGCCCGGGTGATCATGGCCGTACGCGACGAGCGCAAGGGACACAAGGCCCTCGCCGAACTGCAGGAGCAGGTGCCGCAGGCGGACCTCGACCTGCGCCTGATCGACCTGGCCGACCTGGACTCGGTGCGCGCGTTCGCCAGCGGGATCCAGGAGCGGATCGACGTCCTGATGAACAACGCGGGCGTGATGATGCCGCCGCGCACCCTGACCAAACAGGGCTTCGAACTGCAGTTCGGAGCCAACCATCTGGGCCACTTCGCCCTGACAGGGCTCCTGCTGGAGCGCCTGGCCGACGACGGCCGGGTCGTCACCGTCAGCTCGGACCTGCACCGGCGCGGCCGCATCATCTTCGACGACCTGTACGGCGAGCGCAGCTACTCCCCCCTCAAACACTACGCGCAGTCGAAGTACGCCAACGTGCTGTTCGGCCTGGAGCTCGACCGGCGCCTGCGCACAGCCGGATCGAAGATCAGAAGCGTGCTGGCCCACCCCGGCTACTCGGCCACCAACCTCCAAACCAGCGGCCCCACGGGAGTGATCGCCCTGGGGGGCCGGATCGCCAACCGGCTGTTCGCGCAGAGCGTCGACATGGGCGTGCTCAATCAGCTCCACGCGGCCGTCGCCCCTGACGTCGAGGGCGGCCAGTTCATCGGCCCGCACCGGGGTATACGCGGCTACCCCGTCGTGACCCAGCCCGTCGCCTCCGCCATGGACCCGGAGCTGGCCCGGCGCCTGTGGACCCTGTCGGAGAAGCTCACCCAGGTGAGCCCTCCAATCAGCGCCCTGAAGGTCCCCCCACGAAAGACCGACGACTAGTGCCTGTACGGACTTCGGATCTTCAGGCGGGTTGGAGGCCACGGATCCACAAGATGCTGCGGAGCAATGCCCAGAACCTGTGGATCGGCTCGGGGCGCACCCTCCCGAGTGATCGATTCGAAGGTCACCGAGCAGGCCGACGTTGGCGCGTCGGCTGGGAGGTCACACCCATGCTCACCGTAGTCAATGCCGACGGCACGACATCGAATTCCGGAGCACGCGGGCGTCCTTCTTTATCCCACACCAGCAGGGCCCGGGTCAGCCTCCGCCCTTTCAGCACGGCCAGTCTCCGACCATGAGCGGCGGTGACAGCCGAACGCCCCCTCAACCACACCGGCCTGTAACCAGAGATCCCGAAGTCACACATCCGGCGATGATCCCAGGCAACGACGCCAGGAGATCAAGCCCTTGTGAGTGACCTCAGCCATGGCATCGATGAGGACTGAGCTTGCTCCGCTTTGACGGACACCTTTGGTGTGGTGGTCAGGCCGCGGACACGGCCTCGTAGACGGCAGGGCTAACGTAGCCCAGGCTGCTGTGCAGCCGGTGCAGGTTGTACCAGCCCTCGATGAACTCGAAAATCGCACCACGGGCGGCGGCCCGGCTGGGCCACGACCGCCCATCCACGGCATCATCTCCGATTCCACCCCGTAGGACTGGTCCTCGCTCGACTCGACATTCGCCGAGCACCCCTTGAGCATCAGATGCCCTTCAGGATGTAGCAGGCCGATCCACCGGCGCAACGCCTCTCTTGTAGGTGAGGAGCCTTTAGTCCATATAAATGATCTTGAAACTCGGCCGAACGCCTTTACAATGTAGATTAATAACTCTGAGGCATCAGCGCTCATGCGAGCAGCCCCTTGAAGCCCGTCCACGGAAACCAGTTACACGTCGACTTACCTTGTCTCCACCGCAGGAGATCGCCGCGCACGCACCAGGCCGATGGCCGATGGTTAAGCTCCAGCGTCTGGGACGGCGTCCAACCACCGTTGGACCATGTGCCGGCCGCCGGTGAGGTGTCTGAGCTGGATGAACACCCCGGCATCCACACCTTGCGCCTGCAGATGATCGGCGATGAGCGCGAGTGGGCTACCCCCTGGGATCAGGAGGTCTCCCCCAGAGCTCCTCAACCTGGCGTCCTCCTCCCGAAGGTGGCCTCAGCCGCCAACTAGCGACGCGGTCCTGTTCGCGGAGGCGCCGAGCTGGGGTTTGCTTCTCAGCCGTGCGTTTTCTCAGAAGTCGTGACTGTCTCCGCTTCCGAGAACACGATCTTCTCTGAAGTCGGCTGACCTGCGCGGATCGGCTTACTTTGGGGCTAGGTTCTGTTTTGTGGATCATTGAACGTTGAGTGCGGGCCTCGCTGATTCTTCGCGCTGCGCGCGGTCCGTGCTCGGGCTGTGGCTTTTGGGGCTGTGCCCCGAACCCCAGGTGAGGGGCCTACCGGCCCCTCACACTCCCCGGCCGTTGGCCGGTTTTCCAGACGAAACCACGATGATGTGACTCGATAGAGCACATGATCCGCCACCACGAACTCACCGATGACGCCTGGGCACGCATCGAACCCCTGCTACCGGCCAACCCCGGACGCGGTGACCGCTGGCGCGATCACCGCCAGGTACTCAACGGCATCGTCTGGAAGATCCGCACCGGCGCCGACTGGCGCGACATCCCGGAACGGTATGGCCCCTGGCAGACCATCTACCAGCGCTTCCGCCGCTGGTCAGCCGACGGCACCTTCGCCCGGCTCCTGGAGCACGTCCAGGTTCACGACGACGCCATCGGCCAGGTCGACTGGTCGGTGATCTGCGTGGACTCCACCATCGTGCGCGCCCACCAGCACGCGGCCGGTGCCCGTAAAGGGGGAACCGCGATGGGACGCTCGGGCAGCAACCAGCCCAGATCGATCAGGGCCGACAGGCGCTCGGGCGCTCGCGCGGCGGACTGACCACCAAGATCCACCTGGCCGTCGACGGACGCGGCCTGCCCCTGGCCTCTGTGGTCACCGCCGGCAACGTCAACGACTGCACCCAGTTCGCCACCGTGCTGGAG
>NZ_JBVJHH010000081.1:0-20569 GCF_055586905.1 Streptosporangium sp. NPDC048886
GGTTCGATGCGTGCCCAGGCGTCATCGGTGAGCTCGTGGCGGCGGATCATGTGCTCTATCGAGCCACATCATCGTGGTTTCGTCTGGAAAACCGGCCAACGGCCGGGGAGTGTGAGGGGCCGGTAGGCCCCTCACCTGGGGTTCGGGGCACAGCCCCAAAAGCCACAGCCCGAGCGTGATGCGCGCGCAGCGCGAAGATCCAGCGAGGCCCGCACTCAACGTTCAGTGATCCACAAACAGAACCTAGGGTCGGTCGGCGTGGTTGATCCAGTGACGGATCGGGTGGCGGAGCACGACGCGCGGTACGGCGGGGAGGGCGCGGGTCCGGCGGAGTGGGCGCGGGTGCGCGACCGTCTGGCGCGTGCCGGGGTCGCCTGGTTCACGACGACGCGGCGGGCATGGACGCACGGGCACGGCACGAGGTTCACCGCAAAGGATGGGCTTGATCTTGGAGCCGAGGCCCGGCTCACGCCCGCCCGCCTTCGACGCGGCGGTCTACAAGGGGCGCAACGTGGTGGAGCGGTGCTCTGCCAAGCTCAAGCAGTGGCGAGCTGTCGCCACCCGCTACGACTGTGAGGATGAAGGGGGGCCGCCTCGGGTGGTGGTCTGACCCGTCGCGCCGGCCTGCCCGCTCACCCCCGCCGCCGGACGAAACCTGCCACCAGCACGGCCAGGACCACGCCGAACGCGACGACGATCGGCCAGACACTCCCGGTGAGCCAGTACGCACCGATGCTGCAGAGCACGACGAGAACGCCCCACACCCAGCCCACAGCGGTGGACCGCTCGGCACTCCGGCTGGATGACCGCCTGACCGCAGTGGCAGCGTAGCGCTCCCGCAGCGCGACGTTCGGCCATCCGTCGCCAACACCTGACAGTATCCAGACCGGATCCGTGTGCTTCCACCGCTGAAAATCCGAGATCAGTCCGTCCACTCGCCCGCCAGCCGCTGTGGAACGACCGACGTCGAGGCGCTCCAAGTCGGCCAGGGTCTCCTCGAACAGCAGGCGGATGCCGCCTGCACCGCCATCGGCCAACGCCTCGGTCCGCAGCAGCACGTAGGGGCCGAACCGGGCGTCGATGAGCGCAACGAACTCATCGTAGAGGGGCGAGAACCGCGCGCCGAGCCGACTGGTCAGTCCCTGCCGCCGGGCGTGCAGTCGCGACAGCGCCGTCCGCTGGTCGACCACCAGGTACGGGTAGGTGGCCTCGCCCCACTCGCTCAGCAACTCCGCGTGCTCATCGGTACCGGCGTCCTCGGTGTCGGCGATCCTCGCATCCACGAGGTCTCCGGGGCTGAACATCGCCCACCACAGCAGCGGCGGCCAGTTCTTGGCCTCCAGTTCCATCGCCCCGTCGAAGAAACCGACCCATTCACCCGCCGACCCGTCCGGCATACGGGGCTGCCGGGCGCTGTCCAGATAGAGGCGCAGACTCATTTCGGTTCCCCACCTTCACTTGCGGATGCGCCGACCATGGGCCACCGGTGGCCGCCGCAGCACCCTCGCCCACCGTCACGGCTCCCTCCCTGTCGCCCTCGGCCGTCTCCCGCGCCACATCCAGCATGATCGACGCATAGGTCCCGGCGTCCGCACTCCGATGAAATCCGTAGGCCCCTGTCCCGGTCATCTGCGCGCGGTCTTGTAGACGGCGCCGCGGCGCTCGTACTCCAGGACGCGCTCGACATCGAGTGAGACGTCGATGCCGTAGCCTCGCTGGATGAGCCAGAGGGCCAGTTCCAGGCCGCTGGTGACCCCGGCTGAGGTGACCAGGTCGTCGTCGTCCACCACGCGGGCATCGATGACCTTGCCGCCCTGCTCCGCCAGCCTGTCCCTGCTCATCCGGTGGGTCGTGCAGGGCCGCCCTCTGACCAGTCCCGCGGCTCCGAGCAGGAGAGCGCCCACACAGACCGACGCCATGACCAGGCGCGGGCGGCGGGCGGCCCGCAGCGCGGCGGGGATCACGCCCCGCCTGATCTCCATGGCCACGCCCGGCCGGGTGTGGTCGCGCACGTCACCGCCCGGAACGATGATCACATCCGCACTGTCGGGTGCCCAGGGGGCGCCTACCTCGATCCTGGTGCCGCAACTGGCGACGACCGTCCTCGGCCCGTCGCAGGTGACCAGCGTCGTCTCGATGGGGGCGCCGAATTTGCTCGCGATGTCGAGCACCTCCAGCGGGGCCGCGAAGTCGAGTTCCTCGACACCGTCGAAGAGGACGATGTGCACCCGCCGCAGGGGCGACGGCGCGGACGCCCGGGCGACGGCCGCGTCTTCGGGGAGGAGTGCTCCGGTGGTGACCACGGCGGCACTTCGGAGAAGGGTTCTGCGTTCCATGGGCCACGAGTCTGCATTCGGGGCTCCAGCCCGGCCAGTGGCGTAAGTGCCGTCGTGCGCTAGGTTCTGGCCATGCACACCATCGCCGTGCTGGCGTTCCCCGGTGTCGTGGCGTTCGATCTGAGCGTGCCCTGCCAGGTGTTCTCCACCGCGTACGCGCCTGACGGGGCGCCGCTCTACCAGGTCAAGGTGTGCGGACCCGACGACGTGACCGCCACGGCCGTCGGTACCGCGTACTTCCGACTTCGCCCCGGACACCCTCTCGATGACGCCGCGCTCGCCGACACCGTCGTGGTGCCCGGTCTGGCTAATGACGCGCCTCCGGTGGCGCCCGAGGTGCTGGCGGTCCTCCGTACGGCCGCGGAGCGCGGTGCCCGCATCCTGTCCATCTGCACCGGCGCGTTCGTGCTGGCCGCCGCCGGACTGCTCGACGGGCGCCGGGCCACCACGCACTGGCGCGCGGCCGAGGAGCTCTCACGCTCCTACCAGCGGGTCGAGGTGGACGCGAGGGTCCTGTACGTCGACACCGGGCAGATCCTCACCTCCGCCGGCGCCGCCGCCGGGCTTGACCTGTGCATGCATGTGGTGCTCACCGACCACGGGCCCGCGGTCGCGGCGGACGTCGCCCGCAGCGTCGTCATGGCTCCCAAGCGTGAAGGCGGGCAGGCCCAGTTCATCCGTCGCCCACTTCCCGCCCACGACGACGCCGACCTGCGGCCGACCCTACGATGGATGCGCGAGAACCTGCGTTCGCCGCTGACGCTCGCCGACATCGCTCGCCACGCGAACACGAGCGTCCGCAGCCTCAACCGCCGTTTCCGGGCCCAGACCGGCACCACACCCCTGCAGTGGCTGCTCCACGCCCGCGTGGATCAGGCGCGCGAACTGCTGGAGACCACCAACCTGCCGGTGGACCGGCTGGCCGAGCGCTGCGGCTTCGGCTCGCCCGCGACCTTCCGCCACCGGTTCGCCCAGCATGTGGGGATCAGTCCCAGCGCCTACCGGGCCGCGTTCCGCCTACCCGCGCCCCCGTTCTCCCGGTTCGGCCCACCACAGCCGGCGGATGATGGGTGCCCGTGAGAACTCTCTCATGAGCCCCAAACGGCGTTGATCTTGTTCGGAATCGGCCGGTTGATGAACGTGATCGGCTCGCGGTGCGCCGGGGACTGCAAAGGCACTGATCAGGTACGAGAAGGATGGCGAGAACACCGAGGCGCCCGACAACTCGTAGGGGCCGTTTGCCGTACAGCCCACCAGGGGCTGAGCCCGCAGTTCTGTCAGGACTGCGGGCGTTGTGCGCTGAGCGGATCAGTGCGGCAGGTGGTCGGCGTTCACGCCGCCGTCCGCTCTCTGGGCGGCGGAAACGGGCCGCGTCCGCGGTCACGTCCACGGGAAGGCGGCGAAAGCCAGCAGGTCTTCGCGAACGGCGTCCAGGTGCTCGCACGCGGTCGGATACTGGGCCTCCAGCGCCTCGATCACCCAAGCGTGCTGGGCCCGGACCGCCTCAGCGGGCCGTCTTCGCGCGCTTTCTGCGTCAGCGCATCCAGCCAGACGAAGACGTACGGCCCGGCATCCAACGCTCTGGTGCCGAACGCCTCCACCTGGGTGTCCAGGACCTTGGCCATCACGCTGACCTGACTTTGGGGATGTGCTTGATGCCGAGCCGTTCGACCATTTTGTCCACCCGTTGTGTGGAGACGCCGAGCAGGTGGTCACCTTCCACACAGGATTCACATGACTGAGATTGACGCGGAGACTGCCTGTGTCGCCTCGGGCAGAGCCGGCGAACTCGACGAGGTGGTGCGGCAGTTCGGGGGTGATCCCGGCTGCCGCTGAAGCACGCCCACGTCTGGCCACCCGAACGAAACCGCCGGCGGCAGCCACCGATTACCTCAGGGGATGGTACGGCTGAGATGGTTGGTGGCCTGTCCCTGTGCTGTGGCAGGGGCATGGGGCGGCCGGGCGGCGCCAGAGCGTTCGCCGAGCAGAGTGATCGCGGCAGGCAGCAACACACCCCGGACCAGGGTGGCGTCGATCAGGATGGCGACCGAGAGCCCGACGCCCATCATCTTGTACTCGATCGCTGACAGGACCAGAAAGACGCTGAACGCAGCGGTCATGATCATGGCGGCGCTGGTCACGACGCCGGAGCTGGCACCGATCCCGGTGACGACGGCTTGGCGCACCGTGGCGCCGGCGGTTTGGTGTTCCCGGATCCTGCTGAGAACGAAGATGTGGTAGTCCATGCTCAGGCCGAACAGAATCACGAACATGAACAGCGGCAACCAGCCGATCACGCCGCCGTAGGGCGTGAAGCCGAGCACCATACTCAGGTGGCCGTCCTGGAACACCCAGGTCAGCACGCCGTACGAGGCGCCGAGCGACAGCAGGTTGAGCAGGATCGACACCAGGGATATCGCCAGGGATCGGAACGAGACCGCCAACAGTACGAGCGCGAGCGCGAGCACGAATCCGATCACCAGCGGCGACCGTTCGGTGATCTGCTTGGTGAAGTCGTAGGCGAACGCGGTCTTGCCCGCCACCGCGTAGTCCAGGCCCTCCAGCGAGCCGAGCGCCTTCGGCGCCTTTTCGGCACGCAGCTCCTCCAGGGACCGGTTGGCCACCTCGCCTGTGCCGAAGTCGGCCAGCGGGACGCGAGCAACCATGATCCGGTCGACGCGCACGGTGGAGATCGGATCCAGCTCATTCACCGCCGTACGCACGCCGGGGGCGTCCAGTGCACCGGGCCGCTTCTCCCAGATGACCACCCACGCGGGCAGCGGGCTGCCGGGGAACGTCTCCTGCATGCGGATCGCGGCGTCCACGACGGGGACCTCTCGAGGCAGGCTGTCGGTGACCGCCGCGTCCTGGAGCCGCATCCCGAATGCCGGCAGGGTCAGCGAGACCAGGACGAGAGCGGCCAGTCCGCCCCACAGCCGCGGCCGCCGTACGACTGCACGCGCTACGGTGGTCCAGAAACGGGACCCACCGGCCGCGGTACGGCGGCGGCCGAGCCACGGAATGCGGGCCTTGTCGACGCGGTGGCCGAGCAGGGCCAGAAGAGCAGGCAGTACCGTGACCGAGCCGATCATGGCGAGACCGACGACCAGGATCGTTCCGGCGGTAAGGCCCCGGAAGTTGTCCAGTCCGGTGAACAGCAGGCCGGTCAGGCACAGCATCACGGTGAGTCCGGAGACGACCACCACGTGCCCGGAGGTCCGCGCGGTAATTTTGAGTGCTTCGGTCACGGTATATCCGGCGGACCGTTCCTCGCGTTCTCGGCGCAGGTAGAACAGCGAGTAGTCGATGCCGACGGCGATGCCGATCAGCAGCACGACGGAGGAGGCGGCGCTGTTGACAGGGACCCAGTGCCCGACCACCTGGAGCACGCCGAACGCGGCAGCCACGGTGGTGATCGCCAGTAGCAGCGGAATCCCCACGGCGATCAGCGAGCCGAACACCACCAGCAGGATCACCACGGTGAGCGGCAACGAGATGATCTCGGCCCGCTTCATGTCGTCCTTGATGCCGTCGTTCACCGCAGCCGACAGGCTCGCCTCTCCGGCCTGCGCCAACCGTACGCCAGGATGCTTGGCCGCCACTTCCTTGACCACCTGCTCGATGGCGGCGTAGTGGTCGTGGAACTGCTCGGCGGGCCCGGCGATCTGTATGTTGACCAGGCCGGACCGCCCGTCCTCTGAGATCAGGTCGGCCCCGTTGCGTTCCAGAGGAGAACGCAGCTCGGCGACCGCGCCCGGCGTCTGCCGCAGCTTGGCGGTCAGCTCCTTGATGGCTCCCTTGACCTGGGAGTTCTCGGTGAGAGGTAAGCCCTCCTTGAGCGGCTGAACCAGGACGTTCTCCTGCAGCGGGACATAGCCGGTCTGAGCGTCGAGGACCCGGTCGGCGCGGCCGGACTCGCCCGGATCGGTACTGTTCGCCGAGTCCAAGCCCAGGACGGTGCCGGCGAGCACCGAAACGATCACCAGGGCGAACCATCCAATGATCGCGGCTGTGCGATGGCGGACCGACCAGCCGACGATCCGTTCCACTAAGGGGCCGTGCGATTTGCTTTCAGGCAGCATGAACTGCTGTCCTTTCCCTGAAGGAGCGTTCCTTGAGCGGGTGCGTACTTCTTCGTTCACCTGGGTCGCCGAGTTGCAGCTCGGCGGCCCAGGGCATGGTCCCAGAGCTATTCGACCGTCTTGAGGACCTTTTCGATCGCGGCAAGCCGTTCGTCGATCTCGCCGAGGTGCCGCTCGATCCTCTGCTGCGCGTCCGCGCCGCTCGAGGCCAGCTTGCGGTATTCGTCCTCACGGGCAAGCACCGCGCGGGCCCGGACCGTCGCGCCGATCTGCACGATGATCACTGTGATCACCGTGGTGACGAAGGCGAAGATGCCGAGAGCACCGACCACCTCAGCCAAGCTGTGCCCGTCCATCATTCCGATCCCTCCGCATCGGCGCCGGGCACGGTCAGCGTGCCCACCGCGGCCTGGATTGTCTGTGGAGTCAGTTCGATGACGAACGGATTCACCTCGTAGAACTTCATCGCCTTGCCGTCCTCCGAAAGCTCCAGTCGGCTCGTCACCAGCCCTGCCGCCTCCAGCTTGCGCAGGTGGACCTGCAGGAGGGGCCTGCTGATGCCCAGCTCGCGGGCGAGCCGACTCACATAGTCACGGCCTGCCGACAGCGCCGCGAGGACGCGCAGCCGGTGCGGGTTGGCCAACGTGGCCATCACCGTCAACAGCTCGTCCCCGGTCGGCGCCGGGGTGCTCATGGCGCATCCCGATACATGCAAACAAAACTTAGCAGGTGCCTAGTGTGATTTACCAACATCAAGAGCGCTCAGAACGCGGAAGCCCGGCCTCCCGCAGATCAAGGAGGCCGGGTTTCCACATGTCAACGGCTGCTTGAGGAGCTCGCGGGCCGTCCCCGTGCCGGGGAAGGTCCGGGTCCGCGGGCCTGTCGGCCGCCAACCGAAAGAAGGGCAGCGACGACGGTGTGCGCCCGTGGACCGAGACCACCGGTGTCGTCGGACAGTCTTCGCCTGTCGTTCTCCTTCGTGGAGGCCCGGGTCTGCGGGACCATCTCCGTCCCGTCGCCCGCCTGCTCGACGACAGCACCGTCGCCCACCGCTTCGATCAGCGTGGATGCGGCCGATCCGGCCCCTCCGACGATCAGCGTATGGAGCGCCCCGGTCGTGATCGACGGTCGCAACGCCTTGAACCCGGCTCGCTGGTCTGGGGCGGGGTGGACCTACGGGGCGCTGGGGCGGCCCCTCCGAACGGCAGAAAGGGGCGCCGAAAGGGACACAGTGACCGAGGTGACATTCAGTGGCGACGATAATTCGGTCGACGACGCGGGACGGCCGCTGTCAGCATGGTCTTGATGTCCCGAGCGTAGCAACACCTTGATCACTGGCAGGGGATGGACCCCGGAGCCGTAGCCCCGGCGTAGAGACCATCCCCTGTCGATGCTGTCTGTCGTCAGCAGCGCCTTGGCTTGCCACGCGCTGCTCATCTGGACGACAGGAGTTCCGGCAACGGAACCACCTGTGATCGATGTGCGGCGTCGATGACGCCGGGAAGAGGACTCTTCACATGGAACTCCACGAGTATGCGCGGTATGACGCCGTCGGACTCCGGGATCTGATCAGGACGGGCGAGGTCACCGCCGACGAGGTCGAGGCCGCCGCGCGAAAGGCACTGGCGATGGCGGACACCGAGGTGAACGGTCTGGCGTTGCCGGTGTTCACCCCGGCGCTCGAGCACGCCGAGGACGGGCCTTTCGCCGGGGTGCCGTTCTTGATCAAGGATCATGGACCGGTGGCCAAGGGAGTCCCGTTCTTCCTTGGAAGCCGTGCCCTGCCGGGCGTCGTCGCCCGGCACGACAGCGATCTGATGGCCCGCTTCCGGGCCGCCGGACTGGTCACGCTGGGCCTGACCACCGTGCCGGAGATGGCGATCAGCTTCTCCACCGAATCGGTCAAACACGGCCCGACCCGCAACCCGTGGGATCTGGAGCGAGGTGTGGGCGGGTCGAGCGGCGGCGCCGCCGCTCTGGTCGCCGCCGGCGCCGTGCCGGTCGCCCACGGCGGCGACGGAGCCGGGTCCATCCGGATTCCGGCCTCCTGCTGCGGGCTGGTCGGGCTCAAGCCCAGCCGGGGCCGGGTCCCGTGCGGGCCCGATCTGGGAGAGGCGATGCTCGGGATGGCCTACGAGTTCGGGTTGACGCGCACCGTCCGCGACGCCGCCCACCTCCTGGACGCGGTCCAAGGGCCTGGTGTCGGTGACAAGTACACCGCGCCACCTTCACGCGGCCGGTACGCCGACGAGTTGAAGGCCGTCCCCGGCCGACTGCGGGTGGCGGTGACCACCAAGGCCTGGTCGGGCGCGGCGGTGGATGGTCAGGTGGCTGCGGCGGCGATCCGGACCGGCCGGGTGCTGGAGCAGATGGGGCACATCATCGCCGATGCCGGCCCGGTCCTCGATTGGGAGGCCGTTCTGCAAAGTACGGTGGCCGAAGCGGTCACGATCGCCTCTTTGCTGCTCATGGCCCCCAGACAACCCGACCCGGCCAAGCTGGAAGCCGTCACCAGGCAGCTTTTGCATGTGGCCAGGGAGTACAGCGCGCTGGATCTGCTGGCCGCCTTCGGCGCGCAGAACCGGGTGACCCGATCGGTGGGTGCGTTCTTCACCGACTACGACCTGCTCATCACTCCGACGCTGGGCCGGCTTCCGGCGCCGCACGGCACCCTGCGCTACGACGACCCGGCCCACACCCTGATGAGCTGGCTACAGTCGATTTTCGACTACGGCCCGTTCACCATGGTTTTCAACATCTCCGGTCAGCCCGCGATCAGCCTGCCGCTGGGCCGCAGCGACAGTGGGCTGCCGATCGGAGTGCAGATCGTCGCCCCCTACGGTCGTGAAGATCTGCTGTTTCAGGTCGCCGCCCAACTGGAACAGGCCATGCCCTGGAAACATCAGATCCCCCGGTTCTTCATCGGGAAGCGCTGACGGTCTTCACTGGGAGGCACTGACGGAGCCGGCTTCGCAGGCCCGCGCTCAAACACCGCGGCCCGCCTCTGCGCGTGCGTGCCGCAGAGGCGGGCCCACTTCCCGTCGGGACGGGAGCTGTTCAAGGGGGTTGTTCAGGAGGTGACGTAGAGCTTCTGATCGTAGACACCTGAGCCGGCGGTGGTCTCACCGAGGATCTGGAAGGTGGCGCTGAAAGTGGCCGAGCTGGGGCACAGGAAGCTGCCGCCGGTCTTGACGAGGTTGTAGTTGGTGGCCTTCGCCTGAGCCTGGGCGATCGAAGTGATCGGGCGGTTGGCGTTGTCGGGGTTGAAGCCGTCCATGACGATGCTGTTTCCGGTGCCGGAGCCTCGGTAGGTGCAGGTGATGGTGCCGAACCAGCCGGTGGTCGCCGCCGAGACGTTGACGTTCTTGATGGTGATGGTGCCATCGCGCCCGCCGCTCACCGGGCCGTAGGTGACGTTGCCGTCGTTCCACGGCAGCGAGACCGGGGTCACGGTTGAGGTGCCGCCGGCGCTGTTCGGGCATGCCGGGCCGGGGTTGTTGCTGAAGTTGAAGGCCGAGACGTTCAGGGCGGTGCCGTTCGACTGGACGGTGCCATCGATGTTGCCGGTGTTGCAGGTGCCGGTGCCGAGTGACGTCGAGACCGTGACGGGTGCGATCAGTGTCGCGCGAACCTTGCCTGAGTAAGCAGCGCCGGCCGCGTTGTCCCGGTGAATCGTGGTGGTGGCCGCCCATGCGGGGACCGAGGCGAGAGTGAATGCGACGGTGGTTACGGCTACGACGGCGGCGGCGAGGTTTCGGGTACGTTTCATCGGCCACTCCCATGTAATTTGCCGGACACCGTGAGAGTAGATATCCGCATATTCTCCGTCAATGTCCACGAGTCATACAATCTGTCAAAATGCGGTTTTCCATTGAAAGTCCACGGAAAATCTGTTGAGATAAGCGCTTCGCTCACAGGAATGTAAATCGGCCGACCCGGCGGGATTTCGCGAGGCCGAAATTCCGTACACGACGCCTTGCTGAAGATCATTCTTGTAGTTCGTTGCATAGCCGTCGACAGGCCGGAGGTCGTATGTTAAGTCGCAAAGCACGGATTCGCGGCCCCGTCGAGCCGTACCGTGGCAGATTTACGTCGATCCCATCGGGTGCGGCGTTTCATCGCGCATGATCGGGTCGGTCGCGACAGAGAATGCGGATGCCGCCGTAAGCATCTTCCGGCCAACCGGTAAGCAGCACGGATGGGAGGATCCCTTTGGGCGCATGCGAATATCGATCGCCGCAGGCGAATTCTCCGGCACAAGACGAAAGAGACCAAGCGGTTAAGTTGACACCGGCCCCGGCGATGCGAGCCCACTCGCTCGACGGAGCAGGACAATAAGCCACCGCGGCGGGCGCGGTGGTCGTGCGGGGCTGAATCGGCGGCCAGGCCTGATGTCAGGGCCGAATTCACCCGACCGGTCAGCCCGCTCTGTCAGCCTCAACGGAGCGCAGCCGGCCAAACCGGTGACGGCGGCAGAGATCATTGACAGACGCGATTCCGGGCTCGACGCGCCGACCGGTCCACCGGATGAAGAACGCGAGCCCTGCGCCGGATGTCAGACCGGCCCCCAGTATTTGACGAGGAGCTTCTCTGGCTGCCGCATTACCGGTTCCTGTCCGCGATCGGCCCGCGCTCCACACTGCGCCGCTCCGGCTACCAGCCAGACGACGTTGCCGGCTTCACCCCGTGCATCGCCGGAAACGTCGACAACGATCCCCGCCCGCAGCTCACAACCGGCCTCATCGTCGGCATCTACCGCCACTGCCTCTAGATGATCGATCCCAGGGGTCAGTGGTCGTATGCGGTGAGTGCCCGCATGACCGCCCGGTCGGTGTGATCGTTGTGCCAGATGGCGGCGGTGAGCGCGAGGATGCGCTGCAGGACGCGGACGACTGCCCCGCCTGGAGTGCGGCCACGATGGCGTTCGAGATCGAGCCGGCCCTTGAAGGTTTCGTTGACCGACTCGATGACCTGCCGTAGCGGCTTGAACAGCTGGGTTCCGGCCCGCTCGTCCTCATCTTCGCGGGCCGGCCGTAGCAGCCGGATGTCCAGTTCGGCGAGCTGTGGTGAATCCTTCAGTAGATCGTCGGTCTGGACGTGAAGTGCGGTCGCGGGGGAGTCCGGCTCTGTCTTCACCCGCCGACGTTGGCCTCCCTCGTCGCATGCGCGCAGACGATGTCCTGAAATCGATCACCTATGTGGTCGTGCGTCTGCGGGCCGGTTCCCTGGCCTCCTCGTTCAGCGCGTCAGCGACCAGCAGTCGCGGCAGCAGGTCCGGTTCGAGTGTCATCGCGCGGAAGACGAGCGCGACGGTCACGTCGTGGTCGGGCCGGTGCGCGATCTCGATGGGGTCGGAGGCCCGGATGTCTCCCGGCTCGATCACGCGTAGATAGGCGCCCGGTACCGCGGCCTGGGTAAACCGTTTGATCCAGCCCTCTCGCTCCAGCCGGCCCTGAAACGTCGCGCATGGGATCCGCGCGCACGACACCTCCAGGACCACGTCTGGCCCGATGCGCCAACGTTCACCGATCAGGGCGCCGTTGACGTCGAGGCCGAGGGTCGTGAGGTTCTCCCCGAACACGCCGTTGGCAAGCGGCCTGCCCAGCTCGGCCTCCCAGCCGTCGAGATCCTCGCGGGCATAGGCGTAGACGGCCTGGTCGGAACCGCCGTGGTGCTTCACGTCGTAGACGCGGTCGCCCGGGCGGTGGACACGTTCCGACGGCTCGATGCCCGTCCAGGAACTCCTGCGGAGGTGGTCAGGGTCCGTACCGGTCTTCGACCTCGGACTCGGGTTCGTCTTCGAGCGCCGCCTCGAACTCCTCCGGCACCGGTGCGCGCAGAGCAGGACAGCTGAGGCGCAGCAGTGCACTCACCCGACCCCTGCCCCTGCTCGACGCGATACCGCCGATCCGCGGTCCGCGCGGCGGGCCTAGGCACCGGCCCAGGAGGCTGTACGCCGACCGCTGCGGATGCTCATCCGGGTGGGCCAGTCCTGTGCTGTCCGGGTCATCGCGGCGGACTTCGACCATTCACCCGCGTACGTGGTCAGCGAGTTCATCGCCGGCCGCTGTACGTGGCGCCGGAGGTCTGGCGGAACGACACCGCCACCCCCGCCGTGGAGGTGTGGGCGTGGGGCGCGATCGTCCTGTCCGCGGCGACGGGCAGTGACGGCTTCGGCGGAGGGAACATCTACGCCGTCCGCCATCGGGTCATCAACGCTGATCCGTCGTTCGAGGCGCTCACGGAGCCTCTGCGCTCGCGGTGCCGGACGCCTCCAGGCTCAGATGCGGGTGCGGCGCTCCCTGGCTGCGGCCAGGCGTTGGTCGATCTTGTCGGCGGGGGAGAGGTTGAGGGTGCCGGGGTGGGCGTGTTCGCGATGCGCGCCGCGTGCTGCCGGGCTGAGGCCCGGTACGGGTGATTTCACGGGCGAGAAGTGGCTCCACCTCCGGTGGGTTCTGGCCCCACTTGTCGATCTGGGGTGTCGGTAAGAGTCGTGCAACCAGGGACACGCGATTGGGTCCGCCCAGATCAGCGGAGCCCTATTGATTGGTGGGGAGATGGCTGAGGGCGTCTTCGAGGTCGGCGTGGGTGGGGAGGGTGTACCGCCGGGTGGTGTCGAGCCGGGCATGGCCGAGGATCTCGGCGACGCCCACGATGTCGACGCCGGTGCGGAGCGGGTCGGTGGCGAGGGTGTGCCGGAGGACGCGGGCGGTCAGGGCGAGGTCGCCTGTCTCATCGCATCGCCCAGGTCCGCGATATCAGAAGTAGGCCTGGGCTGTACTTCTGATATCGAGCAGTATCGGCGGCCAAGGTCGCAGGGGCCGCCGCCCGCGCGGCGGCGGTGTGGCAGGCTCGACACTGTCGATCAGGACCGGCGAAGCCAAGCGGATGTTTGAAACGAGTGTTTGCAGCGCTGATAAGATCGCCCACATGGGGGTTCCTGAGGATTTGCTGGCCGCAGCCAAGCAGTGCCTGGCCGAGCGCGGGTACGCGCGCACAACGGTCCGTGACATCGTCGCCGTCTCCGGCAGCAACATCGCCGCGATCAACTATCACTTCCGCTCCAAGGACGCCCTGCTCACCCAGGCGATGATCGAGACGACCGCGGAAGCGGCCGGGGAGATCCTGAAGGCGCTCCCCGACGACTCGCGAGAGTGGTTCTCGACATTTTGGGAGAAAGTGATCGAGTCCTTCCGCGACAATCCGACGGTGTGGCAGGCCAATGTCGACACGCTGGCGCAGGCGGCCCATCTTCCCGAGGTGCGCGCCCAGCTCGCGGAGGGTCAGGCGCTTGCCCAGAGCGAGTTGGGCAAGCGGCTTCCGCGTCAGGACGAGCCCGGAGCGCAGGTGTTGCTGACCCTGCTCATCGGCCTGCTGGTGCGCTGGCGCATCGACCCCGACAACGCCCCGACGGCCCACGACCTCGCCCTCGGCATCCGCTCCGTCGCCGAGGCGGCCACGGCCTGAGACCTCGTCCGGCCCGTCGCCGCACCCGGCCGTGATTATCGCATCGCATGCTGGCCGCTGCGCCGTTCCGGCTCGCCCGCACGCCGTACCGACCGCAGCAGGATCGGGGCCGTCAACGCCATCAGGCACAGGCCCGCGGCCGCGGCGATCATGGCGTAGTGCTGGCCCTGGGTGAAGGCCTCGCGGGCCGCGGCGGCCAGGGTGGGGCCCGCCGGTTCCGGCAGATGCCGCGCCGCCTCCAGAGCGGCGCCCAGCGTGTCGAGCGCAGATGCCGGGGCGCCCGTATCGGTGAGGTGTCCCCGGTAGACGGCGGTGCCGATGCTGCCCAGCAGGGCGATGCCGAGTGCGCCGCCGAACTCGGTGGCCACCTGCGACAGCCCAGCCACAGATCCTGCCCGCTCAGGCGGCGCGGTGGCGATGATCAGGTCGGAGGAGACCGTCAGGACGAGGGTGACGCCACCGGCCATCAGCATGATCCCGACGATCAGAGGTGCGGCCCGTCCGGTGGTGTCCAGCGTGGACAGCAGCGCGAATCCGCCGGCTCCGACGAGGAGCCCGGCGCAGACCAGCAGGCCGGGACGGATCTTCCGTACCAGTGCGGGGGTCAGTGCCGCGGTGAGCATGGCCATGCCCGCCGAGGGCAGGGCGTACAGGCCGGCGACGAAGGGCCGGGCGCCCATCACCATCTGGAGGTACTGGGTGGTGAAGAGGCTGGAGCCGACCATGGCGAAGACGCCGAGGGTGTTGGCGCCGATGGCGGTGGTGAATGCGCGGCTGGCGAACAGCCGTACGTCCAGCATCGGATCGGCCAACGCGCGCTGGCGGCGGACGAAGGCGATTCCCAGCGACAGACCGGCCGCGATGGCGAGCACCGGCAGCAGGCCGACGCCGTCCTGGGCGATGTGCTGCACGCCGTAAATGGTCGGCAGGATCGCCCCCAGGGACAACACCACGCTGAGCACGTCGAACCGGCCCGGCTGCGGGTCGCGCGATTCCGGCAGCAGCAGCGGGGCCAGAACCAGCAGCACCGCCATCACCGGCAGGTTGACCAGGAAGACGGAACCCCACCAGAAGTGCTCGAGCAGCGCGCCGCCCATGAGCGGTCCCAGCATGGCGCCACCGGCGAAGGCCGCGGTCCAGATGGAGATGGCGACGCGGCGCTGCCCGTCGTCGTGGAACATGTTGCGGATCAGCGACAACGTCGAGGGCATCAGCGTGGCGCCGCCGACACCGAGCAGGGCTCGGGTGGCCACGAGCATGTCGGCGTCGGCGGAGAAGGCGGCGACCGCGGAGGCGGCGCCGAACGCGATCGCTCCGGCCATCAACAGTAGCCGCCGTCCGATCATGTCACCCAGCGTGCCCATTGGCAGCAGGAGCCCGGCCAGCATGAACGGGTAGATGTCGATGATCCACAGCAGTTGGGAACTGCTCGGTGCCAGGCTGGCGCTGATGAACGGCAGCGCGTAGGACAAGACGTGCAGGTCAACGGAGATCAGCAGGACCGGCAGGATGAGCACGGCCAGTCCGATCCATTGTTTGCGTCCGGCCTTCATGAGCGGCCTTCCTTTCTGAGGGGAGCGCCCGCATGGTGCAGGTGTCGCACGGCCTCGACGTGCGAGGCCACGAAACCGACTTCGTGGTACGGCAGGCCGAGTTGCCGGCAGGAGTCCCGCACGATCGGCTGCGCCAGGCGCAGGTTGGGGGTGGGCATGTTGGGGAATAGGTGGTGTTCGATCTGGTAGTTGAGCCCGCCCATCGCGATGTCGATCAGCCGGCCGCCGCGCACGTTGCGGGTGGTGAGCACCTGCTTGCGCAGGAAGTCGAGCCTGGTCTCCCCGGTCAGCGTCGGCATGCCCTTGTGACCGGGCGCGAAGACGCAGCCCATGTAGAGGCCGAACAGTCCTTGGTGGATGGCGAAGAAGGCCAGCGCCTTGCCCGGTGACAGAACCCAGGCGAGCGCGCCCAGATAGAGGACGAAGTGGAGGAACAGGAGCGTGCCCTCCATGACGCGGTGTTTCATCCAGGGCTGCTGCAGCGCGCGTACGCCGCCGAGGTGCAGGTTGAGTCCCTCCAGCAGGAGCAGCGGATAGAACAGGAACGCCTGCCGACCGCCGATGAGCCGGGCCGGACCGTCGCTGTTGCGTGCCTGTTCCTGTGACCACACCAGGACGTCGGGCACGACGTCAGGATCGAGGTCCTCGTGGTTGGGATTGGCGTGGTGGCGGGTGTGCTTGTTCATCCACCAGCCGTAGCCGAGGCCGATCCCGAGGTTGCCCGCGAGCCGTCCGAGTATTTCGCTCGGCCGCCGGAGGCGGAAGATCTGCCGATGCGCCAGGTCGTGCAGCACGAGGGCGACCTGGGCGAAGACGATTGCGAAGTAGGCGGCCAGCGGCACCTGGAGCCAGGAGTCGCCCAGCCGGAAGAACGCCGCCACGCCTGCGAGGTAGAGACCCGCGACAACACTGAGCCGTATCAGGTAGTAGCGCGGGCGGCGGTTGAGCAGGCCGGCCTGCATGACTCGTCTGGACAGACGGCTGAAGTCGCTCGCGGCCGGGGCCGTTGCGGTTGCTTGCGTCATGCCGCCGACCATACACATGTTTTAATCATCTGTGCAAAACAGTTGTTTGTAACATTTGTTTGGATAGGGTGGCGGAATGGGAGAGCGAGCCAAGCTGATCGACCGCGCTAAGCGCCGCCTGCAGGAACGCGGCTACGCGCACACCACGGCGCGCGACATCACCAGGACCTCGGGCGCCAATCTGGCCTCCATCGGCTATCACTTCGGCACGAAGGACGCCCTGCTGTTCGAGGCCATGCTCGAGGCGACCACGGACTGGGCCGGCAGGCTGCGCCAGGCGCTGGCCGACGGCGTGCCGCGCGAGGGGTTCGAGACCCGGTGGCAGCGCGCGATCGAGCTGCTCGACCTGCACCGCCCGGTCTTCGTGGCCAATATCGAGGTCTTCGCCCAGGCCGAGCGCCTGCCGCGGTTGCGGCAAGCGCCGGCCGACGCGCAGGAGACCGCCCGCATGGAGCCTTCCGACTGGCTCGGCGACGCCACCTCGCCCCAGGCGGCGCGGCGGACGGTCGGTGCTTTCTACCTGACCCTGCTGATCGGACTGATCATGCAACACCTCATCGACCCGGAACGCGCGCCCGCCGCGGAAACGCTGACCGAGGCGCTGCACGCCATCCAGGCGTGCGACGCGGAATGACCAGGATGCCCGCGCTCACCCTGAAACAGGCTCTGGTGATCGTGGACGCCGTGAACGGGCTGTACTTCGCCGGCCGTCCGGCCAAGGCGCAACTCCTGGCGCAGGAGGTGGCGCAGGACATCGCGCTGGGCGCGCCCGAGGTGTGGGCGGCCGGCGGGCACGCGCAGCGGTGCGGCGCCGCCGACCCGGAGTTCTTCGACCACATGGACTCGGCCTCCGTCGCCCGGGACATCGAGACCGTCCGCGCCGCCCCGGGCGAGCGACGGCTGAGCTTCCTCGCCAACTACGGCGGAACGCCCGCGGTGGCCTGCGCACGCCTGTTCCCCACCCGCATCCGCGCCATGGTCATGGACGGCACCGCCGGCCACGTCGAGGACACCGCCGACGACGAGCCCCACATGTATGCGCGGGCTGAGCGGCAGATGGAGCGATTCGCCGCCTGGTGCCGTTCGGCCACGGCCTGTGCCCTGCACAACCAGGACGCCGGCCAGATGTGGCGCAGGCTGGTGACCGCCGCGGACCGCTCACCGGTACCGGCGAAAAACGATCCATCCGGGGCCGCCTACACCGGGTTCGACCTGAAGGTCGCCGCCGCCCCCCAGTTTCACCTCGCCCGGCCAGGAACCCGACGTCCCGCGCTGGGCCCAACTGGCCGACGCGATCAAGAAGGCCGCCGGCGGCGACGCCTCCGGGTTTGCCGACTACGTCAGACAGGCCTCGGGCAGCCCCGAAGTCCCCTCGCTCGCCAGGCAGAACATGACCTACTGCCTGGACGGCGCAGGGTACGGAAGCTACACCGCCTACCGTAGGCGCTGCGGAGAGCGGAAGCGCTGTCGCCGAACTTCGCGGGGCAGCGGTCATGGTGGCCGCTCGCCTGCGTCGGCTGGCCTGAGCCCGTCACCAACCCGCCGGCGCCATTGCCCGCCCGTGGGCTGGTGCCGTTTCTGGGGGTCGGGAGCTGGACGGACTACGACGAGGTCGCGAGCATCATCCGCCACCTGCCGGGATCGTCGAGCGTCCGGTACGAGGGGCACGGCCACATGCTCTACGTCTACGGTAAGAGCGGCTGCATCACTGCCCACGTCAACCGCTACCTGACGAGCCTGAGACTCCCGCTGCCGGGCACCATCTGCCAGGCCCTCGGCGCAAGAGCCGGCGCGACATGAGGAGGCGCTACGCGCCGCCGGCTACCGGGTCGAGCTCGATCCCGACGACGATCAGGCGCTGCGGGTCTGGCTGATCGCACGACCTTGTGCGGTCATCCGGTTGGGGTTGATGTCAGCGGGGACGGCGGCGCTGGATGGGGTCGGCCTCGGCCTCGGCCTGCGCCGGAGGTCTGGCTCCCGATAATCTTCCTCTCAAGAGTCGCGTCATGCCGATCACGCTCGGGAGCAGCATATGGTGGGGGTCAGGCTCGTTCTCGCTCTGTTGACAGTGCCCGTGCTCAGCCTGGCGGCCTGCTCGAGCGGAGGCGAGGACGACGCCTCCACCCGAGCGAGCGGGGAAAGCGGCGCACGATCGCAACGTCCGTCACCTGCGTTGCCCTCCTTCAAAGGAAAGACGCTCGACGCCGTCAGCGGCGAGCTGGGGCGCTCCTGGCCCACCTACACCACCGCTTACAGGGCCCTGCCGGACGGTCATCTGTTCGACGGTGAGTCCTACTCCGGTACCTGGATCGTCTGCACGCAGGTCGAGGACTCCCAGGCGAAGAAGGTGGAGTTCGGTTTCCTGCCCCCGCAGGTGCCCTGCCCGCCCGACGGCCGCGTCACCACCTGGCCCGTCGTGCCGGACTTCGTCGGCAAGACCGGCAATGAGGCGGAACAGGCCGCCTTGCAGCTCGGCTTCCCGGTCGTCAGCAGCCAGCCTCTCGTGACCGAGGGATACGACGACAGTTCGCACCTCGAACGCACCGTCTGCACCCAGGACCCGCCCGCCGGCCAGAGCATGCGCCAGCACTACGGCACGACGCTGAGCCTGCGAGTCGCCGACAGCAAGGGGTCGTGCACCCCGTAGTCGCCTCTCGCGCACCCGCATGCCACCCGGCCGCCGTGTCAGCCCGGTCCCGGGATTGAGGACCAGCGGAACAGCCGTTGGCGGTGAGCCGCTCCGTCGCAGGTCGCGAAAGGTCGTGCAGGGCGACGGGGTGGCATTCCCCGGTCGGCCCTCTCGGCCCTCTCGGCCCTCTACTCGAGGCGGCGTCACCAGGGGAAAAGTAGCCGAGAAAGGCCAGGTCAACCCCTTCGACGAACGTCCGCCTTCTCGGGTAGGCCGATGAACGGGTCCGATGCCGTCTGGTCAGCCGCTTGAGAGCCTGTCAGTCACGTCAGGCAAGTAGTCTGCCCGCGTCGGCTCGGGTGGTCATGGTTGGGCAGTAGGTCCGTCCCGGTCTGCCGCTGCCGCTGAGGGGATGGTCCGGCATGGCGCGGGTGACGGAGTTGGTCGACGGTGAGCAGGAGGCCGGGCGCGGACTGACGTGGCCCGGTGCCGTCCTGACCCGGTTCGGGGTCGTACTGCAGCAGCCCACCGGCGACGCCGACGCCATCGTGGCCTCGTTGCTGACGACGGTGAAGTGGACGGTCGAACGGGCGGGTCGGCTGGGGCGCGAGACGCACCGGACCCCGATCAGTGACGCCCAGCGGCTGGCTGGTCAGCGTGTCATCGAGTGGCGGTGCCAGCCGGGCCGGTGGATTTGTCCCCTGGTCATCCGCCGCAAACGCATATGCAGCCGCCACCGGGCGTGTCCGCCGGGGTGGTCCGGACTCACCGGGGCGCCGGTGGTTTCCGCGGTGACCGTCTCGACCTGGTCCCAGCTGACCGTACGGCGGAAGCCGCCGGCCGTGACGATGCCGTGTGGACCGATGCGCAGGGACCAGGGTGCCCTCCTCGGGAGCGCCCGCCGGTGGCACCTGCTCTTGGTCGCGTTACCCAGCGCACTCTCGCACGGGAGACGGCGGGGTCGTGATCGGGGGTCGTGTGGCGGTGAGGGTGGTCGCGGCGGAGGCACCGGGGCGGCGATCATGGACTGGAGTCGGCCGTCCGTGGACCTCTTCCGCGGTCTGGGGGCGCCGGTCGGGTTCGCGTTCCAGGAGTTCGGCGACCAGGTCCGCCGGCGCGGGCGGCAGGTCCGGGCGGGCGTCGCCGCGCTCGGTGAGGAACTGCTCGGGCGCGCCGTACGGTGGGCGGGCCGGGGGAACCCACCGTGACCAATTACGACAGGGCGCCCCGGTCCGGCCCAACCCGGCACCCGTGCTTCCGCGAGGACCTCGGCAAGCCGGGCCGGCGCTGTCGCCGAGCTCGTGCCGTACCCGGGATGGACGCTCTAGGCGATGCATCCGCTCGGTGCCCTCCCTTGAGCCGTTCATGCTGGGCGGGGCAGTCGGGGTAGTCGGGGTGCGGGACAGAGTGATCAGAATTGGACGTTGGTCATCGTGTACCACGTCGGAGCGAATACCAGCAGGGCCAGTGCGCCGAG
>NZ_JBVJHH010000082.1:0-20222 GCF_055586905.1 Streptosporangium sp. NPDC048886
TCCCATTCCCCCCACCCCCCCCCGCCGGGGTGGGCTACCCCCGGGCGGCCCTTCTACCCGCCCGGGGGGGGTTGGGGGGGGTGCCCCTGGCCCCGCGCGGCGGGGGGGGGGGGGGGGGGGGGGGGGGCCCCCCCCCCCCACGACGGTCATCTCCTACTTCTTCTTGGACCAGTTGTTCCAGGACGGCCTGTTGTCGAATCCGCCCTTCTTGCCGTTGTCCCAGCTCGGCTTGTTGTCGAACTTGGCGGCCTGCAGCGGATCGGGGCTCCCGAGGGTGCCGGCGCCGATCAGGTCGTCAACCACGTTCGCATCCGTGGTGGTCAGGTACTCCAGCATGGTCATGCCGCGATCCCCTTCTGGGTTGAGGTGTACAGAGCGGTGATGAGGGCTTGACGGGTGAGTCGGCAGTAGTCGGTCTCCGTGGTGACGAAGCTGCCGAGCTCGAAGTAGCGGTTGCATGCCTGCGCGCCGCGGCAGAAGTCGAAGAACTCGCATTCGGCCTGGCACCGGGACAGGCCGGTCATGAACTCGGCGACGTAGCGCAGCCGGTGCGCCTGATCCAACATGCCGGCGATGCTCTGAGAGCGGACGTTCCCGGCGAGGAAGTCGCCGTAGGCGTCGTCTCTGATGCCGGCCAGCTCGGGCGACATCAGCACCACGTCTCCATCCGTCGACACTGTCGGAATCGGATCGAGGCCGTACCTGCACCACTGGTCGCGCTGCCCGCTGCGGGCGAGGTGTAGGTAGTCGGTGAGCCGTTCGAGCTCCCGCAGCGCGGGCCCTCCGCTGTGGGTTCTGCGCCAGTCCATGACCCGCTTCCAGAACCGCTCGGCCTGATCCTGGGCGATCCCGCACCGCTGGTTGTTGACGCCCTCCATCTCCTCCACGTTCAGGCCGATGGTGTGCGGCCCCAGCTCGGCGAGGAAGTCCAGGAGGGGTTCGGGCTGCTCGATGCCTTCAGCCCCGACGACGGCGATCAAGCTGAAGCGGATGCCGTAATCGTGGAGGCGGTGGATGCCGCGCATGATCCGGTCGAAGGCAGGCCGGCCGCGTAGATCCACCCGTCGGGCGTTCAAGGCCGCGGGGCCGTCGATGCTGACGCCGACGTGGACCTGGTAACGAGTGAGCAGGTCGCACCACTTGTCGTCGATGAGGGTGGCGTTGGTCTGCACGCTGTGGTGGATCCGGCCCGCCTGCCGGAGGTCCTCGAACGGCGCGAGCAGCTCCTCGAACTTGCGTCGGCCCAGGGCAAGAGGTTCCCCGCCGTGCCACACGATGTCCAGCGGGGTGCCGGGGTGGGTCAGTTCCGCAGCCGAGTCGGCGACGGCCTGGGCGATCTCGAGGGGCATCTCATTGTTGAGGCGCCGGTGCGGCAGATAGCAGTACGCGCAGTCGAGATTGCATAGCGTGGTCGGCTGGAGGACCAGGGTGCTGGCCCGGCCGAACCACCGATCGAACTCTAATCGTCCTTCCATCTCGTGACGTTCCTTTCATGAAGGGGGAAGGGGAAGGAGTCGTGGTGCCCGCGACCACGAGAGGGTTGTCGCCCTTCGCGCGCACCCCCGCAGGGGATGAAGGACGGTTCGTCTCGTGGTCGCGGGGTTGTGCCTGGCGGGCCTCGCCGGCGGGGTGGGAAGTGGGCCAACCGGTGAGGAAGAACGAGGCCCGCCAGAGTTCATCGGCGAAGCGCTTTGTTACCGGGATCGCCTACGCATGAGGGGGACGAACGTCGCGATCAAGGCTGCCGCGCACAGCACGATCATCACTGCGAGGACGGGCGCTGGCACGGAGTCCGGCGAGCTTACGACCCATACGGCGAACGCCAGGGTGCCGATGATGCAGGCGATGTTTCCGATGCGTTTGAGGTTCAACGGTCTCTCCGAGGTGAACAGAATCTGGTGGGGTTGTCTGCCTCGGGCGCCCCTGGGGATGAGGGGCGCCCGAGGATGGGACGGCGCTACGGCACGGCGGCGTCCGTGTCGTAGCGCCAGCTCATGACCGGTTTTGCGGCCCGTAGGTGTGTGCCAGCTCGACCTGGTGGGCCAGCGCGGAGCTGAGTGCCGCAGGTGAGGGGTGAGTGATCTTGTACTTGACGCCGCCCTCCTGCTCGCGCGGGGTCAAGGGCGCATGCCGGATGGCCGTCCAGTGGCCGAGGGGCGGATCATAGGTGATGTGCCAGCCGGGGTAGGTCTGTTTCAGCGCGGCGAGCTGGCGGTGCTCTCGTGGGATGAGCACCCCTTCCAGGACGTCGGCCTCAGGGTCGGTCATCGCGCGCCCTCGCCACGCATCTGAGGAAGGGCAGGGAGCGCGTGCAAGGCGACGGACATCTCCGACTGGTGCATCCGCTCCTCCAGGTCCTCCGGGGAGTTGGAGTCGACCATCAGCGGCCCGGGTGCCGGCCAGGCGGCGATGGCCCAGAAGCGGCGGGAGTACGTGCCGTAGATGACGCTCCAGCCCTGCCACGCCTGGCCCAGCCGCTCGGCCTCGGCGCGGGCCGGGCTGTCCCACAAGCGGCGATATACGGTGGCGGGCGGCAGGCCAGCGCGGTGCCGTCCGGGTGTGCGGGGCTGCTCGGTCACGAGGCCACCTGCTTGGCGATCTCCTCTTGCCGGGCGGCCTCGGCCTTCAGGTCGTCGAAGGTGTCGGCGTCCAGGTCGGGTTTGGCTCCAGCGAGCAGCGCCTCCCGGGGGAACGCTTTTTCACGGAAAGCCCAGAAGCGGCCCCGGTCACTACGGATCAGTCGCCAGCCCGGAATCGTGTGGCTCGCGGACTCGAGCATCGTGGATCTAGCATTCTCCATGGATCGGACCTCCATCCGATCAAGGACCCGTCCGGACGTGGCAAGCGCCGGGCGGGTCCGCTTTAGGCGGTGGGAAAAGTGTTCGGAGCGTGCCACGCGAAAAGGACTGCCATAGTGCGAAACGACCCCAACTGCGCATTGCAGGGCATCCGTACGGCGTCTCATCGTCCTGCGGATTCCGCAGTTCAGATGGAGCAGACATGGTGGGACAGGAGCACGTCAGCCAGCAGCGGCAGGCGGCTGTCCAGTAGCTCATCAACGGGGAAGTCATGCAGCATCGTGTAGTGCTGAGCGATGCGGGCGGCGGCGCTGGCCGGCTTCGTGGCGTAGGTGAGCAGCGGGCCGCCGCTCTGGCTGCGGTAGGGGCTGTTCCACCAGAAGCTTTCGTCGTTTACGTAGATCAGCAGACCGTGGTAGACGGACACCAACGTGCGGTCAAAGGTGAGCTGGTGAACGTCAGCGACGATGCCATGTTCGCTGGCTAGCACGAGCGCCAACACCTGGGCCCGGTGTACCGCGGAGGGCTGCGTCTGAGCCGACACTTCTGACTGCGATGGGGCGGCGGGGAGGGTGATCGCGATGTCACTAGCCATTGTGAGCCTCCAGCAGCTTCCGCAGCCCCTCAGGGGCGGCATGGCGAAGGATTTTGTCCTCGCCTATGACGTTTATGGGGCGAGCGCACCAGTCGCCATGGTTTCCACCCTGCTCGAAGTCTCGCCAGATGAGCCAATCGGAGAAATCTGCTTGGAGAATTTCGACTGCACTGGGTCCAAATAAGGTGGTGCGCTCGTCGTCCACGCTGCTCAAATTACGGAGTGCGATTATCTCCGTACAGCCACGGAGCGCCGTAGTTTGTCGGCGCTCCGTGGGAAAGTACTACGTATCGTGGTACCTCAGTCGGTGAGGCTGAAAAAATCGACGAGGGCCTTTTGGTCAGTGTTCAGTTTCCTTTTCGCGGTGGCGACCAGTTCCCTGGTCGCATCGCGTCCGAGCTGCTGATACCGCAGCCACTGCGGTGCTTGGCGGCGGAGGTTGGTCATGATCTCCGTTGCGCGTGTCACGTCACCGATGCGGATGTTCGCGCGGGCCGCGTCCAGTAGCGCCCGGTTCCACGTGCTGGAGTCGGTCTTCCCGACGCCCTTCGGCAGGGCTTCGTACAAGGCGACCGCCCTGTCGGGTTCTCCGGAGACCATCGCGTTTTCCGTCTTGATGAGCGCCGCTGTCAGGGGGCCGAAGGACCGGCCAGCGCTGCGCTTATGCTCGCGCCCCATCCGGGCCCCGGCCATGCCGGCGAGGTTGGCGTACTCTTCCGCCTCGACTGGCTGGTTGTTGCGCACAGCGGCAGCGGAGGCCCGCGCAA
This sequence comes from Streptosporangium sp. NPDC048886, assembly GCF_055586905.1. NCBI lineage: Bacteria > Bacillati > Actinomycetota > Actinomycetes > Streptosporangiales > Streptosporangiaceae > Streptosporangium > Streptosporangium sp. NPDC048886. The sequence goes on from NZ_JBVJHH010000082.1 coordinate 4,161, forward strand.
GGAGCCACCCCCATGCTTCCAGCTCAGTTGGTGTGGCTGAGGACATACGTGGTTCGATCATCTCGGCTGCGTGCAGGCACAGCTCCATGACCTCGCGGAAACGTCCTTGTCGCATCATCGCCCATGCCTGGACGCTGATGGCGGCCCCGGCGAGCTGCATGTCGCCGATGGCTAAGGCGTCGCGCTGTGCGCTCTGGATCGCGATCAGGGCCAGGTCGTGAGCGCGTACCTGGATGAGGTAGCGCGCCGCGAGGTTGGAGGCGTCGGAGCGAAGTCGGAGCGCGACCGGCTGAGTGGGGTCTCCGTCCAGGTGGGTGACGTGGTGCTGCGCGGAGAGGATGAGCGGCGGCAGGAGTGTGGCCAGGTCGTCGTAGCGGTTGCTGTGGTAGATGGCGCCGAGGGCGGATACGGCGTCTTCGAGACGTCTCAGGGAGAGTTCGTCGGCGTCCGCAGTGCCATACATCGGCTGACCCTTGAGATCCATTGCGGGGGCTACTGCGGCGCGGATGGGCGCCAGGACCATCTCGTTGGGCCCGTCGAGCACAGGCTCGGGAGGGCCCGGCTGAACGAAGGTCACGGTGACCACGCCCAGGGCTGTTCCGAGGGCGTGGTAGGTCTCCATGCGCGCGGTGCCGCCCTGCTCGATCTTCCGGACCACCGCGAGACTGAGGCCGCTAGCGTGGGCGAGTTCCTCTTGGGTGAGTCCTCGGTTGACCCGAAGGTTGCGGATTTTATCGCCTGGACTGGCGTGAGTGATAGCGTCAGGCATAGCCCTGCACCTTCCTGAAGGCTTAGACATCCTCAGGTTAGACGTGCAGGGTTTATTTTTGTCCAGGATTGGCCGCAAGATCTTATGAGGAACGGCAGCGTGTGGCGACAGCTCTGATTGGTTCCACCGAATTCGGTCTTTGGAATTGCGGAAAAAGGTGCCCTAAATACGGCGAGCGTCTGCTATGTGGACGGCGTCAGCGGTAGGTCTTCTTCCAGGAACCGGACCCGCAGCGGGTTCGCGGCGATCCGTAGCAGTTCGACCAGGCGGCCCTGCTCATCGCATGAGAGCCGTTCGACTGCCAGCACCCAGGACCCGCGGGGCAACTTCAACAGGCTGGTTTCTTTGGCGGTGGCCAGCCGAGCGCTGATGAGTTGCCGGACGACGGTGGTCGGGTGGCTCCCTTGCAGCGCTATCGGGTAGAACGCCTCGGCCACGTACACAGGCAGCTCTCTGATCATGCCTGCTTGCACGTAAAAGTTGATCATGTGGTCGTCGGGAATGTTCAGGGCCTGAGCCACGTCGGGTTCGATGTCATTCCGCGCGGGCTTGGCGTAGCTGCCCATCACTCGGACAACGCCGGAGACGTTTGCTCGCTGGCACCGGGCGGTCCACTCCTCGTGGTCGCCCTTGATGAGTGCACTGAGGGGGATGTCCACGATGGCGGGCCGGTGGTCTTGGACGATCATGCCCCGGTTACCGACTCGCCAGATCAGCTGTTCCTCTTTGAGGATCTTCAGCGCGCGGGTGAGCGTCGTGGCGGACACGTTGAAGCGCTCGAGCAGGTCACGGGTATGGGGGAGCGGTTCGCCGGGCGGGTAGGTGCCGTCGAGGATCTGCTCGCGGAGCTCGTTTGCAATCTGCTCGAAGCGATGCGCGGCGCTCAAACCGTTCTCCTCTCTGGCGCTACCGAACTGAGGGTAGTGGTCCGTGATCAGGCGCTTCTACCTCGGAGGTTGACAGGGCTTGTCTGGGTGCTGCAGCATGGCCTTCAGTGATCCTGTTTACAGTTAAACACAGGGTGGCTAGATGCGAAAAAGCGGCTCCCCGCGCCAACGGAGAACCGCTTCCACAACCACATAACGCCGCGGGCCCCGCCGGAGCGCCAACTCCGGACGAGGCCCTGAACACCAGGTCTACCCCTCTGCGAAAAGGAACCGAGACCCGATGTCCAGCCACATCGTGGCATCACGCCTGCGTGATGTCACATCCGACGCCGACCGCCAGGTCGCCACGCGTCTGCGCGAGCTCGATGTGCTTCTCCTCACGCCCGACGCCCGGTGCCGCCAGGCCGGTGTTGACCCCGACGACTGGTTCCCCATCGTCGAGGACCCGACCAAGTACGACGACGCGTACGCGGTCGCCAACCGCCGTTGCCACGGCTGCCCCTTCACTGGCCTCGTCGGCATCTGCGTCGAGCGGGCGCGGCTCCTGCCGTACGACCCGATCGGCGTCATCGGCGGCACCGACCCGAAGCTGCGCCGCAAGCTCCGCATCGGCGCGGACATCCCGGGCTGCGACGGGGTGGCGGCGTGAAAGGACTTCTCACGCCCAGCCCCGAGCGTGAGCGTGCCCGGCTTGAAGCGGAGCAGATTCGCATCGAGCAGGAGCGGCTGCTTGACGCTGCCCGGCGTCAGCGGGAGATCGAGGAGGCCGAGCACCGCGCCGAGGTCGAGCGGCGCAGCGGCATCATCGCCGAGGAGCAGCAGGCCCGCATCGCCACCGAGTCCGAGGCGCAGCGCGAGCGCGCCCGTACCCGCCGCCGCGACCAGCGCGAGCGGTGGGCCGAGCGGACCCGGACCGCGGGCCGGCTCGTGGTCATGTCCACCACCAACCTGGGCGTCAACCTCGTCGCGGTCTCCGGCCAAGCGATGGCGTTTATGCAGCGCGGCCTTCCGCCGCTATGGGCCGTGCTGGCGGCCGGGATTGTCGAGTCCGTCGCGGTGTACGTGTCCTGGCACGCGCACGTCGCACTGCGGGAGGGCGACGCGGCCTGGCGGACCCGGATGATCTCCTACGCAGTCGGCGCGGGCGCCGGGTACCTCAGCTACACGCACGTGCCGGACTACCCGGAGTTGTTCGCGGCCTGCTCGCTGGCGTCGCCGTTCCTGTGGTCGATGCACTCCAGGCACCTGCACCGCCAGGACCTGCGAGAGCAGGGTCTCATCGACCCGCGGGCGCCGAAGTTCTCGGCCATGCGATGGCTGCTGCACACCAAGGAGACCTTCGCCGCCTTCAAGTGGGCGGTCGCCGAGGGTGTGCAGTCGCCGCAGACAGCCGTGGCGGTGATCCGTGAGCGTCGCGCGGTCCGCATGACGTGGCAGTCGGTCGAGGACACCCGGATGGCGGTGGTCGAGGCGCAGCGGGCCACGATCCAGCTGACCCTGACGCACATGGCCGCGCTGACGCAGGAGCTGTACGGCGCGGACCCGGACGCCGTCAAGGCGAAGGAGGACGCCGAGCGGTGGATCAACCGGGTCGCGTCTGGCGCTGTCCCGCGCTACATCCCGCAGTTCGTCCCCGCGCTCAATGCGGCGGACGGCGGCAGATCGTCCGCTGCGGACGAGGCCTCGGCGGACGGCGGACGGAAGCCGGGCGGACGGCTTCGCCGGATCCTGCTGGGAGGCGGACGGAGGTCGGACGGACGACGGACGAACGTCGCGGACGAGACCCGGGCGGACGGCGGACGAGACGCGGACGAGAAGCGCCCGGCCGGACGGACGAAGAGTGCGGACGGCGCGCCCCGTCCGCGCGGACGGGGCGGCGTGAAGGCGGCGGACGGCGGACGGCAGAACGGGCGGACGGTCCGCGCCCGGGTGAGCGGACGGACGGCGCGAACGAGCGGACGGACCGCAGGCCCGGACGGTATCGCGGACCTGCTGCCGCTCGGACGGACGATCCTCGCCGAGCACCAGCAGCGCAGCACGCGACGACTGACCCGCGATGCGCTCGCGGCCGCCGTGAAAGCGGACGGGCGGACGATCAGCAACGCACGCGCCAGCGCGCTGCTGCGCTGTCTGCTGGCGGAGAGCTCATCCGCAGCGGACGGCGCAGACGGGACCGGTTCGTCCGCGCGGACGAACAAGGCGGCGGACGGCGGATCGTCCATCACCGGCAACGCGGACGGGACCGGTTCGTCCACCGACAACAACAACGACGAGGGAGCGACATCATGACGAGCCGGACGGACAAGACGGGCAAGACGGTCGAGCGGGCCTGCTACCTCCCCCTGTGGGACGAGGCCACCGAGGAGTTCCACAACGCGTGGCTGACCTACCGGGTGGACGACCCGTTCTTCGTCCACCTGGAGATCGAGGACTGGCCCGCCGCCGTGGTAGCGCCCCGCGCGGTCCTGCTGGACGGCCTGGACATGGCAGCCGAGTGCTTGCCGAAGCCGGACCGCACCGGCCTGCGGGTCCGGCCGGCCGCAGACGGCCGGAACGTGTTGTTCGGCATCACGCAGGGGGACCTGCTGCTGGGCGTGTTCCGCTGCCCGGCGGACCTGCTCGCCACGCACCTGATCGGGCTGTACGAGCTGGTGCAGGAAGGCGAGGAGATGGACTGCATCGACTGGGACGCCGTGATCGCCGACCTGCTGTCCCCGTGACAGTGCGTGAACAGCCGCGAGGTCGGGTTGAGCGCCGACCAGGGCCGCGAACCGCCGCAGCGGAGGGGCCCAACGCGCGCAGGTGTACGTGCACGCACGTGCGCGAGATCGTACCACGGCCTCGCCAGCCGTAACCGTCCGTGACGATCGGGAGGAGTCACGTGCCCATCAAGCCGACCCGCCGCCAGGGCCGCAAGACGCGCTACCACGCCAACATCGCGGGCGCGACGACCGCGAAGGAGGCGTTCCACGAGGCCGTGCGCTACCTCGCGGCCGAGCTCGCCGACGTGCACAACGCCGACGAGGCCGAGGGCGATCGGCTGTATGCCCACTACGCCGCCGAGCTGCGGTGCAGCGCCGACGAAGTCAACCGCCGAAGGAGGTGACCATGCGCAGCATCCGCTCGCCGTACTCCATGCCCGGCCAGCAGCCGAAGACCGAGCAGCCCGACACGACCATCGAGAAGGGGCAGCCCGCCGACGAGGCGACCGAGCAGGTCGCCCAGGTCGTGCCCCTGCGCGATGACCAGCCCGCCCAGCTCCCCGCCAAGCCCGAGGTGTCGCCGTTAGGGCAGCTCGTCGAGTTCGTTCAGGGCCCGCTGTCGGACTGGATCGCGCGCGAGCGGCCCGCCTACCTGGCGTCGCCGGTGACGTTCATCCGCGAACGCTGGGAGCCGCAGTGGCTGCCCCGCGATGTCGGTTGCGCGGTGTGGGCCTGGCGGATGCTGCTGTCGATCCGCGTGCTGCTCTACGCGGCGTTCTACATCCCCGCCATGATCATCTTCCTTCCCGAGCTGACCACGGCCGCGATCGTCGCCTACCTCGTCATCCACTTCTTCGCCTGAAAGGACCCCTCACCGTGAACAACTGGCTCGTCGGGCTCGGTGCCACAACCGCCCTGATGCTGGCCTTCGGCATCGTGTTCATCTGGAAGAAGACCGCGCCGAAGTTCACCGCGTGGCTGATGCTGGCGGTCGGTGTCGGCTTGATCGGCACGTTCTTCGAGGCCATCGTCCGGACCATCACCGGACGACTGCACCCCATCGTCCCGGCGGTGGCGCTCGGCATCTGCGGCGCCATCTTCGTCGCGGACGTGTGGGGCAAGAAGAACAACGTCGGCCGGGCCACGGCGCTCGTCGCCCCGCTCGTGCCGACGCTGCTGGTCATCAGCGCCGTCACGATCTTCGGCATCAACACTGCCGACCTCGGTCGGGACGCCAAGGAGGCGTGGCAGCAGGCCATCGTGCAGGGAGGCAAGAAGTGATCTCCCTGCTCCTGCTCCTGCTCCTATCGGGGGTTGTCACCACGGCGCTCGTGAAGCGGCCCGATGCCCGCGCTGCCACCATGGGCGGGCTCCGGGCCGGCGCGACGCAGGCCGAGATCGAGTTCCGCCAGGGGTTCACGGCCGCACGTACCCGCTACGACAAGGCTCAGAAGTACCTGACCCGGCCGACCAGGTCCGGTGCGCCGCCCGGACCGCGCAACCTCCGCTGGTGGACGTCGGTGGTGTTCGCACTGACCGGCGGCACCGCTGCAGTGGTCGCGGGCGGCACGTACGGACTGCTCAAGGTCCTCGGCGGCGCCGCCCGGGTCGTCAAGCAGGCAGCAGCCGGAGCGCAGAAGGCCTACGCCGACTACAAGAACACCCTGGAGATCGAGGAAGCCGAGGTGATCGAAGAGGGAGAGCCCGAGGACGACGCCCCCGCTCCGGAGCAGGAGCACAAGCCTCCGGCGGCCGCCGATACAACGCCCGCCGTCGATCTGACCCCGTACGACATCCCAGACGAAAGGCTCGACATGAACTCCGAATTCACCTCTTTCCCCCAGCTCCAGGTTGACCACGAGGCGGCCGGCCAGGCGGCCACGCACGTCGCGGGCGCGATCGACGGTCAGGTGGGCGGCCTGCTCGGCAAGAACATGGGCCGGGGCGAGCTCATTACGGCGCTGATGGCCGTACAGGAGACCGCCAGCCAGCTCGCCGCCCAGCACGCGAAGGTCGCCGAACTCGCCGCGGCCCAGGGCACGGTGAGTGAGGTGCACGCGGCGGTCGGTGGCGTGGACAACGTCGCCGACAAGGACGCGTACGCAGGCGGCTGACCCCGGCCGTACACCAGCACCAACCACGCGAAGGAGCCCATCCAATGTCCGAGAACCGCAGGCAGAAGCCGACCGGTGAGGTCGCCCGCACCGTGCGGCGGGTCGCGTTCCGCCATCGGTACCGCATGGTGATGGCAACTCCGTTCGCGTGGTTGATTGCGCTTCCGCTATCTGGACTGCTGTACGTACTGCCGGTGCACCAGGCTGTGGCCGTGTTGCTCGCGGCGGCCGCGGCCGCCGTACCGGTCCGCAAGTCGGTGCAGGCCCGCCGCAACATCGCCGCCGCGGTGTTCGGCGCGGCCTGGCTCGTCCTCGCCTCGGCGGCCGGCCCCACGGGTTTGGCCGCTGAGGTCGGCCTGACCGGCTGGCTGGTGTTCTCGCTGGCGCACTGGCGGCGACACCGCCGCCTGCCGGTGCCCGGCCGCACGGCCGAGCCGCAGATGATCGTCGAGCAGGTGGAGATCGATCCCGAGGTGGCACGGATTCTGCAGCGCTTCGACGAGCGCCTGGCCGCGAAGGGTAAGGCCCTCGAGGGGATGAAGCTGACGACGCCGAAGCGGATCGACGCCGGTTACCGCGCGGAGATCCGCGCGGTGCCGGGCGAGAAGGAGACGAAGGACATCATGCAGGCGGCCGGAAAGGTCGCCTCGGCCTTCCAGACCTCCACGCAGCTCGCCGTGCTGGAGCCGGTGTCGTACCGCGACAACTCCCGCGCGATGTTCACGCTGCTGGAGGGCGACACGCTCGCCACGGTGCGGCGGTTCGAGGACCTGCAACCCCGCATCATGGCGGACGGCCGGGCGCACATCGGCTACTTCTACGACTTGCAGCCCGCCCACTGGGCGTTCTTCACGAAGTCCGGCGGCATGCGGCACGGCATCATCGTCGGCGACTCCGAGGCGGGCAAGTCCCGCTCGGTGGAGACGCTGATCAGCCTGGCGCACCTGTCGGACAAGATCGCGACGGTGCTGCTCGACCCGCAGGGCGGGTCCATGCCGGACTGGAACGGCAACACGCACCGCTGCGCCCTCGGCGAGGACGACTGCATGTCGGAGCTGGAGCTGTGGCACTGGGTGATGCGGCGCCGCGTCCACTTCCTCGCGCGGATCCCGTGGGTGGACGACGACGGCGACGAGCGGCGCGGCAAGACGCACTTGGTGCCCGGTGACCCGGACGCCGGCGGCATGACCGGGGTGTTCTTCGTGCTGGAAGAGGCCCCGGAGCTCCTGCAGCACGACGTGCACGGCAAGCGCGCGGTCGGCATGCTCGCCTCCGGCGCGAAGACCTGGCGCAAGGGCGGCGGCGGCATCGCCCTGGTCGCGCAGGACCCGAACATGACCGAGCTGGGCGGGTCGGTGACGCTGCGGGCGCAGCTCCGCAAGAACGCGTGTGCGCTGCGGACGCAGACGCCAGGTGCCGCTTATCAGATAGGCCTGCCGCATGACCCATCGTTGCTCTCAGCGACGTTCGAGGACGGGTCGCTCACGCAGGGCCTGGCCTACCTGAACGGCATCGACCGGCGGGCCGCGCTGATGCGGTGGCTCTACACCGAGAAGCCGAAGTACATGGCCCGCCAACCGGCGGCTGGCCGGATCGACGACATGACGATGGGCTGGGTCGAGGAGTTCCTGGCCGCGAGGAAGGAAGGACGGGAGCCCCGCGCGGGCGGCGGCCGCCGTACCGACGAGCCGCATTCGACGCCAGGCGACGTGAAGGCCGCGATCATCGACGCCCTCGCGGAGTCGGACGGCCTGGCGTTGGAGATCGGGGAGCTGCTGCACCATGTGCTCAAGCGGCGAGTGACGGCGGCACCGAGCGAGATCAACGCTCAGCTCAAGCGGCTTGTGAAGGACGGGCGGGTGTGGGTGGTCAAGAAGGGTGGGGGAGAGGCGTTCGGCTTGCCTGAGGGGATCCTGGAGAGGCTGGAGGCCTGATGCGGGAGTTGGTTCGGATCGCGATGGTGTCGGCGTGGTTGGCCATCGTCTGGTGGGCCGCCCCCTTGGCGCAGGTGCCGAGCGTGGACTTGGTGGTGGCGGTGCCGCTGGTCGTCGTGGTAGTCGGCGCGGTGGTTGTGCCGCTGGAGCGGTTGGGGGCGAGCGCGGTCGGCATCGCTCTGACCGTCGCTGCGGTGTGGATGCTGGCGGTCGCTACGTGGGGCACGGTCGGCGGAACGGTGCTGCTGGTGTCTGCCCTAGCGGCACTGACCACAGCCTGACGCGCATGAATAATGCAGACGCGTTTGACGCGTCATATACTCACAATGGCAATCATAGTGAGAGAACGAGAGATGACCGCTGAGGTTCAAGGGGCAGCGGCCGTCTGCTGGAGGGGAATCGGTGGCAGAGAAGCACCTGACTCCGGACGACCTTGCAGAACGGGTGGGCGTCCCCGTCGCGACCGTATACCAGTGGAACTCGCGTGGCGGCGGCCCGCGCTTCATGCGGGTCGGCAAGCACGTGCGTTACAAGATCGCAGACGTGAAATCCTGGGAGGAGTCACTGTACGTGGATGTGCCTGCTGGCTAATCATGGTCGAGTCGCTGGTCCCGGATCACTCTGTGTGATCTGGGACCTCGGCGTTGAACGGGTGGTTCTGGTGGTCGCTTCCCTTGCTTGGTTCTGCCTCAGTTCTGTTTGAAGGCGGCTAGCAATGGCAAACGACCATAAGTGATGACAGGCGTTTCCCCAGGTAGAAGCGGCTTTCTAAGGAGAAGTCGCGGGTGGGATCTTTGTACGCCGGAGATCTACACCATCTTCGAGGGCACCAGCGAGATCCAGCGCCTGATCATCGGCCGCGCCGTCACCGGCCTGCCGGTCCGCTGAGAACGCCGCCCAGCAGCCCTGCCAGAGCGGTGGGTTCTTGAACGGCCGATACCGGCGGGGCTCCGTCGATGACGAGTGCCGGCACGCCTCGGATCCCCTTCTGGGCGCCGTGGTGTTCATCGGCCCGGACTTCAGCGGCGAACGCGTCGCCGCTCAGGAGTTCATCCATCTGGGCGAGATCGAGTCCGGCCTCGGCGCCGAGCGCTCGGAGAACGTCCGGGTCGGCGATGTTGCGGCCTTCGGTGTGGTATCCGTGAAGAAGACGCTCCAGAACGGCGTCGGCCAGGCCGCAGGTGGCGGCCAGGTGGATCAGGCGGTGCGCGTCGAAAGAGTTGACCGGCCGGGCCTGGTGCAGGTTGAGTTCGAGTCCTTCGGCTGCGCCAAGCGCTTGGATGTGGGCCACCCGGGCACCCGCCCGGGCTGGGTCGTTCTGGTACGTGGCGATCACCTGGGCCGCCGTCGGGCCGGGGACGGGGCTTCCGTCCGGATCGAGCTCGAAACTGCGCCAGACGACGTTCACATCGTTGCGGCCCTTCAGGGCGGCGGCCAGTCGTCTCTTGCCGATGTAGCACCAGGGGCACAGGACGTCGAAGTAGACCTCGACTTGCATGATCGCTTGGTCCTTTCTTTCAGTCGAACGCAGGGCTGGGCGTCGTGACCTGTTCGGGCCGGCCCGGTTGCGGCGGGGTTGCGCGCCGCAGGGTCAGGCTCAGCAGGGCGAGCGCGATGAGCAGGGGAATCGTGATGAGCGCGTGCACGTGAAGGCTGTGGGCGAACGCGTCTCGGGCGGTCTGGGCCAAGGGGATGCCGAGGCTTTCGGGCAGTCGCCGGGCCGCCTGGAGGGCGGCGGGCAGCGTCTCGCGGGCGGCCTCGGCGAGCTGGGAGGGGACGCCGGGAAACGTATGGCCGATCATGTAGCTGCCGTAGACGCCGGTGGCGATGCTGCCGAGTACGGCGATGCCGAGCGCGCCGCCGAGTTCGGCGCCGGTCTCGGAGATCGCTGAGGCGGCTCCGGCGCGTTCGGGTGGCGCCGCGCCGACGACCAGATTGGTTCCCAGCGCCATGAACGGGGTCAGCCCGGCGAAGAGAAGGACGGAGCCGGACACCAGAACGACGGGGTCCGTATCCACCTGTGTGAGCAGGACGGGACCGGCGACGGCGAACGCGGCGCCGGCACTCATGAGGACGGCCGGGCGGATGCGGCCGGTGAGACTGGAGACCACCAGGGCCACGACGGTTCCGGTGACCGCGGTGGGCAGCTGCCACAGACCGGCCTCCAACGGAGACAGTTCGAGCACCAGTTGCAGGTATTGCGAGGTCAGCAGGCTGGTCCCGAACAGTATGATCCCGACCAGCACCATGCCCGTGACGGATACGGCGAAGGAGCGGATGCGGAACAATCCCAGGTCCAGGAGCGGGTCGGAAAGCCGTCGCTGACGGCGCACGAAGACCGCGCCGATCACCAGGCCCACGACCAGGACGCCGGCGGACGGCAGGGCAAAGCCGTGGACGGCGAGATCCTTGATGCCGAACACGATCGTCAGAGGAGTCAGCAGCGACAGGACGACGCTGACCGCGTCCAGCCGTCCGGAAGCCGGAGCGCGAGATTCAGGGATCAGGAAAGGGCCGGTGACCAGCAGCAGGGCCATGGCCGGAATGGCGAGCAGAAACACCGAGCCCCACCAGTAGTACTGCAGCAGCACACCGCCGACCAGCGGGCCGAGCGCGCCGCCGCCCATGAACGCCATCATCCAGGCCGTGATGGCCAGGGTGCGCTGTCGGGGATCGAGGAACAGGGTGCGGATCAGCGCCAGCGAGGACGGCGCCAGCGCGGCGGCGGCGACTCCTTGGACCGCCCGGGTCGCGATGAGCATGCCGGCGCTGGGGGCGTGTGCGGCGATGACGGATGCGCCGGTGAAGGCCACGGCGCCGATCAGCAGGGTCCGGCGGTGCCCGAGACGGTCGCCGAGCGTACCCATCGTGACGAGCGATCCGGCGACCATGAAACCGTAGATGTCGGTGATCCACAGCAGTTGGGGGCCGTCGGGCTCCAGATCGGCGCTCAGGGCCGGCAGTGCCAGATAGAGCACCGACATGTTCATCATGACCAACACGGCGGGAACACCCAGGACCGCCAGGGCGATCCACTCTCGGGCGCCGGCTCTGGCAGAGGGGGTGGGGGACATATGGGTGTTGATCTCAGCCGCGCACATCGTCGGCCGGGATGAGCAGGGTCTTGCCGGTGGTGGTCCGCGACTCGATCGCTCGATGCGCGGCGGCTGCCGCGTCGAGCGGGAAGGTCTGGCCGATGACGGGCCGCAACTTCCCGTCGGCGGCCAGGTTCAGCGCATCGACGATGAGTGCGCGGATCTGGGCGGGGCTCGGCGCGGCGGTGAGCCCGATGACGTCGATGGAGCGTGCCCGGAGCTCGCCTTCGTCGAGGTCGGCGTCGGCGCCGCTGGCCATTCCGTAGATGCTCACGCGTCCGCCTTCACGCAGCGCACCGATCGCCTCGGTGCCGATCCGGCCGCCGACCCCGTCGAAGACGAGATCGAGCCCGGCGCCGCCGGTCGCCTCCATCACCCGATCCAGCCAGTCAGGCCGGGAGTAATCAACGTAGGAGGCCGCGCCCAGCGAGGTGACCAGCCGCGCCTTGCCGGGGCCTCGGGCGGCGCCGATCACGTGGGCGTCCGCGGCGGCGGCGAGCTGCACCAGCAGGCTGCCGACACCTCCCCCCGCGGCCTCCACGAGGACCCGATCGCCTGGCTTGATCTCCGCCTGCCGGTACAGCAGCAACGCCGTACGCCCGTCGGCCAGCAGCGCGACCGCGTCCTTGAGCTCCAGACCCGCGGGAACCGGGACCGCGTCCTGGGCCCGGGCCAGCGCCAGCTCGGCATACCCGCCCTCGCCGCCGGTGGTGGTGACCACGACCGTCCCCACCAGGCTCGGGTCCACGTCCGGTCCGACGGCGGTGATGCGGCCGCCCACGCCGTTGCCGGGTATGCGGGGCAGGGCGGGCCTGCCGAACGGCCCCTTGCCCGAGCGCACCTGCGTCTCGACGAACGTGATACTCGCGTACGCCACCGCGACGAGCACCTGCCCCGGCCCCGGCACGGGATCTTCGACCTGCCGCATTCGTAGTGTCTCCGGCCCGCCGAACTCTTCCATCACCACAGCCCGCATGACACTCCTCCAAACGGATAAAAACACTTCGTTTGAGAACCTATAACGGAGCGAACCGCTCCGCAAGGCGACTACAGTGAGCGCATGGCACGCAAAGCCCCCCGGCACGCAGAGGCCGAACGCAACGACCACGCCCTCCTGGAGGCCGCCAAGAAGGTCCTGGCCGTGGACGGAGCCCATGCATCGGTGGCGACGATCGCCGCACGCGCCGGAGTCGGCATCGCCAGCCTCTACCGCCGCTACCGTTCCAAGGACGAGCTCTTCCAGCACCTGTGCGCGCTCTCCCTCGACCAGTGGATTCAGGCCGCCGAACACGGTCTGCGGCACGACGACCCCTGGGAAGGGCTCGCTCACTACATCGGCGCCTGCATCGAGTTCAGTGGCGGCTCCCTCGGGCCGCTGGCCAGCACGATCGCCGTCACCGACGAGATGGCCGCCAAGTTCACCAGGTCCGAGGAGCTCATGCGAGAGCTGGTGGCTCGCGCGCATGCCGCCGGAGCGCTCAGGTCGGACGCCACCGCCATGGACATCTCGCTGCTGATCGAACAACTCGGCAAGTCCCCCCTGATCGAACAGCTCGACCGGCAGGGTCGCACCGACCTGATCGACGCAGCCCACAACGCCCGGAAGCGTACGATCGCCATCGCTCTCGACGGCCTGCGCCCCCGCCACCCCCGACTGCCCGGGACCCCACCCCCTCCCGCGCTCCTCACCGAACGCTGGGAGTACGCCCCCGCAGACTCGACGGAGTCGCCAAAACGGTCGTAGATCAAGGAGGCCGGGCGATGGTCGTGGTGGGGTTCGCGCTCATGGGTTCGTCCTTCTTCTTCTCCCAGTTCTTCGTATACGTCCAGGGCAGTTCGATCCTGCTCGCCGGCGTGCAGACCCTGCCCGTCACCCTGGCCATGGTGATCGTCAGCCCGTACGCGGGCCGGCTCGCCGCCAAGTACGGCATCCGGATCGTGGTCACCATCGGCCTGGCGCTGGCCGGACTGGGGCTGCTGGCGCTGGGCTCCGTGCACGCGGACACCGGCTACGGCAACGTGTGGTGGCGGCTGGCCGTCCTCGGCATCGGGTTCGCTCTGACCATGTCCCCGCTGACCGGCGCCGCCATCCAGGCGGTCAGCCCGCAGGAAGGCGGCCTCGCGTCGGGCATCAGCAGCACCACCCGGCAGATCGGCGCGGTGCTCGGCGTGGCGGTGCTCGGAGCCGTCGTCCGCACCAGGGAATCCAGCGGCGCGTCCTTCGAAGCCGGCCTCAACAGCGCCTTCGTCGTGGCCGGCGCCGTCACCCTGGCTGGCGCCGTGTTCACCGGCCTGTGGCTGGTGAATTCTAAGCCCGCGGAAGTTTCTGCCCCGCAGGGTTCTGGTCGACGTGCGACAGTCGGCCCCGCGTCAGAGCTGGATTATTTGGCTTGATCACCGGAGGGAACCCGACGTTGCACGCCTCGCTCACCAGCAGCGCGACCAGCGATATGTGCAGGTCGTCCATCCTGGTCGAGATGTCGGCCAGGTGGGTGTAGGCGTCCAGGAAGAAGGTCCACTCATGGACTTCCAACAGTAGCTCGGGCAGGTCGACGCGGGGCAGCATCGCCTGACACACCGCCCGCAGCTCCTCGAGCGTGTCCGACTCGCCCAGCGCCCCCAGCGGCTCCACCACCAGCCGGGCCCGCCCCGGCTGGCCCGGGTCGCCTGGCGGGCCACGAGCGCGTTGCAACGGTCGTCGGTCTGCTCCCGCACGCTGGCCACCAGCCGCTCCAGCACCCCCGGCAGCAGCACCCGGTGCCGGCGCGGCCACGCCACCGACTGGTCGAACAACGCCACCGGTCCCTCCGCGTGCGTCCACGCCCGGCCGTGCAGGAACGTCAGGAACCCCTTGTTGAGCTGGCGGGCGCCCATCCGTAGATCGCGAGCGAGGTCGATCTCCTGACGGATTCAGCAGATCCCAGGCCATGGCACTGCCGACATCTGGCAGAGATCTTGTTAGACGATCACTCGCGACGCTGCTAGCGTGCGGCTGGTTCTAGGTCGTCCCGAATTCGACCCCTGTGGCGCTGGAAGGCAGGACACCTAGTGGACGCACCACGACATCCGCAACAGCCGAGCCCGCCTGGTCCCGGCTACTACCCGGATCCTGGGGGCCAGCCGTTCCTGCGCCAGTGGGACGGCCAACGGTGGACCGAGCAGACAGCTGTCCTGGGCCGCACATCAGCCCCACCCGTCAGAGCGCGGAAGTGGCTGCTCCCCGCTGGGATCGCCCTCGGCGTCCTGGTGCTCGTCGCCGGAGCTGTAGGCGCCGTGGTCGTCATGCGGGGCAGTGATCCGGTCGTCGTCGTGCTGCCCTCGGGTCAGGAGTTCCGGGGGAGCGAGGTGGCCGAGAACCTCGACTTGATCTCCAAGACTCATTTCAATCGCGAACGTGATGCCGGTATGCCCCAGTCGAAGGAGCGGAAGAAGCTGTGCGGGCACATCGCTGGCTGGATAGTGGACGAGGACAAACCTCTGGCATTGCCGGTGGAGTCGATGGGCGAACCCCTGCGATTCCCGGAGGGGCCGAAGTCATTCCTGGGCGTGTGTTTGGCCGCTGACTAGTGGCCCTCTGCCGGCCAGACCGAGGCCCGCGCCGACCGGCGCGGGCCTCACTCATTCCCCAGCCCATTTGGGGCGGGAGCGTTCTGCAGGGCTTGGCTACCAGCTGATGTAGGCCTAGCCGTCTCCACCGGCCTGGCCGTCGGAAGCCTTCAGCGAGCATGTCCCGCAGACCAACCGCCGCTGTTGGAGCCGTTTCCGCCGCGGCCGCCGGCGCTTCCGTCTCCGCCGCGCCCGCCTTGGCCTCCTGCGCCGGTGCCGGGGGGAGGCGTGACGCCTCCGGCGCCCGGATGGCGCTTGCTCCAGCGCCCCCGGATCCGCTGTCCCCCTTGCCTCCTCCGGACCCACCGGAGTTGGCGCCGTTCTGGGTGCCCCGGGTGCCCTGGTGCCCGCCGCTGCCCGAGGAACCGGGGTGCGAGAGGTTCGAAACCGCCGCTGCGGCCGACTGCGGATTATCGGAAAGGAAGCTGCCGGTGAAGGGGAGCGGGGTCGGCCCGAGATCGGAGCTGGCCTTGCCGCCGGGAGACCCGTCTCCGCCTCGAACGGTGTTCGGGGTGGGGGTCATGTTGCCCCCGCCTCATTCGCCGCCGCTCCCGCCCTCGCTCGCCCGGCCGCTATTGCTCTAGGTGTACTGACCTATGAGGTTAGGTATGCGGCTGGCGGGTGGTTGGCCGTTCAGCGCGGTGTGGCCGCGGTGGTGATTGTAGGTGTGTAGCCAGTGCGGGAGTGCCTGTCGGCGTTCGGTCTCTGATCGGTAGGGCTGGGCGTAGGCCCATTCCTCCAGCAGGGTGCGGTTGAAGCGTTCGACGTTTGAATGTCGGTGAGGACTCGGGCGATGGTGATGCCGTGGCTGGTGAAGAGGCTCTGGGCTCGGTGCCGGAACGCGATGGCGGGTGCCGGCGGCGCGGCCGAGGAGCTCTCACGCTCCTACCAGCGGGTCGAGGTGGACGCGAGGGTCCTGTACGTCGACACCGGGCAGATCCTCACCTCCGCCGGC
>NZ_JBVJHH010000083.1:0-18267 GCF_055586905.1 Streptosporangium sp. NPDC048886
TCCTTCGACGTCCTCATCCACCTCCACGACGTCCGGGAGGCCGACAAGCTGAAGCCGTGACGGCCCGGCCCCGGCACGAGCCGCCCGACCTCTCCGTCGCTTGGAAGTCCCATAGATCCCCCTCCAACTACCTAGAGTATTGACATATAGCCAGAATGTAGCTATTCAGACCAGGGGCAGGCCGCACTCAGACCAGCGGGGCAGAGTAGAGCGTTTCCGCAGGCGACCGGCGGTGATGGCTGCTCGCCCCGCTCCCAAGTTTCGGCAGTGCACGTCGTGTGGTTACGTCCGGGACGAAGCCCCGGCCGGAGAACTCTGTATAGGCGCAGGTGAGAGGCATATCCGTTGGTTCTTGCGCCATTACTACCGGGACCCCGAACACCTCAGCCACGAACGCGGCCAGCTCACCCCGGAGCTGCTCGACTGTCGCGAGTTCCCGATGCTGAGGGCGTGGTAGTGACTGACCGTGATCTTCAGCGGCAGTCCAGCTTGACGCGCCGCTTGGGTGTTCAGAACCCATGGCCACGGACAGGGTCTGGAATGGTTGGCGGAGGTCAGCGGCATATCCACCGCCCTGACCTCGGCCGAGCCTGCGGCGATGAAGGCGCGCATCCCGACAGTCAGGTGGGTATGAGGATGCGGACGCACCCGGTCGGCGGACTCTCGAGGCACTGCGAGGACGGGTTCAGCCTTCAAGTGGACCCGATCAGCAGGGAGCGGCAGCTGTTGGCGGTGCCTGACAGCCAGACCCGGCGCATCCGAAGATGGCGGTCGACCGGCTGATCGCCCGCCGCGAGGTCGGTCTGCGGGAGAAGCTCCTCTACCGGATGCTGTACGAGACGGCGGGACGTGCCGAAGAGATTCTGGGCTCAACATCGAGGACCTGGACCTGGCCGGGCGCCGTATACGGGTGAGGGCCAGGGCGCCCGCGCCACGCCCCGCCGTCGGGGCCAGGTGCGGGAGGACTCCGTGCTGGAGACCGTCTACTGGGATGCCGGCACCGCCCGGCTGTTGCCGCGCCTGCTGAAAGGGCGCACCCGCGGCCCGGTGTTCATCACCCACCGCCGACCCGCCCGCCGTGCGGCGGCGGGTCAGCTCCCGCTGTACGGCGTAGGCGGTGCCGATGTCATGATCGCCGACGAGATCGCGTACGGGCGGGATCGGCCGTCTGTCCTGTGCGGCGTGGTTGAGCCGGTCGGCGGCGTGGGCCACCGGGGCGGGGGTGGCGGTCACGCCCGTTCGCCGTCCGGATCTCCACCCCGGTGGGCGGCAAGGGTCTGTCCGCCGGTGAACCAGTGTTCCGGCGGGGCTTCGGTGATGATCACGCGGACGGAGTCGCGGGCGGCGCCGAGCGCGCCCTGTACGGCGTCGGTGAGCGCGACGCCGAGTGCGTGCAACTGCTCGGGATGGCGGCCCCGCGCCACGGTGACTTGGACCAGGGGCATGGCGGTTTCTCCTTCGTACGGTTGGTTCACGTACCGGCCAGCATGAGCGTGCCGGGCCGGCCGATGCGGGCGGTGAGGACGTCGCCTGGCGCCAGGGGCGTGGCCGCGGTCAGGCCGCCGGAGAAGACGATCTGCCCGGCGCGCGGCCTCTCGCCTTCGGCCTGGAGCTGACGGGCCGGCCACGCCACGGCCGTAGCCGGATAGCCCGTGGCGGCGGCTCCCGTCGTGGTGGCGACCAGGTCGCCATTCTTCTCGAACTCCACCCCGACCGCGCTCAGGTCGATGTCGTCCGCGGGCACCGGCGGGCCGACCAGGTAGCGGCCCGCCGAGACGTCGTCGGCCACGACGTCGGCAACGGTGAAGCGGTAGTCGTGGTAGCGGGACGGGAGTCGAGGATCTCCAGTCCTACGGCCACGGCCGAGGTGACGGCGAGTACGTCGTCCGCCGTGACGCCGGGTCCCTCCAGGTCGGCGCCGAGCAGGAACACGATCTCCGGTTCGGCGCGCGGCTGGATCAGCGCGACGATGTCCGGAGGTTGACCGGGCCCCAGCGCGCGAGCAGGTTCCAGGAAGCCGTATACGGGGGCGTCGAGGTCGACCTGGGCCTGCTTGGCGCGCGAGGTGAGCCCCAGTTTCCAGCTTGCCAGGCCGCCAGCCGTGCCGCGCAGGCGGCGTTGCACGGTGTACCCGGCGGCCAGATCGAGACCGCTCATGCGATCGGAGAACGGGTCGAGCGCGCGGCGGGCCGCGACGGCCGACGTCAGGCGGACGCCATGTTGTCGATCGCTTGCTCCCGCCTGGTCGCGGTCGTGGGCCGGCTCGTGTTCACGATGTCTGGCGGGGGATGTAGGCCAGGCCGTGTGCGCCCGGCTCGCCGCGCTTGGGAATCTTCAGCTGCTCCAGCCGGCGCATCTCCTCCAGATCCACGATGTCCACCGTGGAGGAGGACACGCAGGAGACGTAGCCGAGCCGGCCGTCCGGGGAGGAGGTGATCGTCAGCGGGAAGTGTCCGATCTCGATGCTGCCCAACGGCCGGTGGTCGTGCGCGTCGAACACGGTGAGCCGACCAGGTGCCTGGCGGCCGAGCTGGGAGTCGGTAGCAGGTTCCATACGCAGTTCGCCCGTGAGCAGCCGTCCGGTGGTGGTGACGTGGACGGGGAACGTCACGGCGCCGGTGGGCAGGACCTCGGTGATCGACGCCGTGGCGGTGTCGATGACGCGGATGCCGGGCGCCGCCGACGCTCCGGGGGCGGCGAAGGAGCCGTACGGGGCGGCGACGAAGACCTTGCCGCCGTCGCCGGAGACGGCCAGGCCCTCGCTGCCGGGCACTTCCACCTTGGCCGTCATTGTGCCGGTACGCAGATCCACCACCGACACGTATGGTGCCTCTTTGTTGCTGGCGTAGCCTGTGTTGCCGTCCGGGCTGATGACGAACCAGTGCGGGCCCTTGGCGCCGGTGCCGATGCGGCCGATGGGCTTGCGGGCGGCGAGGTCGACGACTATGACAGCGCCCGGCCGGTCCTCGGCCCCTTCGACGCTGACGTACAGCAGGTCCCGGGCGGCGTCGATGGCGAGCCCATGCGGTGCGTGCTCGGGCGTCAGGTCGATCACGTCCACGATGCGGCGCTCGTCGGGGTCGACAAGGGTGATCTCGCTACGTCGGCCGCTGTTGGCGTGGTAGTAGCCCGCGTGGTAGCTGTGCGTGCACCACAGCAGGCGCCGTGCCGGGTCGAGGCACAACTCGTGCGGCTCAGCCAGGACATCGAGCACGCCCAGCAGCCGGTGGTCGGCCGCGTCGAAGAACGACACCGTCGGGCCGCTCTGGCTTACCACCGCCAGGACATCGCCTTCCCGCTCGGCTCGTGCGTCATACGTCATCAGGTTCTCCTCGTCGTGGGGGATGTGCCAGGCCAGTCTCGAAGAGCCGCATACCGCCAGACAATGCAAAGATAGGCACATAATGTTTCCGCTCAGCGCAAATCGGACGGGGCTGCTCATGGATCTGAACCTGCTGGCGGCGCTCGACGCCCTTCTGCACGAGGTCAGCGTGACCGGGGCAGCCGAGCGGCTGGGGACCTCACCTGCCGCGGCCAGTCGCAAGCTCGCCACCCTGCGTCGCGTACTGGGCGATCCTCTTCTCGTCCGCGCAGGGCAGCGCCTCGTCCCCACTCCGCGAGCACTGGAACTGCGCGAGGAGGTACGGACGCTCCTGCAACGATCCGAAGCTCTGCTCGCGCCCGCGCCCGCGCTGGACCTCGCCCAGCTGCGCAGGACCTTCACCATCCAGGCCAGTGACCTGTTGTTGACCGGTCTGGGCGCACCGCTCATGGAACGGGTCAACGCTCAGGCTCCGCAGGCGGACGTGGTGTTCGCACCCGAGGCGCTGGAGGGAGGCCCCGCGCTGCGGCAGGGCGAGGTGGACATCGAGCTCGGCGTGCTGGGTGATCTTGACCCCGAGATCCGCACCGAACCGCTGGCCCGCGTTGCCATGGTGGCCGTGGCCAGGGAAGGCCACCCGCTGTTCGCCGAGCCCATCACCCCGCAGCGCTTCGCGCAGGCGCCGCACATCGGCATCTCACGTCGCGGGAGATTGCGCGGTCCCATCGACGCTGCGCTGGCCAAGCATGGTCTGCGTCGCCGAGTGGCCGCTGTCGTTCCCGGCCACACCACCGCCATGATGCTGGCTACCACCAGCGACCTCGTCTGTCTGACGATCGACGGATGGTTCGGTCAGGCTCTCACCGCGCTGGGCCTGCGAGCCTTCCCCATCCCGTTGGACGTGCCCCCGATGGCGATTGGCATGGCCTGGCATCCACGCCACGCGGCCGATCAGGGACACGCCTGGCTCCGCTGTCAGCTCCGCATGGTCACCAGCACCCTTGTCGAGAGCGCCGCCTGATCGCGCTGTATCCGTGTTCAGAGGGTGTCTTCGATCCTTACGCGATCTTTCTTGTTGATCTTTATCGGCGGCTGCAAGATGACACCCGATCGATGACTGCAGGGGGCGTCGGTGTTGAGCGTGGCGCGCTTGGTGCGTGTCCGATTCGAACGCAACAACCCCGACTGGGCTCGCGGCCAATGGCCGATGCGCATCAGCCTGCACCCGCCCAGCACCGCCGAACGATCCGCCGACCCCGTCGCCTGCCACGCCTGGGCCGCGCTGTGGGAGAACTACCAAGGCGCCGGCACCGTCGAGTACGCCCACCTCCGCTTCCCCACCGCCACCCACCCCATGCCCAAGACCCTTCTTCTGGCCCACCCTGGCCAGGCGGCGGCGCTTCACCCCCACACGCAGCGAACATGACAGCGCTGCGGCCAGCGCTTGACCCGTCTGCAACACCTCTTCCCTGCAGCGGTCTTCGAAGGCGTCATCCGCCGCATCACCGACCTCGACGGACGCGACTATCAGAAACTGATCGACACCGTCGGCTGGCTGCGCACTCACCCCACCTCAGGACTGCTGCTGCGGCAGTTGCCCATCGAAGGAATCGACACCAAGTGGCTCCTCCAGCGCCACGTCCTGGTGCTGGCCCTGATCGGAACCCGCGAAGACCCCACCGCCCCCGACACCACAGCCGGCGACACCTCACCGGTCTCCGCCCGCATGCGCCTGCACCATCGGCTCGGGCTGCGCACCCCACCAGAGCTCATCCAAGTCGCCGTGCTCGACCCGGGCCTGCGCGCACTGGGCATCACCGCCCGCACCATCGTCACCGGCAGCAGACCGAGGTGTCGGTGGCCACGGACCGCTTGCGACCGTTGATCTTCTTGCCTGCGTCGTAGCCGCGGCTGCCGGTGCCGACCGTGTCGACGCCCATGACACTCTGGCTGTCGATGACCGCCACCGACGGCTCCGGATCGCGGCCGGCTCTCTTTCGGACGCGCCGCCCCGTGCCTGGTCTCCGGCCCCGACCTGGACGGGCGCGAAAGGCCGGCTACCGCATCACCCGCGAACGCGACCGCCACCACGGCCACGCCGGGCCGTACGTCGTCTCGCACCGGACCGACGTCGCGACCGGCTGCGTGTGCGGCCCCTCAACGCCGTAACCGGTCATCGGCGCATACCTTGATCTCCGCGATCCGGCTGATGTGCCAGCCACCGCACCGGTCACCCGGCACCACCAGGTGCGGGCCCTCCTCGTCGAGGTCACGGCAGTCCATGCTGACGGCCAGCAGCGCCGCGGTGTCACCGAACTCCGGGTCGATCTCCCCCCACGACAGCACCGCACGATGTCCGTCGCGGCCCAGCACCGAGACCAGGAAGCGCAGCCGGTCCTTGCGCTCGTCCGCATCGAACAGCGGCCCCGCCGCCCGCAGCACCTCCACCAGCAGCGGCCCGCTGAAGTAGTGACGCCGCACCCCGGAGGTGCGGCACTCGAAGCTCACCGTCAGTTCCCGCTGCGGCATCGACCGCAGCGCGGCCACGCTCAACCAGGCCGGCTCGCGCAGCGCCCCCGACAGGGGCACCCGGCCGTCGACAGCACGATCGGTCGACGTGGACTCCACAGGCTCTCCTCGTCTGATCCGCCTGACCTGCCCATACCCCCGGCCATCGACTCCTACACTCATCTGCGATGCTTTCTGCGCCAAAAGCCCGCAAATGCCATGGCAATGATGGGTCTGCACTCGCTGATGAGCATCAACTCCTTACCCTGTGTCGAGCCACGGGCCACACTCTGGGCCCGACCTCACCACGGTCCCGCTTGAGGGCGTCGAGCCCAGCCACGTCGTACGGCGACCCGCGCCCGCGACCGCAACGGCCCCGTGGCGATCTTCCGCACGTACGCCCGAGCCCACCTCACGGCTCTTGACCCGACCGGCCCGGCGAATGCCCCGCCCGCACGGTCCGTGGAGTGATCGCACCCAGGCGTACCAGAATCCCGGCCACTCCCCCCGAGCGGCGCCCGTCCCGCATCTCGCCGTCCCGGCCGGCCCGGACCCGGTGGCTGTGTGAATGGGACTTGGAAGGCGCGACTCCCTCTGTCGAGCGACTTTCCGAGCGTGCCGACCGGTATCACCACCCTCCATATGATCGTTTCTATGTACAAGATGATCTCTCGATCGTCGGCCCGCGTGCTGCTGATGGCCGAGGTCGGGCTGGAACTGCACCCGGACAAGACCCGGATCGTGTACTGCAAGGACGACCGGCGGCGCGGCTCGCATGAGCACACGTCGTTTACGTTCCTGGGGTTCACCTTCCGGCCGCGAGGGGTCCGGACCAAGGCCGGGAAGATGCGATGTGGCTTCAACCCGGCGGTCAGCAAGGAAGCCTTGAAACAGATGAGCGCGACGGTGCGAGCCTGACGGCTTCACCATCGCGCCGGGTCCTCCGAACACGACCTCGCACGGCGGATCAATCCGGTCGTGCGGGGCTGGATGCAGTACTACGGTGCGTTCTACCGCTCCGCGCTGTATCCCCTCCTGGCCCGCATCAACGCCTACCTGATGCGGTGGTCGCGCAACAAGTACAAGCGGCTCAGGGGCCGTAAGAAGGCCCAAGCCCGGTGGGAGATGGTCGTGAAGTCGCGGCCACGGTTCTTCGCTCACTGGATCTGGGTGAACACGGTCCCGACGGCCTGGTGACCAGGACGACAAGAGCCGTGCAACGAGAGATTGTTACGCACGGTTCTGTAGGAGCCCCGGGCTGAGAGGCCCGGGGCGACCCGACCGGTCCACCCCCAGAAAGAGATGCCGAGATGGTGCAACAGGCGTGACCGGAGTCGTCCGTCAGTCAGGCCGGTCAGGGATGGTCAGAACGCCGTGTGAGCCGGTCGGGTCGGTCCGCAGGAGCACGTGCAGATCGGCGACGGGCTGGACTCCGGAGACCGGCGGGCGGCCGTCGATCACGAGACTGGGCACGCCGGTGATGCCGTGCTCTGCCGCGTGGCGCCGGTCGTCGCATACCTCGTCGGCGTAGTCGTCGCCGTCCAGCACAGTGCGCACCTCCCTGGTGTCCAGCCCGGCCTCGCCGCCGAGGCGCTGCAGGACCTGCGCGTCGGCCACGTTGTGCCCCTCGGTGTGGTACGCGCGCAGAAGCAGATCCATCATCTGGTCGGCCCGGCCGCGGTCGGCGGCGAGCTTGACCAGCCGGTGCGCGTCGAAGGTGTTCACCGGGCGGGCCAGATGCAGGTTCAGCTCCAGGCCTTCCGCCGCGCCCAGTGACCGGATCCGGGCGATGCGGGCGGGCGCCTGCTCGCCCCACCAGCCGGCCATGGCCTCCGCGGCGGTCGGCCCGGGCGTCCGGCCTTCGTCCGGCGCGAGCTCGTAGGCGCGCCAGACGATCTCGATGCTGTTGCGGCCGGGCTGCTGGGCCAAGGCGGCCGTCAGGCGTCTCTTGCCGATGTAGCACCAGGGGCACAGCACATCGGCGTATATCTCAAGCTTCATGAATGTCCCGCACAGTGATCGTGGTTGATGGAGCGAGTTCGGCAACCCGGCGGCGGGCTGCCGACGGGTACAGCCGCCCGCCGGCAGGGATCGGACGATCAGGCATCGAGGCGCTGCGGCCCAGGACCGACTTCGCGGACGACGGTGTAGGTGGGCACCCCGGTCATGCGTGGTTCGGCCTTACCGGACAGGCCTTCCAGCGTCCTACCGATGGCGGCCATCCGGCCATCGGTGTCGGAGGTCTCCACGAAGTGGCGGTAGTCCGCCTCGCTCGCCCAGTGCACGATGTTGTACACCCGGGTCCCGTCCGTGCTCACATGGAAACGAGCCGAGCGATAGCCGGGATTGAAGCGCACCCACCGCTCCTGGATCTCCGCGAACGCCTCCACAAGCTCACGCTGTGTGTCAAGGCCATCAACGGTATAGTCGATGATCGAATAGAAACCGGAATCGGTGCTCATGAACACACTCCTCAAGGTCGGATGCAGGGGCGACGCCCCGGCCGCCATCGTGCAATCTCAACCACAGTTGAGGTCAAACGCCCGGGCGAAGGCGCAACCGATCCTGCGCTACTTCCGGAATGCCGCAATTCCGGAAGTAGTCTCCGGGAGACTTCCGGAAACACAATCCCAGAGCTCGAGCAAGCCCCCTGCACAGCTTCCGGAAACACAACCCGGTCCCGGACCGTCCTGCTCCCCGGCCCGTATGCGGCGATCCTCGACGACTACGCCACCGCGCTCGATCACTCACCGCTGGCTGACTCCAGCAAAATTAAGTACCACTCCCGGCTGCGCGGCTACCTGGCCTGGCTCGCTGAGCAAGCTGACGTCGACGCACTCGACGGCGACTCGCTCACCGACCCCATCGCCGCTACCGGCGCAGTGCGCGACTTCCGCCGCCACCTGAAGAACGGCCGCCGCATCCTGATCGCCGAGCTTCTCGGCCACGGCTCTCTGGACACCACCCGCCGCTACGCCCTGCCTGGTTTCTAGCGGGTGAGTTGGCTCCATCTACGGACGGTTTCTGGCCCCATCGGATGGCTTTCTGTAGCGGATCGGCGACGTTCCGGTGAGTTTTGGCTCCACTACTGTCGTTGCGGTGAGACGCTTCATGTGCTCTGTGTGGCGGAGGAGCCGAGATGGCGCGGATGAGCAAGGTGGAGATCTACGCGGCAATCCGGCGGGATTCCCGGATTGAGGGTTGGGAGTCCGGGCGCTGGCGCGTAAATACGGCGTGCACCGCCGCACCGTGCGCGACGCCCTGACGTCGGCGTTCCCGCGACAGCGGAAGAAACTGCCGCCCCGGCGATCGACCGGATGCTGCGCGCTGATCTGCACGCTCCACGCAAGCAGCAGCACACCAGCAAGCGGATCTTCGACCGGCTGGTGGCCGAGTATGAGATGGAGGGCATCTCCTACTCCACGGTCTGTGAATACGTGTCGTGGCGGCGGCCGGAGATCAGAGTGGAGGCGGGCCGGGCACCGCCCGCGGAAGTGCCGATCGATCAAGAACACAAGCCTGGAGTCGAAGCCGAGGTCGACTTCGGGGATGTCGTCATCGACTTGGCCGGAGAGATGACGGCCTGCTACATGTTCGTGTTCCGGCTGTCGTACTCGGCAAGGCGGTGCACCGGGTCAGCCTGTCGGCGGGGCAGGAGGCGTTCTTCGAGGGGCATGTGCACGCGTTCAACATGCTGGGAGGCGTGCCGACCGGCAAGGTCCGCTACGACAACCTCAAGGCCGCGGTCGCGCAGGTGCTGGGATTCTCCCGGGCCAGGGTGGAGAACGAACGCTGGACGTTGTTCCGGTCGCACTACCAACTGGATGCCTTCTACTGCCAGCCCGGCGAAGGCGGAGCTCATGAGAAGGGCGGCGTCGAAGGTGAGGTGGGCCGGTTCCGCCGCAACCGGATGGTCCCCATCCCGAAAGTCGACTCCATTGCCGAGCTGAACGAGCGGATCGCCGGGTGGGACGCTGAGGACGACCTGCGCCGCATCGGTGCCCGGGCTCGCACGGTGGCCGAGTACTTCGCAGTGGAGGCTCCGCTGCTGGCGCCGCTGCCGGAGCGGGCGTTTGAGACCGGACGGACCTTCTATCCGCGCGTGGATCGGCGCGCCTAGATCAACGTTCGCACCAACCGGTATTCGGTGCCGGTCGCCTACATCGGCCGGCAGGTGCGGGTGTTGCTGCGCTCCAACGAACTGCTGGTGTTCGCCGACAAGACGTTGATCGCCCGGCACGAACGGCTGATCGCCAAGAACTCCGCTCGTCTGGATCTGGACCATTACCTGGAGGTCTTGCTCCGCAAACCCGGCGCACTTCCCGGCTCCACCGCCTTGGACCAGGCCCGTCAAGCCGGGAAGTTCACGGCGGTCCACGACGCCTGGTGGGCAGCTGTGCGTGAGGCGCACGGCGACGCCGCTGGCACCCGTGAACTGATCCAAGTGCTGCTGCACCGGACCATGGCCGACGAGCACGTGGTCGCTGGGATCGCTGCCACCCTGCAAGTCGGCGCCTCTTCAGCCGACGCGGTCGCGATCGAGGCCCGCCGTGCGGCCCAGACCGCCTCTGGCCACCATTCCGCTACTGCGGCCGACCGGCCGACGGGCAAGCCCGTGACGCTTCCGGACAACATCGTCTCCCTCACCCACAAGAAGCTTGCCGCTCTACCCGGCGACGATCGCCCGTTGCCCTCGGTGGCCGCCTATGACCGGCTGCTGCGCCGCGCCCATCCACCCAAGACAGGAGAGTCTTCATGAGCAGCATCCAGCCTCAGCCCCGGCTCACCCATCAGCGCGGTCTGACCGAACAGGCCGCCGAAGCCTCCATCGACCAGGCATGCCGGATGTTGCGCCTGCCCACCATGCGTGCCCAGTTCGTCGCCACCGCCAACGCCGCCGAGAAGGAACAACTCACCTACCGCGGGTTCCTGGCCGAGCTACTGATGGCCGAATGCGAAGATCGGCTCCGCCGCCGCAGCGAACGGCGGATCAAGGCTGCCGGATTCCCGCGCGAGAAGTGGCTGAGTGACTTCGACTTCGAGGCCAACCCCAACGTGGAACCTGCCCTCATCCACACGCTGGCCAGAAGCGAGTGGGTGCGTGACGGAAACCCACTCTGCCTGATCGGTGACTCAGGCACCGGCAAATCCCACCTGCTCATCGGCCTGGGCGCCGAGGCTGCCATGGCCGGCTATCGCGTGAAATACGTGCTGGCAGCCTCGCTGGTCAACGAACTCGTCGAAGCCGCCGACGACTTGGTCCTGGGCAAGACCATCGCCCGCTACGGCCGCTACGACCTCCTCTGCCTGGATGAGCTGGGCTACATGAAACTCGACGAACGCGGAGCCAACCTGCTGTTCCAAGTCCTCACCGACCGTGAGGAACGCGCCAGCGTCGCCATCGCCTCCAACGAGTCCTTCTCCGGCTGGACCAAGACTTTCACCGACCCCCGCCTCTGCGCGGCCATCGTCGACCGGCTCACCTTCAACGCCACCATCTTGGAGACCGGCACGGAGTCCTACCGGCTCGCCCAATCCAGCCGCCGCCTCGAACACTTCGACAACGAAGGCGAAGACGACGAACAACCAGCCAGCTGACCGCAGAGGGACCTACTCACGCCCCTCATTCACCGCGGGGGTGGGCAGCAACATGCATGTGACCTGTAGCGGCCATGAGAGGTTCTTGGTCGGCGGCCATATGAGTCCGGGCCGGCGGTCATCAGGAATCCTGGCAGACGGCCAAGGAAATCACTTCGATCATGCCCATGCGCCGCAGTACGGTCTAACACTTGGCCGAACTGAAGAGGGGAATCGCGATGAGCTCCGCCACCTACTTCGACCCTGCTGAACCCGAACCCGAAGTCGCGCTGGTCGGCGGTGAGGTCACCGAGGGTGTCGTGCGCGTCGGTGACACGGTGCGGCGTCCGGTCGGTTTCAACGCTCCGCTCGTCCACGCCTTGCTTCGCCACCTGGAGGTGGTCGGGTTCGCGGGTGCCCCGAGATTTCTCGGCATTGACGCGGCCGGACGTGAGGTGCTGACATTCGTCCCCGGCGAGGTCGCCGGGCAGCCGAGACCCGCGTGGGTCGCCGACGAGGCGCGGTTGGCTGCGGTCGGCCGCCTGGTGCGGGCCTACGACGACGCGGTCGCCGGTTTCGTCCTGCCCGAAGGGGTTCGGCCCTTCGCGGGACTCGGCGAGTTCACCGAGCCGCCGGGCATACCGCCGGCACCGCCCTATCCGGTTGAACTGGTCGGGCACATGGACTTCACACCTGACAACATTGTGTTCCGGGACGGCGAGGCCGTCGCGCTCATCGACTTCGACATGGCCAAGCCAGTCTCCAGGGTCGACGAGGTCTGCAACGCGATGCTCTCGTGGGCTCCGCTGGGTGATCCCGTCGACGCCGATCCGCTGCTACGGGACGTCGACGCGCCGCGCCGCTGCCGGATCCTCGCCGACGCCTACGGCATGTCGGATGCAGATCGTTCCCGGCTCGTCGAGGTGGCCGTAATGCGGTCGAGGCGGGCGTGGTTCTCGATGAAGCAGATCGCCGAGGCGCAGGGCGGGGGCTGGGCGCGGATGTGGCAGGAGGGCGCCGGCGACGAGATCAAGCGGCAGGAGGCGTGGTTGGAGCGAAACGGAGCGGCGATCGAAACGGCGTTGACCGCCCCATAGGTTCACTTCACGACGGGAGCAACGATGATCTCACCGGCATCGGACAAGTCCTTCCGAAAGGCGGTGACCTCCGAGCGGGAGTTTTGACGGCCGTCAATCTGGATCAGGTTGGCCGCCACCAGGAAACTTCATGTCCGTTCACATGACCCCCAGGGTGGGGCCAAAACTCACCCGTGATCAAGGCTCCACGATCCACAAGTGGGACCAAGTTCCACTGGTGACCATGCACCAGAGATCGACTCGTGGAGCCAAAACCCATGCGAGCGCTGGGGCCACTTCTCGCGCCCGTAATCACCCTGCCCACCGAAGCGGACAAGGCTGCCGCTCTGGAGGCCCTCATCACAGACCACTAAATGGAATCCGCAACAGCGGCGAAGCGAAGGGGCTCGGGAGTGTTAGACGCCCTTCCTCATGATCATGTAGACCAATGTCAGAGGTGACAAGCCATCAGGCTCGGGTGGAACGAACGGTCCGCCCACAGCGGATTCCGGTGGCGCTTCAGGTAGTGGCGCTGTGGGGCTTCGGCGCGCTTCGTCGCATCATCGGGATGAGCACGGCCGCCACTGCCAGGTGCATGAGAGACAGCACACTCTTTGTGCCGGAGGTCGCTTCGACGCCGAGGATCGGTGCAAAGGACAACATCAGTACCGCGATGGCAATTACGGTCCAGATGGTCCTGGCCCGGCGGATGTACCGCTCCAGCACAGCGAGCGCACCCCAGCCGAGTAGGGCCAAGGCCAGCGTGAAGCCGATGACGAGCGGCAGGCCCACGATCATGGGGGGTTGTCCGTTGCGCTGGTCGACCCTGAGATCGATGTCCAGCACGTAGGCAGCGAGCCACACCAGGCCGGTGACCAGCACCGCACCACCGACCGCGATGGCTCTGACGCGCCGAGTAGAGGTGCCGGTCATCACAGATTGGGACGTCTGGGACGTCGTAGTCATGATCTGTTCCTTAATGAGGTGGGGTATCCGAAACGACTACCGACGAAGTGGCTGCAAAGCCTCGCTCCAGGCGACGACCTGGTCCAGCATGGCCGTGACTGTGTCCTCCTGGTGCGCCGCCGGATTCAGGACGCTGAAATGCTCGAAGTCGGTGAACAACGACAGCGCGACCTGGGCGCGCACGTCGGCGACCTGGAGCTCGCCCATCACCAGCCGTAGGTGTTCCACCGCGCGGGTGCCACCGGCGCTGCCGTAGCTGACGAACCCGGCCGCCTTGTTGTTCCACTCCGCGTACAGGAAGTCGATCGCGTTCTTCAACGCTCCCGACGTCGAGTGGTTGTACTCGGGCGTCACGAACACGTACCCGTCGAAGGAATCGATCGTCTCAGCCCAGGCCCTGGTGTGCGGGTGGCTGTACTGCCCCATCGCCGCCGGCATCACCTCATCCAGATGCGGCAGGCTGAAATCTTTGAGATCCACCAGCTCAAACTCGGCGTCCTGGCGCTTGGTGGCGATGTCGTGCACCCAGCGGGCCACGGCCTCCCCGTTGCGCCCTGGCCGCGTGCTCCCGATGATGATCGCAATCTCGGTCATGACGATTCCCTTTCTTCGGACGCCGTGGTACCGGGTCCGAGATGCTTGCGTTCAGGGGAAGATGGTGATCTTGCCGTGGGTCTGGCCCGCCTCGCTCCTGCGGTGGACCAGCGCGAGGTTAGACAGCGGGTGCGATTCGGCGACGTCGACGATGAGCGCGCCGGCGTCGAGGAGTTCGACGATCTCGCTCAGTTGCTTGGCGTCGTTGCCGGCGACCATGTGGAGGGCGGTGACATCGGCGTCAGCGGGCGGCTCGATGGGGGTGGCGACGGAGGCGATGACGCCGCCCGGCCGCAGGAAGGAGACCAGGTTCGCCGCGGCCTCGGGGGAGATCGGAGCGAGGTTGACGACGGCATCGACCGGGCCGTCCAGCGCATCTGCGAGAGCGGTGGTCGTGTAGTCGATGATCTGGTCGGCGCCGTACTTTCGGACCGCCGCGGCGCTGCGGTCGCTGGCCGTGGCGACCACTGTCGCACCGGCGTGCCTGGCGAGCTGGACGGCGAACACTCCCACGCCGCCACCGGCGCCGTTGATGAGCACGCGCTGGCCCGTGGTGATGTGGGCCTGCTCGAACAGCACCTGCCAGGCGGTGAGCGCGGCGACCGGGATCGCGGCCGCGTCGGTGAGGGGAACAGTGACAGGCGCCTTGGCCAGCACGCCGGCCGGGGCGGCGACGTACTCGGCCGCGGCGCCGCCCGCGTCGAGACGGCCGATGACCGGGTCGCCCACGGCCAACCCCTCCACGTCGTCGCCGACCTCGACGATCGTGCCGGAGACGTCCCAGCCGAGGATGTAGGGCAGGTCCACCGGCAGCACAGCTCGCAGCGTCCCCGACCGCAGCGCCATCTCCGAAGGGTTGAACGAGGTGGCAGCGACCTGGATCAGGACCTCGCCCGGCCCGGGAGCGGGCCGCGGTACTTCTTCGTATCGGATGACGGAGGCATCGCCGTACTCGTGGATGCGGGCGGCCTTCATGGTGTCGCTGAACTCGCCCGCGTGGTCGCTCACCCAGGTGCGGAACGTGCGTGCCGGGGCTCCGGTGACCTCTGCCACCGTGGCCGTGGCCGCTTTCGGCTCGGTCACCATCTCGGCCTGGGCTTGGAGGATGCCGTCCACGGCCGCGGGTGGCCAGCCCTGGGTGAGCATCTGCTGCCGCGCGGTCTGCGGCGAGGTCTCCCCCCAGCGCACCGGGCGGCCGATCACCTCTCCGATGATGCTCGCCTGTTCGGCCTGGGTCAGTATCTCGGGCCCGGTCAGCTCGTAGATCGCGCCGTTGGGCCCGTCGCCGATGAGTGCGTGCACCGCGACCGCCGCGAGGTCCCGCTCGTGCAGCGGGGGCAGGGCGGCCGCGCCGTACGGCTCGCGCACGACTGCTTCGGCGCGGATCTGCCCGGCCCACCGCAGGGCGTTGGCCGCGAAGGCGTGCGGCCGCAGGAACGTCCATTCCAGCCCGGACCGCTCAATCAGCTGCTCGACCTGTTGTTCGTGGTCGCGTACGGCCGCCGAAGACAGGTAGACGACGCGGCGGGCATGCGTGGCGACCGCATCCAGAACCGCGGGCATCCCCTCGGCCGTGGCGAACGGCCAGAGGAGAAACACGGCCTCGACCCCATTCAGGGGCGTGTGCAGGGTGTCCGGATCGGCCAGGTCGCCCCGCACGACCTCGGCGCCGTTCGGAAGGCCGGCCGTTTCGGGATCGCGGGCCAGCGCACGAACCTCGACCCCCGCCTCCAGCAGCTGCGCCACGACCTGCCGGCCGACCGTGCCGGTCGCCCCGATGACCAGAATCTTGCGTTGCTCAGGCATGAAGTGCTCCCAACGGTTGATCATTTCGTGTGTGCTCAACCGTATGGGGACGAGGAAAGACATCCAATGCGTGAAGGTCTCGTATTTATACGTATGCGTCTTCGTAGGGCTGTCGAGATAGACTTTCTCTGTGGATGTACTCAGCGATGTGATCGCTGCGATGCGCGCCGGGGAACCCCGCTCGGCGCGCGTTCAGTGGCACGCCCCCTGGGGGCAGCGCTTCCCCACCGTGCGTGGTTCCGCCGGCTTTCAAGTGGTCCTGCAGGGATCATGCCGGCTGGTCCCCCCGGACAGCGGCGCCCCCATCGCGTTGAACGTGGGTGACGTGGTGTTCCTGCCCCACGGAAGCGGTTACGCGCTCGCCGACAGCCCTACCACCCCGCTGACCGAGCCCGTCTGCGACCCACTGAACGACCCTCGCTTCGAAGACCGCTACGCCTCCGCAACCGTGGGGAAGACCGGCCACGACGGCTCGCAGGCGGTTACCGTGACCCTCTGCGGTGGATACCGGCTCGATCCCAGCCGAGCCCATCCGCTTCTGGGTGACCTGCCCGAGATCGTCCACCTGCCTGCCCGCCTCGGGCACCGCTCCGAACTGCGCGCCGCCGTCGACCTTCTCGGCGGCGAACTCGACAACCCTCGTCTTGGCGTGGACACCGTCGTGCCCGCCCTGCTCGACATGCTGCTGCTCTACATTCTGCGGGCCTGGTTCGACGAACAGTCCGAACGCGGCACGACCACCGGCTGGGCTGCGGCACTGGGTGACCCGGCGATCAGCGCCGCGCTGCACGCCCTCCACCGTGACCCCGCACTCCCCTGGACGGTTGGCACACTCGGCACCCGGGCGGGACTGTCGCGGGCGGCTTTCTCCCGGCGCTTCACCACTCTGATCGGCCAGCCGCCCCTCACCTACCTGACCTGGTGGCGCATGACCACCGCCGCCCGGCTTCTCCGCGAGTCCGACGCCCCGCTCGGCGAGGTGGCCACCCGGATCGGCTACACCTCGGAGTTCGCCTTCGCCACCGCCTTCAAGCGGGAGTACGGCATCGCACCCGGCAGATACCGACGACAGAGCCGAGCGGAAACTCAGAGCAGTGAACTCGACGTAATGGCACCACAACCAGTGGTCACTTCGTCGGCGAGGAGCGCCGAACGATGATCAAAAATGATCATCAGCGTCTTCGCCCGCATGTCCAGCCGATGCCAGAAACTCACCCACGCCGAACCCCCCGGCGAGCAGTTGGAGCTGTTCGCATCAGAGCCGGACCGAGCCTGTGCCGAAGACGGCGCGGATGGCGGCGCCTGACCAGTCGAACCCACAGCGCCCTGGTCGGCGAGCTGCGCCGCCGCGAGATCGGCTTCACCTCGCTGCACGAGAACCTCGACACCACCACCCCGGGCGGCCGGCTGGTCCCACGTCTTCACCGCGCTGGCCGAGTTCATCCGCGAGCTCATCGTCACCGGCACCCGCGAAGTCCCTCGGCCGGGTCGGTGGCCGACCCACGGTGGTGACGCCGGAGATCCTGCGGGCGGCCCAGGCCTGCTGCCTTACCCCGAGCACTCGCTCCCCTCGATCGCCCGACTGCTCGGCGTCTCGGTGGGCACGCTCTACAACCACATCCCGGACCTGCGTGAACTGCGCGCCGACCAGACATCTGCCGCGCAGGATGGGAGCAAGCGGTGGTCTACAGTGCCTGCCGCAGGCCACCGAGGGCATACGGTTTCAGATGAACGAGGAAACGACTGCCGCCAACGTGAGGCCGAGGCAGGCCATCACGAAGTAGCCCTCTTGGGCCACCGGGTTGTTGTCTGTCGCCAGACGATCACCAGGACGGCTGCCGTCACGAGTGTCAGCAGCAGATGTATGCCATACCACCAGGGGATCGGCACATCCCCCAGGGTTTCCCCGACAGTCAGGTCTTCGGCCAGCGCATAGCCGGCGACCATGGTGAGCACGCCCAGTCCCAGCAGCGCGAGCCCGGGCAACAACTGGCGGAACGCACGGGTGGGCACTGCGCGCAGGACGATTCCCGCCAGGAAAACCAGAGATGACCACTGGTGCAGCTGCTGCATGAGCAGGCCACCACGCACCTCGAACCTGGTCGTCAGCTCCGCGGCGTAAGCGGCGCTCATCTCGACTCCGCGCAGCGGCTCGTAGGAGCCGTCATAGATCACCCGGTCGCTCGGCGTGTAGAAAAACGCGAGGAAGGCGCCGGTGAGCAGGACGACCACGATCAGGATGTCTGGGTCGCCGACCCGCCAATGCCCAGCGGCCATCAGCCGCTCGACCACCTCGCGCAGCTGGGCAGCGGTCACCGCGGCTAGATCATCCCCAGGCGTCAGCCGGAGCGCATCCAGTGGCGCGGTCCACGAACTGCGGCCTTCCTCCAAGGCCACCACGAAGGAGTACGGCCAGCC
>NZ_JBVJHH010000084.1:0-16132 GCF_055586905.1 Streptosporangium sp. NPDC048886
CCATCCGCGTGCCCCGCCCCGGCCCCGGCCGGCCCCGCACCCGGCCCGATCACGTGATCGCCGACAAGGGCTACAGCTCCCGCGCCATCCGCACCTACCTGCGCCGACGCAAGATCGGCGCGACCATTCCCGAGCGCGCCGACCAACTGGCCGCACGAGCCCGCCGCGGACACCGCCGCCACGCCTTCGACCCGGCCCGCTACAAACGGCGCAACGTCGTCGAACGCTGCTTCAACCGGCTCAAGCACTTCAAAGGCATCGCCACCCGCTACGACAAGCTCGCCGCCCACTACCGATCGGCCGTGACCATCGCCTGCCTGCTGCTATGGCTCAGATGATCCACAAAACAGAACCTAGCGGCCGGACGCGACGGGGTGGCGCTCAGCGATCTCGTCGATCGGTCCGGGATCGGTCTCCGGGATCAGGTCGCGAGCGCGGTACGGCGGCCGCGGCGGGCCACCTCGCGCTCCAGGTACCACTCCACGGCCAGCAGCGGGATCGTCCAGCCGAGCCAGCCGGCCAGCCCGGAGATCGTCCACGCCATCAGGTGGGGGTCGCCGTGGAAGACGGTGTCCTGCAGCGGGGGCAGGGCGATGATCAGGATCACGGTCCACACCCGGTTGGTGATGATGGAGTAGGTCAGCACGGCGCTGCGCAGCATCCAGCGCCGGTGGTCGGCGTACCGGCGGGCGCGGGCGGCGCGCCAGCCCGCCGCGGTGAAGGCGAGCCACAGCAGGGCGAGGAGCACGTCGCTGACCGCGAGGAACGGCCCGAACGGGGTGCCCGCCCCGATGACCAGGCCGGTCAGCCCGGCCGGCAGCACCCCGGCGAACACGTAGACCCGCCCGGCGCGCCGGTGCCACACCGGGTGCCGCCGGCGGAACCACGGCCACACCTGGAAGAACGCGGTGACCATGGCGACCGTGGCGACCAGCACGTGTGCCACGAGCAGTGGGTAGTGCAGGCCGAACCCCTCTGGCTGCGGCACCCGGGACAGCGACGGGTCCCCGGTCAGGTACGGCGGCAGCGAGAACGCGAGGAACCCGGCCGTGAGCAGGCCGAGCGGCACCGTCCAGGGGCGCCGCCACCACGGACGCCGGTGGGCCGGTACCGGCGGAGGACTGTCGATCGTCGTGTGCATGACGGCTCCAAGGGGGATGGTCGAGCAGATGCGTATGGCATACGCTTATTGCGTATCGTATACGCAACGCGTAGGTCATACGCAAACTGGTAAGCTCCTGGAATGCCGGACGACATCGAAGACGAGCTGCCACACGCGCTGAACGTGCTGTGGGGGCGGGCCAAGCCGAAGGGACGGGGGCGCACACCCGCGCTCAGCCTGGAGCGGATCGTGGCGGCGGCCGTCGCCCTCGCCGACGAGGAGGGCCTGGCCGCGCTGTCCATGGCCCGGCTCGCCGACCGGCTCGGCTGCGCGCCCATGTCGCTGTACCGGCACGTGGCCGGCAAGGACGACCTGCAGCTGTTCATGCTGGCCGCCGCGCCCGGCCCGCCGCCGGAGTTCGGCACGGCGCCGGCCGACTGGCGCGGCTCACTCACCCGGTGGGCCGTCGAGCTGTTCGGCGTCTACCTGCGGCATCCATGGATCGTCCAGCTGGTGAACTCCCCGCCGATGGACCCCGGCCAGCTCGCCTGGCTGGACGCCGCGCTGCGCGCCCTCGACGGCACGCCGCTGGACCCGCGGGCCCGGCTCTCAATGGTCATGCTGACGGTGCACTACGTACGCGGCGCGGCCCAGCTCCTGACGTCCATGACCGCCGAACCAGAGGAAAAGGCCGACGAGGCGTACGCCGCCCTGCTCGCCGAGCTCGCCGACCCCGGCCGGTTCCCGGCGCTGACCCGCGCCGTCGAGGCCGGGGTGTTCTCCCCCCGCCCGGGGGCCGGTCCGGACGACGACTTCCGCGCCGGCCTGGACCACCTGCTCGACGGGGTGGGGGTGGCGATCGAGCGCGCCGCCCGGGCCTGAGCCGGGTCAGCCGGCGGCCGGCTCGGGGCGGCGAGACCAAGCCGTGCGAGCGGCGCAGCAGGCCAACGTCGGCCGGCGCGGCGGCGTCTCGGCGCACGGTGGCCGAGGGATCAGGCCGTTGGCTGCGCCACCCTGAGCTGCGGCGACGGTGGTGAGGAAGGCCGGTGCTCGGCGAACAGGTAGACCACCAATAGCAGTGCCAGTTGCAGGCCCAA
Organism: Streptosporangium sp. NPDC048886; assembly: GCF_055586905.1. Taxonomy (NCBI): domain Bacteria; kingdom Bacillati; phylum Actinomycetota; class Actinomycetes; order Streptosporangiales; family Streptosporangiaceae; genus Streptosporangium; species Streptosporangium sp. NPDC048886. The sequence continues at coordinate 2,200 of NZ_JBVJHH010000084.1, forward strand.
CATCCACTGCCACCGCCGGGGAGCGCCCTCGTCCGGCCGAGGCCCGGCGAGATGGAGCGTCGCCGCGCCGGTGAGCGTACTGATCGCCGCCAGAACCACCAGCCAGCCCGTCGCGGGAGAGGCCGGGTCGTAGCCCGCCTGCCACAGATAGTTGGAGTAGGCCATGCCGAGGTGGCAGGCGATCATCAGGGCCAGCATGCGCCAGGCGAAGCGCCTGGGCACTTCCAGTCGCGCCGGATCCTCGGGCTCGGCCCGCCGCCGGACGGGAACGCGCAGCTCAGCGGCTGGCCCGGGGCCTAGCCTGAGGTCGGGAATCCCGCTCAGGTCGGCCTCGCCCTCCCAGCTCACGCGCAGCCGTACCGTGTCGTCCACCTCGATCCGGCACGCACGTACTTGCCCGGCGAGCAGCGCCATGACCACGAGGCGCAACGCCGTGCCGAAGGATCGGTCGGTCCCCTCGGGAGGCAGGCCGCTGACCTCTGCTTCGACCCCCGACGCGGCCAGCACCGACCGCGCGGCCGTCAGTTCCTCCTGCGGCGAGCGTGACCGGAACCCCTCGGCGACCCGGCGCGCGCCGGTCAGCGCGCGCCGCGCGACCGCGACGATCTCGTCCGGCTCGGCGGCGCCACGGCTCAGCGCGACGATCGCCGACAGGTCGGCTCCCAGCGCCTGCCGCAGGTCCCGCGCCACACGCAGTCGCTCGCCTGTCACCTCCAGCGGGACCAGTTCTTCCCGTACGGCATGCGCCCGCCTGATCAGGTCCCGCATCCGGGGCAGTCCGAACAGCCAGATCGCGGTGTTGGCGTTGAAGGCGGGCGCGCCGATGAGGATGGGGATCGCCGAATCGGGGGAGAGCGCGCCCGCGATCAGGGGCTCGCCGATCGCGGCGAGCGCGGTCAGCACCCACTTGCGGCGGCCCGGCGGCAGGAACGCCACGGGAGTCCTTCCGATGTGCAAATTGCATACGAATCGTAGGCAAGGAGCAGTTGCCACCCAGACACCAGGTGGCATGAACCGGTGCGGCAGACACTTACGCCTCTTCCATCCCTTTTGCCACGCTTTCGCCATCGCAAAGTTATGGAACGGAGCATCATGACCATCTTGGTTACCGCGGCCACCGCACCCGTGGGCCGCTCGATCGTCGAGCAGCTCGTCGCCACCGGGCGGGACGTGCGCGCCCTGACCCGTGATGGTGTCGATGCCGCTGAGGCCGGTGCGCTCGACGCGGTCCTGGTCCATGACGACCAGACCGTAGGAGCCGTCTGCGCCGCCGGCGAGGCCGACCATTTGGCGACGACGTCGGCCTTGCCGTTCGCTCCGGCGATCTGCTCCCACCGGCCCTGACGCCAGGCTTCGTAGTCGGCGGGCACGCCGTTTGCGGCGTCGGCCGTCTGCTGGTCGGAGGGGGGCTGGGGTGCGGTCATGAAGGTACCCCCTATTCTCTCAGCCGCGCCGTGGGGCGCACGGCGGTAGCGCTGCGCACGGCGGTGCGCGGGCTCTGGTGCTCAGCCCGACGGAGCGCACGCCGGTGCGCGGCAGTGGTTGCGTATGAGGCAGGTGATCGGGCGCTGGAGCTGCCCGGCAGGCGACTGGACGCGGCCAGGATTCAGGCGCGGCGGGCTGCCCAGACGGTGCGCTCGGTGCGTACGGCGAGGTCGTCGCGGCGCAGGATGCTGTGCGGGCTGTTGGTGTCGAGTAGCTCGTCGAGTGCGGCGAGGTCTTCGGGGCTGAGCGCTGGTGCGGCGGCGCCGCGGATGCGCTGCAGGCTGCCGTGGGCGTAGCGGCCGATGGCTTCGCTGCGGTCGCCTTCGATGTTCACGGTGATGGTGCGCTCGTCTTCGACGGTGAAACCGGCGGCGGACAGCATCGGTCCCCAGTCGGCGCCGCGGTGCGGGACGTGCTCGGCGTGGAAGCCGTCGGTCGCCCTGTGGCAGCGTTCTCCGAGACCGGGCCGATTCTCGGGGGCGTCGGCGGGCAGGAAGCGGGGAAAGCCGTCCAGCTCGACGACGGCGAACAGGCCGCCCGGGGCGAGCAGGTCGTGGACCCTGGTCAGGGCGCGGTCGGGGTGGGCCATGTGGTGCATCGAGGCCGAGGCCCACACCAGGTCCGGCGTCCCGAGATCGGGCCAGTCAGCGGCGTCGAGATCGGCCTGCACGGTGCGCACGCGCTCCTCCACCCCGCGGGCGCACGCCTTCTCGCGCAGGTGCTGCAGGTGCCCGGCCGAGATGTCGACGGCGATGACGTGCGCCTCAGGGAAACGCTCGAGGAGCGCGAAGGTGCCCGCCCCCGTGCCGCAGCCCAGATCCACGATCTGGCGCGGCTCGGCCTTCAGCGGCAGCCAGGCGGTGATGAATGCGATGTGCTCGGCGAGCACCTCGGCATCCAGGTCAAGGATCTCCGCCTTGCCGCCATCATCGTGCGCCTGGTGGTGGCCGCCTCCGCTGTGACCGTGGCCGTGGCCGCCTTCGCCGTGAGGGGTGTGCTGGTGCGCTTGGGTCATGGCAACACCGTAGGACGCTCATGCGCCTACAGCACAGCCACTTGCGGTTTGCGCAAAAAGGTCGCTTCGTCTGCTGCCCCTCACGCAAGGTCCCGCGCGTGCCGCGCCTCTGGCGCCGTCACTCAGGGGGTCTGAGCGTCGCCGCCGTCGCCGGCCTCGGCGACGGCGCGTTGGTGGCCGCGGCGGGCGTCGCGGTCGAAGATGCCCATGATCTCGCACGGCCCACCCTCGGCGCCGATCGCGTGCGGCATCATGGTGGGGAACTCGGCGGCCTGGTTGGTCTCGATACGGAAGCGGCGATGGCCGAGCATGAGGATGGCGGTGCCGGACAGGACCACAAGCCATTCGCGGCCGGGGTGGGCGCGCATACGGGCAGGGTTGTCGGGCGGCGGTTCGGTCATCCGCTGACGCATCACGCTCATGCCGGGGTCACCCTTTATGGGCCAGCGCATCAGACCGTGGGTGCCGTCGATCATCGGGCTGATGACGACATCGTCGGCGGCGTTCTCCACCAGCTGGTCCAGGGTGGTGTCCAGGGCGCGGGCGAGGGTGACGAGCTGGTCCAGGGCGAGGCGGCGCCGGCCGTTCTCGATGCGGCTGAGCGAGGACTGGCTGAGGTTGGCGCGGGTGGCCAGTTCTTCCAGGGACCAGCCCTGGGCGACCCGTAGGGCGCGGATCCGTTTGCGTACGAGGCTGTCCAGCTGCCCATCTTCTTGCGTCATAGGCACCTTTCTGCAATGCGGGCTTAACGTCGGCTACAGGTGCCCCGGAACGGGGGCCACGCACGACGAAAGGGCGCGACGTGTCTGCGCAGACTTTCCGCTACGAGAGCGACGGACTGCCCGCTGAGACCGAGACCGCGGATGTGGTGGTGATCCGCGGTTCACCGTCAGCCTGACGGATGGCCGCACGGTGACAGCGCGCCGGGTGCTGGTGGCCACCGGCCTGCGCGACGTGCTGCCCGAGGTGCCCGGCCTGTCCGGGCACTGGGGTCACAGCGTGGTGCACTGTCCCTACTGCCACGGCTGGGAGGTACGCGATGAGCCGATCGGCATCCTCGCCACCGGGCCCGCCTCGGTCCACCACGTGTGGTTGTTCCGCCAGCTGACCGACGACCTCATCTACTTCACCCGCGGCACCGAGCTGGACGCGGACACCCGTGCCCGCTTCGCCGCCCGCCACATCCGCACCATCGAGACCCCCGTGCAGGAAGTCGTCAACGACGAGGGCGGCGCCCTGGCAGGCGTGCGCCTGACGGATGGCAGCTCCGTGGAGTGGCGCGTCCTGGCCGTCGCGGACATCGACGCGGTCCTCGCTGCAGCACAGAGCGAGAACACCGCCGCCTAAACCCCTCTGCCGCTGAGCCGCGCGGCCGCACCCAACGGTCCGCGCGGTGAGCGAGTACGAGTCTTCATCTCATCAATTCGGCGACCGGCCCTGCTCCGGCGCTGATCCCGCATGTCCTCTTACGGAGACCACAGAGACCGTCGCCGCCCGATGACCGCGTAACAACCGGGCGGATCAGCGGCGAGGACACGGTTTCTTCTTCCATGGACATCCTTCCGGGGACGGGCACCTGATCTCGGATGTCCGTCAAACCGGATCAAGCCCAGTAGGACGAGAGAACGATATGCCGTGGTCATGCGACTGCCGTCCGATATCGCCAAGGCGTGACCGATGCGTACTGATTCAGATACGTAACTCTCGGTTACCTTTCGGGGCGTCGTAGCAACCCGAGCGGAGGGCCGTACCGGGCTGCGCGCTCTGGCTCGCTGACGGCGACCGAGTGGGGAAGCCTCGGGGCCGGACGCGGATGATTGGCCCGCGTCCGGCCCAAGGGGTGGCTGCCTACTCGCTGATGGGCGTTACTGCGACCTTGTCCACGATCGGGGCGTATCGCGAGCGCAGCAGAATGTCGGGGAAGGTGTCGGAGATGTAGGAGGCGCCGTCGAAATTCGGCGGTTCCTGCGAGGCGAAGGCGACGGTGTTGGCTCCCTTCGTGAGCTGTACCGGGACGGTCAGGTCCCAGAAGTTGTCGGCGTGGAAGGAGTGGGGGAACCAGGTCCGCTGAGGTGAGGCGCCGTTGACGGAGATCTCGGCGTGGCGGGCCAGCGGGTCGGGGTTGTAGTGGGAGGCGGGGGACTGTTCGGGGTTGGAGTATCGGACGGTCAGCGCGTACGTGCCGTTCTTGGGGGCGGTGACGTCGAAGGTGAGGGTGTTGGCGTTGCCGGGGGCGCCGCCGATGTCGGTGACGGCCTTGCCGCCGCTGGCCAGGGGGAGGTCGGTGGTCTTGGCGGTGCCGGCGATGCGGGCGGATTCGGCTTCGTACCAGGTGGGCTTGAGCGTGCCGTCGCCGGGCAGGACGCGCAGGCGGTCCAGGCGGAGCCCGCCCGACCGGCCGGTGATGGTGATCTTGTTGATGCCACCGGACAGGAACGCCTTCACGCTGGTGGAGGCGTTGACGCGGCCGACGCGCCGGCCGTTGACGTCGAGCACGCCCGTGCCTCCGCCGGCGGTGTCGACGGCCAGCGTCGACGCGCCGTCGCCGGGGGAGTGGACCCAGAAGGTCGCGCTCTGGTCCTCGGCCACGGTCACGACGCCCGCGCCGGAGACCTTCTCGCGGGAGTAGACGGTGTGCGCGCCGGCAAGCGTGGCGTGCTCGGCCTCGTACGTGGCCTCCCACAGTCTGGTGGGCGCGGAGGCGGGGGAGGCATTGGCTCCGGGGCTGAGGATGATCTGGTACGCCGACGACTCCTCCAGCGCGGGCAGGCCGTCGCCGAAGTCGAAGGCCACCGAGCCGTCCTTGACCGGCTGGTTGACTTCAGCCAGGACGCGTGGTTGGGCGGAGTCGCCGAGCTGGCCGGTCCAGGGGATCTCCTGGACGAGCGCGTGCACGGTGCCGCCGAACAGCGCGGTGTCCACCTTGTCGAAGCGGATGCCCACGTTGCCGGAGGCGCCGCCGAACAGGGCGCGGGCCTGTGCCTTGGCCTTGTCGAGCGTGGCGACGCCCTGCAGGGTGTAGCTGGCGTTCGGGCGTGGCGGGGTGACCTTGACCGTGTTGCCGCTCATCTGGCCGTAGGCGTGCAGCAGCCACCACTGGCCGTTGCCGCGGTTGGCCTGAACGGCGGAGTCGGACAGGTTGCCGTCGATGTTCCAGTAGGCGATGTCGGCGTCGACCTTCGACTCCTCGATGGCCGACACCCACTGGATCATCTGGCCGGGCACCGAGGTGTGGTAGTTGAAGGCGTACTCGTTGAGGTTGACCGGCAGTTCCCTGCCCTCGTACGGCGTGCCCTTGAACGCCGCCCGCTCCCACTGCCGGTACCTGGCGACGCTGGTGCGGATGCGGGCCGGGTCGCCGAGCTCGTGCCACGTGGCGACCTGCGGCACGGTGTCCGCCTGGAGGGTGTGCCGCAGGAAGCCCTCCACCTGGCCGTACAGCTGGCTGGTGTTCGGCCCGGCGATCCTGGCGGCCGGCATCTTCGCCTTGATCAGAGCGTAGGCCTCGTCCCATGCCTTGAAGTAGTAGCGCGGATCGGTGAGCCAGCTGATCTTGTTGTAGCTCCACTGACCCGTGCCGAACATGTTGCCCTCGGGCTCGTTGAACGGAACGAAGACGATGTGATCCTGATATTTCGGGTCAAGCTGCAGAACCTGGTCGACCTGCTTGGCGATCTTGGCCTTGTAGTCGTCCAGCCTCGCCTCCGGCGTGCCGCCGGGCCACTGGTAGGGGAAGCCGCGGTAGATGTCGGTCATGTAGATGTACACGTCACCGCCGGTGCTGTCGGCCAGCGGCTTGACCACCTCCAGGGCGTCGGCGCCTGGGTGTTGCGGGCCGTCCTGCGCCTTGGTGGAGACCGTGCGCAGGTTGATGCCTTCGAGGAGGTTGCTGCTCGGCACGCCTTCGCCGTACACGCCGTACAGGGTGCCGGACGCACCGCCGTGGAAGGCGCCGGTCTCGCTGCTGAGGTCGATGGAGAGGTCGTTGCCGATCACCTTGACGCCGGCCTCGACCGGTGTGCCGAGCGCGGTGCCCTTGACGCTGAACTGGCCCGGTTTGGCGTACTGGGCCGGATCGACGGCCTGCCAGGTGATGCTCACGCCGCGGCGGATGCCGTCAGTGAACTGCGCGGTGGCGGTCTGCGGCAGTTCCGGCTCGACGCCAGGATAGGTGGTGACCTCGAACGTGGTCTGCTCGATCTTCGACAGGGCGGCCAGGTGGTCGCCGGCCAGCTCGACGACCTGCTCAGCGGTCATGGCGGCGTCGTAGACGCGGAAGTCGTCCAGGTCGCCGGCCAGGAACGGGTGTCCGCCCCAGAACGCCTTGCCGAGGAAGCCGGAGGTGGTGGCGCCGTTCATGACCGCCGCCAGGTCGAGCCGGGCGGTGGTGCTGCCGATGGGCGCGCCGTTGACGTAGTAGGTGAGGGTCTTGCCGTCGATCGTGGTGACGAGGTTGAGCCACTGGCCTGCAGGCAACTTCTGGACGCCCGGCACGCCGACCTCGGCGGTGCCGTTGACCGGCTTGACGGACGACCTCGTCGTCGCGTCGCCGGCGTAGGACGGGGTGACGAAGGTGGCGGTCGCGGCGTCCTTGCCGAGGTTGTAGACCCACTGGAAGTCGGCGCCACCAGCCCACTTCAGCCAGGTGGAGACGGTTACGGCATGGCGGTCACGGAACAGGCCGCCCGGGATCGTCACGTAGGGAGCGCTCTGCGAGCCCGCGGGCCCGCCGGACAACGACAGGGCTTGCGTGCCGTCGGGGCCGGTGGCGGCCTTGGCGGTGCCCGGGTTGGTGAGGACTCCGTCGAGGCCGGAGGGGGAGCGGTCCTCGACGCCGCCGCCCGACAGGTCGCCTTCGAAGTCGTAGTGGAGGACGAGGGCCGGCGCATCGGCGCTGAGCGCTGGTAAGGCGGTCAGCGGGAGCGCGGTCAGCGCCAGCACGGAAGCGAGGACGGCATGCGGCGCGAGCCTGCGACGCCACCGGGACAAGGGCATGGCCATGGGCCTTTCCCCTTCAGGAAATATGTAAGGAGTCGAATCGATTCGGCGAATCGATTCGACTGGACGATAAGTGTCTTGCCAGCCAAGGGTCAAGAGCCGGAACCGTGCCCCGACATCTTGCTCCCACGGGACTGTCACGCGACTCCCTGCCCAGGGAGTGCCGTTCAGCCCCGGCCCGCTGGCCTGGCGGATGGTTTGCGTCGGCGGAGGGCGTCGGTGTTCAGGCGCGCGACGGTGCCGGGCCGGTGGTGCCGCGCAACGAGATCGGCGGAGCGATCAGCACGTGGCCGTGGGGCGTGGCGGGATCGGCGATCCTCTGGATGAGCAGCTCCACGGCACGGGCCCCCATCTCGTCGGCGGGCACGTCGGCGGCAGTGAGCGGCGGGTGCAGGCTCTCGGCCCAATGCTGGGCGGCGACGCCCGTGATGGAGAAGTCGCCCGGCACCATCCGGCCCGTCTGGCTCAACGCGCGGTACATCCCGGCCACGGCGGCCTCGTTGATGGTGGCGATGGCCGTCAGCCCGGACCTGGCGGTCAGGAGCTGCTCGACGCACGCCTGCCCGGCCTGGGCGTCGTCGGCGCAGCAGACCTGCACGCCCTCCAGGCCGCGCGCGGCCACGGCGCGGGTGAAGCCGGCCTGGGCGCGGTGGCCCGGGCCGTAGCCGGCGGCGACCAGTTCGGCGTTGCGGTTGACCAGGGCGATCTGCCGGTGGCCGAGGTCGGCCAGGTGGTCGACGCATTTGGCGATCAGGGCCTCGTAGTCGATGTCCACCCAGGACATCTCCTCCGGATGGCTGGTACGGCCGATGCCGACGAACGGCAGGCGGCTGTCGCGCAGGCGGGCCACGCGTTCGTCTTCGAGGCGGATCTCCATGAGTATGACGCCGTCGACGCGCCGCCCGGTGACGACGCGCTCGAACGAGCGGTCGTGCTCGCCACCCGACGGCGACAGCAGGACGTCGAGGTCGGCGCGGGCGGCCGCGTCGACCACGCTGGCTACGAAGCCGAGTTGCATGTCGGTCAGCCGCCGGCCCGCCGGCGGGACGACCAACCCGATGGTGCGGGTCCGGCCTTCCTTCAGTGCCCGGGCGGCGGCGTTCGGCCGATAGCCGAGCTCGTCGATGACCGCCAGGATGCGCCGTTTGGTCTCCGGTGACACCGGCCGCTTTCCGGTGAGCGCGTAGGAGACGGTGCTGCGCGACACGCCGGCCTTCTGGGCGATCTCCCCGATGTTCACCCGCGCTCCTTCGGTCCCCATGATGATGACCATCGTAGGTCGAATCGGTTCATGAGCGTTGGGCTGTCGGATTTCCGTGACGAGGATGTGCCGCTCTGCGCCCCGCCTGCGCAACATATCCGACAAGAGTCGGCGCACCCATTGACGCTCCAGATGGGGCGGACCTATCTTCGGTCGAACCGATTCGCCGAATCGGTTCGACTTATTTGGGGACGGTCGCAGCACCCTCTCAGCGGAGGTCACATCAATGAGTTCAGCGGCAGGAAGACGGCGTGTCGCCGGCATGGGTCTGGCGGTCCTGGCCGCCACGGGCGGACTGGCGGCGTGCTCGTCGTCCGGCGACGGAAGCGGGAGCGCGAACGGCGCGAGCCAGGCGGCGGGGGGCGGCACCTACACGATCTGGGACCCCTACCCGCAGTACGACAAGAGCTCGGAATGGGTGAAGCTGCTGGAGACCTGCGGCACCCAGGCGGGCGTGAAGGTCGAGCGCACCGGCTACGACACCAGCGACCTGACCAACAAGGCGCTGCTGGCGGCCCAGCAGGGCAACTCGTCGGACGTGCTGATCGTCGACAACCCGGTGGTCTCGACCCTGGCCGAGGCCGGCGTCCTGACGTCGACCGAGGAGACCAAGCTCGACGTCTCCGCCGTCGCGCCGAACCTGCTGGCCGCGGGCCAGAGCGGCGGCAAGACCTACGGCGTCCCGATCGGCGCCAACACCCTGGCCCTGTACTACAACGAGGACGTCCTGAAGAAGGCGGGGGTGGACGTCGCCACGGTCAAGGACTGGGCGTCGCTGACCGCCGCGCTGGAGAAGGTGAAGGCGGCCGGGAAGAAGGGCATCACGTTCTCGGCGATCGGCACCGAGGAGGGCAGCTTCCAGTTCCTGCCCTGGTACTGGGGCTCCGGCGCGAACCTCACCAAGCTCGACTCGCCCGAGGGCGTCTCGGCGGTGGCGCTGTGGAGCGACTGGCTGAAGAAGGGCTACGCCCCCAACTCCGTCATCAACAACACGCAGACCACGAGCTGGCAGGAGTTCGCCGCCGGCGACTACGCCTTCGCCGAGAACGGCACCTGGCAGCTCGCCGGCGTCAAGAAGGCCGGCTTCCCGTACGGGATCATCCCGATCCCCGCCAAGGACGGCGGCACCGCGCCCGCGCCGACCGGCGGCGAGTTCGTCAGCATGCCCGTGCAGTCCGACACCGCCCGCTACGCCATCTCCCAGAAGCTGGTGACCTGCCTGACCAGCGCGGACAACTCATTCGCCACGACCACCACCCTGTCCTACATCGCCCCCACCGAGCAGGTGCAGGCCAAGCAGGTCGAGCAGAATCCCGAGCTCAAGGTGTGGGTGGAGGCGGTCAAGGCCGCCAAGGGCCGTACCAGCGACGACCTGGGCACCAAGTATCCGAAGATCTCCGAGCCGATGTGGGGCGCGGTGCAGGCGGCGCTGAGCGGGTCGAAGTCGCCGCAGGAGGCGATGGCCGCCGCCCAGTCCGCCGCAGCGAGCGCGACCCAGTAGCCCGGCATGAGCCAACTGACGCAGACGCCGGGGCGTTCCGCCCGGACGGCCTCAAGGGACCATCGGGTGGCACGCGTCAGGTCCGGCCAGTGGGCGGCGTGGGCGTTCCTCGTCCCCGTCGTCCTCTACCTGCTGGTCTTCTACGCCTACCCGCTCTACCGCAACGTCGAGCTGAGCCTGCGCAACTACACCGTGCGCTCCTTTGTGCAGGGTGACGCCCCGTTCGCTGGATTCGGCAACTACGCCAAGGTGTTCGCCGACGCCACCTTCGGGCCCGCGCTGTGGCACACGGCGGTGTTCACGCTGGTGTCGCTGGCCTTCCAGTTCACCGCCGGGCTGGCGCTCGCGCTGTTCTTCAGCAAGAACTTCCGGCTGTCGGCCACCCTGCGCGCGCTGTTCCTGGTGCCGTGGCTGCTGCCGCTGATCGTGTCCGCCTCGACCTGGTCGTGGATGCTCAACAGCGACTCCGGCGTGGTCAACGCCGTGCTCGGCTGGTTCGGGATCGGGCCGGTGAACTGGCTGACCTCCCCTGACTGGTCGCTGTGGTCGGTGATCATCGCCAATGTGTGGATCGGCATCCCGTTCAACCTGGTCGTGCTGTACTCCGGGCTGCAGGCGATCCCGTCGGCCGTCTACGAGGCCGCCGCGCTGGACGGTGCCGGCCCCTGGCAGCGGTTCTGGAAGGTGACGTTCCCGCTGCTGCGGCCGGTGTCGGCGATCACCGTCCTGCTCGGGCTGGTCTACACGCTGAAGGTGTTCGACATCATCTGGATCATGACCAAAGGTGGGCCGAGTGGGTCGTCCACCACGTTCGCCACCTGGTCCTACCGGATGGGCTTCGGCAACCTGGTGCCCGCCTTCGGGCCCGGCGCCGCGGTCGGCAACCTGCTGATCGTGACGGCGCTCGTCCTCGGAGTGGTCTACGTCCGCGCGCAGCGAAGGCAGGCCCTCGCATGAAGCAGGTCAAGACCGCGATCGGGCTGCTGCTGACCGCCGTGATGTTGTTCCCGGTCTACTGGATGATCAACGTGTCGTTCACCCGCGACACCGCCATGCGCAAGAGCCCACCGGACTTCATCCCGCTCGACGGCACCCTGGACGGCTACCGGGCCGTGCTCGACCAGCAGCTTCCCTATCTGGGCACCAGCCTGGTCGTCGGGTTCGGCACGGTGGCGCTGACGCTGGTGCTCGCGGCGCCGGCGGCGTACTCGCTGGCCAAGCTGCGCCCGCGTGGCGGCGGCGTGCTGAGCTTCGTGCTGCTGATCGCGCAGATGATCCCCGGGATCATCATGGCGATGGGCTTCTACGCCATCTTCCTCAGCACCGGCGTGCTCAACACCGTCCCCGGGCTGATCGTGGCCGACTCCACGCTCGCCGTGCCGTTCGCTGTGCTGATCCTCACCACGTTCATGTCCGGCATCCCCGAGGAACTGCTGCAGGCCGCCCGCGTCGACGGCGCCGGAGTGCTGCGCACGTTCGTCTCGATCGTCCTGCCGATCAGCCGCAACTCGATCATCACGGTGTCGCTGTTCGCGTTCCTGTGGGCCTGGTCGGACTTCATCTTCGCCTCCACCCTCGACCAGGGCGGCGACCACCAGCCGATCACCCTCGGCATCTACCACTACATCGGCAACAACAACCAGGAATGGAACGCCATCATGGCCACCGCCGTGGTCGCGTCCGTCCCGGCCACCGTCCTGCTCGTCGTCGCCCAGCGCTATGTCGCGGCCGGCGTCACCGCGGGCGCCGTCAAAGACTGAGAAGGGACCCCCGTTTCATGACCGCCCCAGGCCCGGTGTTCTCCCTCCGGGAGATCCCGTTCAGCTACCGAGGGTCCTGGCTCGGCTTCTCGCCCGTGGTGGCCGAGAAGACCTATGCCCAGGACGTGCACCTGGTCTCCCACCAGACCGGCATGCACCCCGTCCTGCGGCTGGCCCCGAGCGCGGAGGCCGCCGTGTCGGCCACGCCGCACCAGCTCACCTGGAGCGCCGGCGACGGACGCGTGCACCTCGCCTACGAGAGCGCCGACACCGTACGCGTCCAGGGCCTCGGGCTCGGGCTGCGCCTGCTGGCCGCCGATCCCGTCCTTACGCCGTTCAGCGGCCCGTACTTCTACCAGGACCCCGTGGACGGCTCGTACGTCTTCACCGTCTACCAGACCGGCCGCCGCTACCGGATCACCGTGCTCACGGGCACGGCAGAGCCGCTCGGTACGCAGTCGCTCGGCGCCGCCGAACGCGGCCTCGCTCTGAACGGCGAGTGGGAGATCGCCGTCGAGGAGTACGAGACCGCCCGCGCCCCCTACACCGCCACCGACGCCTTCGAGCAGGTGGCCAAGGCCGCCCGCGCCGAGTTCGACGCGTTCGCCGACGCGGTCGCGCCCTGGCGCGGCGACGGCGCGCCCGCCGCCGAACTGGCCGCCTACGTCCTGTGGTCGGCCGCCGTGCGCCCGGCCGGGTTCGTCACCCGGCCCGCGATCCTGATGTCGAAGCACTGGATGGACAAGGTGTGGAGCTGGGACCACTGCTTCAACGCCCTCGCCCTCGGGGACGGCCTGCCCGGCCTGGCCTGGGACCAGTTTCGGCTGCCCTTCGACCACCAGGACGCGGCCGGCGCGCTGCCCGACTCCGTCACCCATTCGGAGATCCTCTACAACTTCGTCAAGCCGCCCATCCATGGGTGGGCCCTGGGCCGGCTGCCCGGCGACGTCCCGGAGGAGGCGTACCGGCTGCTGGAACGCTGGACCACGTTCTGGCTGACCGCCCGCCGCGCCCCCGGACGCGAGCTGCCGCACTACCAGCACGGCAACGACAGCGGCTGGGACAACGCCACCACGTTCGACCCCGAACGCGTCGTCGAGACCGCCGACCTGGCCGCCTTCCTCGTGCTCCAGATGCGGCAGCTGGCCCGCCTCGCCCCCGACCCCGGCACGGCGGCGCACTGGTCCGGCGCGGCCGACCGGATGCGGGAGGCGCTGCTGTCCGAGCTGTGGGCGGGGGACCGGTTCGTCGCCCGCGGCGTGCGCTCCGGGGCGACCTGGTCCACCTCCAGCCTGCTCGACCTGATGCCCATCGTGCTGGGCGACGAACTACCCGAACCCGTGCAGACGGCACTGGCCGCGCGCATCGCGTCACACCTCACCGCGTTCGGGCCGGCCACCGAACTGCCGTCCTCCGAGCACTATCAGGACGACGGCTACTGGCGCGGGCCGATCTGGGCCCCGTCGACCGTGCTCATCGAGGACGGCCTGCGCCGTGCCGGTCACACGGCGCTGGCCGACGAGATCAGCGCCCGCTTCCGCCAGCTGTGCGAGCGGTCCGGGTTCGCGGAGAACTTCGACGCGCGCACCGGCGAGGGGTTGCGCGACCGCGCCTACACCTGGACGGCCAGCGCCTACCTCATCCTCGCCGCCGCTCACGAACAGCGGCTCTGACCTGTACGGCATGGAACATGCGCTGCGACGGCTGGGCCGCGCGGCGCCCCGGCGGTTCTCCGTCGCCGGCGTCGTCGGGCGGCACTGGGCCATGTCACCGACAAGCTCACCCTGGGGGGTGGGGGCGGCGCCTTCTGGGCGCTGTCCCCACCTCCTGCGGTGTGGTCGCGGGTTATCGGGGTGTGGTCGGGCAGAACTCGGCGTCGAGCACGTTGGTGAGGACGCCGAGGCCGCTCCAGT
>NZ_JBVJHH010000085.1:0-15531 GCF_055586905.1 Streptosporangium sp. NPDC048886
GTACAGGCAACCGATGGACGGGTGTCGCTGGGGACCTTCCTGCGCTATGACCGGCGCCTGGGCCACAGCGTGTGGCCTCCGTTGTCCGCGGTCCATCGCCGGCTGACCCCCGGGCTGCTCCGCGACGCCGCGGCGAAGATGGCGGACGTCCCGGAACACCATCCTTGAAGGACGGTGTGGCCGGCCGCCAGGTAGAGCGGGCCGGGCATGGAAGCCCAGGCTCGCCGCGCCTTCACCCGCACCCGCACGGTCTAGGGCGCGGCGGTCAGTCCGGACTCGTAGGCGAAGATGACCAGTTGGGCTCGGTCCCGGGCTGCTGTTTTGGCCAGCAGGTTGGTCAGGTGGGTTTTGACCGTGCTGGTGGCCAGGACCAGGTCGGCGGCTATTTCGGCATTGGACATGCCTCGGGCCACCCGGGCCAGGACGTCTCGTTCTCGGTCGGTGAGGGTGGCGAGGACCTTGCGGGACGGGGTGGATTCGGGGAGGCGGTCGGCGAGGGACAGGGGTGTGGCGGTGAAGCGTTCGATCAGGCGGCGGGTTGCCGCCGGGGTCAGTAGGGCCTCGCCGGCTGCGACCACGCGGATCGCCGTCAGAAGGTCCTCTGGGGGTGAGTCCTTCAGGAGGAAGCCGCTGGCGCCTGCGCGGAGGCCGGCGAAGACGTACTCGTCCAGGTCGAACGAGGTCAGGATGACGACGCGGATTGACGGGTCCTCGGTGATCTTCCGGGTGGCGTCTATGCCGTTCATTCCCGGCATGCGCACGTCCATCAACACCACGTCGGGGCGGAGGGCCACGGCCAGGTCGATCGCCTCGCCGCCGTTCTCCGCGGTGCCCACGACCCGCATGCCCGGTTCCGTGTTCAGGAGGGCCGACAGCGAGACCCGGAGCAGGGCCTGGTCATCGGCGAGCATGACTCGGATCATTGACGGGCCTCGTCCAGCGTGAGGGTTGTCTCTTCGGAGCCGTGAGGGAGCCAGGCTGCTACCTGCCAGCCGTCCGGGGAGGTGGGCTCGGCACTCACCGTGCCGCCGTAGAGACGGGCCCGTTCCTCCATGCCGGGGATGCCCTGGCCCGCGCCGCGCACGGCGACCGGGCCGGGGTTGGACACCCGCAGGCGGACGCCGTCGGCCTCGTGGGTGACGTCGATGGTCGCCGACCTGGTGGCGGCGTGTTTCACGGCGTTGGTCAGGGCCTCCTGGACGATCCGGTAGGCGGCCAGGTCGGCGCCGGCGGCCAGCGGACGCGGGGTGCCGTAGATCGTCAGTTCGGTGCGCAGGCCCGCCGCGGACGCCGCGGCGACCAGGTCGCCCAGGTCGGCCAGGCCGGGCTGGGGGGCGAGGCCGTCGGCGTCGTCGCTGCGGAGGAGGTTCATCAGGCGGCGCATCTCCGCCAGGGATGAGCGGCCGGTCTGCTCGATCGTCTCGACGACCTCGTGGAGCGGGTCGTCGGGGGCGGAGCGGAGGCGCGCGATGCCGGCCTGGACGGTCATCAGAGTCACCCCGTGGGCGACGACGTCGTGCAGTTCGCGGGCGATCGTCAGGCGTTCCGCGGCGATCCGGGCCCCGGCTTCGGCGTCGGCGCGGCGGCGCTGCTGGTCAGCGAAGGCGGTCATCCATCCGCGGCTCTGGCGGACGGCGTCGGCCAGCACGCACGGCGGCAGCGTGGCGATCAGCGGGACCACGACGAGCTGGAGCGGGGTCATGCCGTCCTGACGGAGGACGATCCCCTGGGCCAGCAGCCAGGTACCGGCGCCGGTGAGGACGGCAGCGCGTCTCGACCGGACGGCGGCCGAGTAGGAGGCCAACATCCAGGCGGCGGGCTGCATGGTGGCGTCCAGCTGCTTGAAGACGAACAGGTAGGTGACGGCGTTCGTCCAGATCAGGACGGGCACCGGGTATTTGCGGCGGAGCAGGACCGGGGCCGTGACCAGGAGCAGGGGCAGGAACAGGCCGGGCTCGCCGTCACCGTCCGCGGCGAGCCCGGCCAGCAGCAGGATGATGACGGCGTCCAGGGCGGTCCAGTGCCACGGGCGCAGCGCATTCACGACCCGACCGTATCGATACGGTCCGTCCCGCCGCTTCCCCCCACGGTCCGAAGCGTGATCGGCACCGTGGGCGGAAGCGACCCGCCCGCCCGATCGGCGACCGTGGAGTCCGGGAGGCACAAGATGATCGAAGTCACTGGTCTGGTCAAGCGCTACGGCAGGGCCGCGGCCGTCGACGGGCTCACTTTCACGGTCCGTCCGGGACGCGTCACCGGGTTCCTCGGGCCGAACGGCGCGGGCAAGTCCACCACTATGCGGCTTGTCCTCGGGCTCGACCGGGCGCACAAGGGCCGCGTCCTGATCGACGGGCGGCCGCTGCGTGATCTCGACCGGCCCCTCACCCGGGTCGGGGCGCTGCTGGACGCCTCAGAGGTGCATTCCGGGCGGACGGCCCGGAACCATCTGCGGGTGATCGCGGCGGCCAACGGCATCGGGGAGCGCCGGGTGGACGACTGCCTGGAGCTGGCCGGGCTGGCCGCGGTGGCGGGCCGCCGGATCCGCGGGTTCAGCCTGGGCATGCGCCAGCGGCTCGGCATCGCCGCGGCCCTGCTCGGCGACCCCGGCGTCCTGCTGTTCGACGAACCGGTCAACGGCCTGGACGCGGAGGGCGTCCAGTGGGTCCGCACCCTGATGCGGGACCTGGCCGCCGAGGGCCGGACGGTCTTCGTCTCGTCCCACCTGATGGCCGAAATGCAGAACACCGCCGACCACCTGATCGTGATCGGCCGCGGCAGGCTCCTGGCCGACGCCCCCGTCGGCGATCTGGTGGCGACGGCGTCCATCGAGCTCCGGGTCCCCGAGGCGAAGACAGGCACGGCGGTCGGGCTGCTCGCCCGAGCCGGCGGAGACGTCACCGTCGACGGCGGTGACCTGCTCATCAAGGGCATCGACGCGCCCCACGCCGGAGAACTCCTCCTCGGCGCCGGCATCCCGATCGTCCACCTCGCCGAACACCGCTCCTCCCTCGAGGACGCCTACCTGGGCCTCACCGGCGAGGCAGTCGAATACCACGCACTGGAGAGGCAGCCATGACAGACATCCGATACGTCGTGCGGTCGGAGTGGATCAAGCTCGGGTCGGTGCGGTCGACGTGGTGGTGCCTGGGGGCGGCGGCGCTGCTCGTGCCGGTGTTCGGAGCGCTGACGGCGTTGTCGGTCGATCCGGTCGAAGCGGCGGCGCTACCCAAGGCATGGCTGGTGGAGGACGGGTTCGATCCGCTTGAGCCGCTGAGCGCCGTACTGCTGGCGCAGTTCGCGTTCGGAGTGCTGGGAGTGCTGACAGTCACGTCGGAGTATTCGACCGGGCAGATCCGCAGCTCGCTGCTGGCCGTTCCGCAGCGGCGGCGGCTCTTGACGGCGAAGCTGGCGGTGCTGGCCGCGGTGGTCGCGGCGGTGGCGTCGGCGCTCACGTTCGGGACGTTCTTCCTGACCCAGGCCCTCTACCCGGACGGGCTCGGGATCGGGCTGGGCGATGGCGGCGCTTGGAAGGCCCTGCTCGGCAGCGTCGCCTACACGGTCTTCATCGCGGTGTTCGGCTTCGCGGTCGGTGCGGCGGTGCGCGGGACAGGGGCGGCGATCACGGTGTTCACGATGGTGACGTTCGTGGTGATGAGCGCCCTGCCCGCAG
Organism: Streptosporangium sp. NPDC048886; assembly: GCF_055586905.1. Lineage (NCBI taxonomy): Bacteria > Bacillati > Actinomycetota > Actinomycetes > Streptosporangiales > Streptosporangiaceae > Streptosporangium > Streptosporangium sp. NPDC048886. The sequence goes on from NZ_JBVJHH010000085.1 coordinate 3,671, forward strand.
TGCTCCCCAGCTCGTTGCAGGAGGACGCCGTCCACTACACCTTCATCGGGCTCGCCAGATCGCTGACGACGCTCCAGCCGGATCCGCAGCCGGGAATGCTCGTGGCCGCTCTGCTCCTGGCCGCCTACGCCGCCCTCGTGCTGGCCCCGGTGCTGCTGCTGGTGGAGCGGCGGGACGACTGATCAGAGCCGGACCACATGCACATCGACCCTGGACCGTACCGGGCGGATACGCCTGATCAGCAGCGATCGGCTCTGCCGGAATGTCGCTCTGCAGCATGTTCGTGCCGGCGAGCGGCCACCGCCGCGGTCGACGTCCGCCGTTGCGCGATCAGGGCGGCCACGACGCGACGGTGTGGGTGGAAGACCTCGTCATCGGGCAAACCGTGGGTCGGTTCACTTGGGGAAGTACTAGCGCAGCAGATCGTTGGCGTTTGGAACGCAATTGCGCCGTCCGGGGTGTCTCCTCAGGGCTCGAACCTTGACTGTCAGGTAATACGCCGTTCTCTGACAGACTGCGGGCCATGGCAGATGCGATCGAGGAGCATTGCCCCGCTCTCGGCGGCCTGCGCGTCGGCATCCTCGGTTCCCTGGTGCTGGACACCGCTACCGGCCCGACGCGGGTCGGGGGCGCGCGGCTGCGGGCGTTGCTGGCCCGGCTGGTATTGGACGCCGGGCGTGCCGTCCGGCCGGCGACCCTGGTCGAGGCGCTGTGGGGCGAGGTGGCACCGGCCGACCACCTGCACGCGCTGCAATCGCTGGTGTCCCGGCTGCGGCGCGTCCTGGACGACCCCGGGCTGCTCACCTCGGGCCCGGCCGGGTACCGGCTGGCCGTCGAGCCGGACGCGGTCGACGCCGTCCGGTTCGAGCGGCTGGCCCGCGCGGGTCGGCGCGCGCACGCGCAGTCCCGACCCGCCGAGGCTGCCGCCACCTTGCGCGAGGCCCTGAGCCTGTGGCGCGGCCCCGCCCTGGCGGACGTGCGTGAGGCACCGTTCGCCGCCGCCGAGGCCGAACGGCTCGAGCGGGCCCGGTTGGCCACCCTGGAGGACCGGGTCGAGGCCGAGCTCGCGCTGGGCGCCGACCTCGACCTGGTCGCCGAGCTGGAGTCGCTGACCGCCGCGCACCCCCTGCGCGAACGGCTGCACGCCCAGCTGATCCGAGCCCTGGCGCTGAACGGCCGCGGCGCCGAGGCGCTGGCCGCCTACCAGCGGATCCGCGGCCTGCTGGCGGACAGTTTCGGCAGCGACCCCGGACCGCAGCTCCAGGAGGCCCACCTGGCGGTGTTGCGCGGTGAGCTCCCCCGCTCCCGCCGATCGCACGGCAATCTGGAGGTCCCGCTCACCAGCTTCGTGGGCCGCGACGACGACGTCCGCCGCGTGGTCGAACTGCTCGGCCGAGTCCGGCTGGTCACCCTGGTCGGCCCCGGAGGGGCGGGCAAAACCCGGCTGGCCAACACCATCGGCCGGCAGCTCACGCCGTCCGGCGGGGTGTGGTCCGTCCCGCTGGCCCCGGTCGGCGCGGACGACGTGCCCCGCGTGGTGCTCGACCTGTTGCAGGGGCGCGAGCAGGGCGTGCCGCCGCGGCCTGTCACCCCGGAGGCGGTCCTGGACCACCTGGTCGAGACACTCGCGGACGACGACCTGGTGCTGGTGCTGGACAACTGCGAGCACGTGATCGAGGCCGCCGCGACGCTCGCCGGGGCCCTGCTCGGCCGGTGCCCGGGGCTGCGGGTGCTGGCCACCAGCCGGGAACCCCTGCGGATCGACGGTGAGACCTTGCACCCGGTGCTCCCGCTGGAGCTGCCCGAACCAGGCTCGACGGCCGAGCGGGCCCGCGCCTGCGCGGCGGTCCGGCTGTTCCACGACCGGGCCGCCGCGGTGCGGCCGGGCTTCGCGCCGGAAGGCAGCGCGCTGACGGCGGCGGTGGAGATCTGTCGCCGCCTGGACGGCCTGCCGCTGGCGATCGAGCTGGCCGCGGCACGGTTGCGTGCCCTGCCGGTCGAGGTGGTCGCGGCACGGCTGGACGACCGCTTCCGGCTGCTCACCGGGGGCAGCCGCACCGCATTGCCGCGGCACCGGACCTTGAGCGCCGCGGTGGCCTGGAGCTGGGAGCTGCTCGACGCCGACGAGCGAGCGCTGCTGGAGCGGCTGTCGGTCGTGCCCGGCACCTTCGCCGAGGACGCGGCGGAGGCGATCGGCCGGTCGGACGACGTCCGGGAGCTGCTGACGGCGTTGGTCGACAAGTCCCTGCTGCACCCGGTGGAGCCTGCCGACCCGGTCGAGCCGCGCTACCGCGTGCTGGAGACCATCCGGGAATACGGCCTCGAGCGACTGGCCCTGCGTGACGAGGTCGAGGCCGTACGCGGGTGGCACGCCGGGTTCCTCCTCCAGCTGGCCGAGACCGCAGACTCGCACCTGCGCACGTCCGACCAACGGCGCTGGCTGGTCCGCCTGTCCGCGGAACGGGACAACCTGTCGGCCGCGATCCGCTGGGCGGTCGAGTCAGGCGACGCCGACCTGGCGGTCAGGTTCGGTGTCGCGCTGTGCTGGTTCTGGTTCCTGCGGGACCACCCGCCGGAATCGCTGGACCTGCTCGGCCGGATACTCCGGGCCCGCGGCTCGACCGAGCCGCGGGCACGCGCGCTGGTGGCCGTGGCGCACGCGCTCGCCACGACTGAGGCCATCAGCCGGCCTGACGAGGCGGAAGCGGCCTTCGACCGGATCGGGAAGGCGCTGGAGCATGTCGCCCCCGGCACCCACCCCGTTGTGGAGATGGCCCGGTTGGCGCTCGCCGTAAGCTCGGGACGCGATCGAGCCGCACCGGACGTGCCCGGTTCCCCGGACGGGCGGACGGATCCGTGGAGCCGGTCGTTGGCCCTGCTGGCTCAAGGCGTGCTGGCCATGAACACCGGGCACGCCGCCGAGGCGACGGAGGTGCTGTCGCGCGCGCTGACCGGCTTCGAGGAACTCGGCGAGCGGTGGGGCCTGGCGATCACGCTGAGCACCCTGAATTCGGCACTGCAGCGGGCCGGCGAGCCGGCCGGTGCGCCCGCGCTGGCCGAGCGGGCCACCCGCTACTTCCGGGAACTCGGCATGCCCGAGCACACCATGGAGAACGAGGTGGCGGCCGCGCTGCACCGGGCCCAAGGCGGCGACGTGGACGGCGGGCGGCGGCAGCTGACGGACTTGCTCGACCAGGTCGAGCGGACCGGGTCGGCGGAGTCGCGAGCTCAGGTGTGCCTGGGGCTGGCGCAACTGGAATGGCGGGCCGGACGTCCGGGGCCGGCCCGCGAACACGCCCGGGCCGGCTTGGCCGAGGCGCCACCCGGCCGGTCGACCCCGCACCTGACCGCGTTGCTGTTGGGCGTCCTCGCCCAGGTGGACGTCGCGGAGGGTTCCCCGGACGGGGCGGTACGCCGGCTCGACCACCCGGCGGTGCACCTGACGCTGACCTGGCATACGCCGGTCGCGGCCTCGATCGCGGTCGTGGCCGCCGCGATCGAGCTGTGCCGCGACCGGCCGGAGCGCGCGGGACGGCTGCTCGGGGTCGCCACCGCGCTGCGGGGCTGGGACGACCTCGGCGACGTCGACGTGCGGATGATCACGCAGCGGGCCGCGGCCGCCCTGGGCGCCGCCGGGTTCGCGGCCGCGCACGCCGCGGGCGCGGCGATGTCGCGGGCCGAGTCCGAAGACCTGGTGTCCGCGATCATCACCGCGTCCGGGGCCGGCCGCGCCGGTCAGCCGGCGTGAGCCGCGGCCGGCACGGGCTTGCCGAACATCGTGCAGATCACCGCGGTCTGGAGCGCCTGGGCGGCCTTGGCGATCTTCGGGGCGCCCCCGAACTCGCTCCAGAACTCCGTCGAGATGAGGACGGTCGCGGTGCGGCTACCGGTGCGGTCGGTGACGCTGGTGGTGAGGTAGCCGGGTATGCCGCCGTCGTGACCCCAGAAGGTGCCGCACGGGGTGGGGCCGGTCTGGATGCCCAGCCCGTAGCCGGGCCCGTCCGGCTGCCGTGGGTCCACCGGCACGGTGGTGCGCATCTGTGCCAGCTGGGCGGCGGGCAGCAGCTTGCCGGACGTCAACGCGGTGGAGAAGCGGGCCCAGTCCTGCGTGGTGGACACCACCGCCCCGGCCGCCCCGCCCCACCCGGGGGCATTGCCGGAGACGTCCACGTGGCCGTTGCGATGTGCCCCGGCGAAGTGCCTGAACTCGGCCGGCACACTGGGTGGCATGTGGGCGGCATCCAGTTCATAGCCGTGGGCATGGGGGCCACGCCAGGTGGAGTCCGTGGCGAAGTAGGTGTGGTTGAGAGCGAGCGGCCGGGCGATCCGGTCCCGGACCAGATCGGCCAGGCTCCTCCCGGTGACCTGCTCCAGGACGGCGCCGATCGCGGCGTAGTTGGTGTTGCTGTAGGACCATTGCGTGCCCGGCGCGAACAGCGGGTCGTGCTTCACCCCCACGGCGAGCAGCTTCGCCGAGGTCCACCGCCGCCGATCTCTGCCGAGGATCGACGGCCGGAGCGCGGCGTCCTCGGTGTAGTCGAACAGGCCGCTGGTGTGGTTCAGCAGCATGCGCAACGTGATCGCCTTGCCGTTGGGCACCTTGCCGGGCAGCCACTTCTCCACCGGGTCGGTCAGGGCGAGCTCGCCCTCGGCGACCAGTTGCAGCACGAGCGTGGCCACCATGGTCTTGGTGTTGGATCCCATCCGGAACTCGTCCCCCACCTTGAGCAGGTGATCCCGTCTGGTCCAGGCGGCCTGCTCGGCGATCTCGACCGGCCGGCCGCTGCCGTCGTCGACCCGCACGATCACGCCGGGCGCCCCGGCGTCCACCAGCTTGCGCGCCAACTGCTGCAGCTGGGCGCGCTGCGCCTTGGCGCCGTTCCAGGCCGCGGACGGCGTGGTCGCGGCGGCGGCCGGGAACGCCGCGGCCACGGCCAGGCTCACGGTCAGCGCCGAAGCGGTTACCATACGCAGCCGACGTGGCCGCACCGCACGGTCCGACAGAAAAACACGTTGGGACATTGACCCGTTCCTCCGGGTGACAGGTGACGCGGACGACCTCACCCTCCAGGCCGCCGCTCACAAACCGCCCCCAGCGCGCTGTCAGCCGCGCGACCGGGTAATCGGGTTCTCTGTGAGTGTTCGGTCGCCGAGGCCGAGAGAGGCGACGAGGTCGTGCATCTCGTCGCGGTAGACAATGGCCGGGTCCTGGATGAGGGCGCGCAGGTGGCCGTAGATCTCCAGGGCCATGAGCCCGTGCATGCGGCCCCACACCCTCAGCGTCATCGCGATGCCTGCCGGTGGCAGGTCCGGAAAATCCTCCCGGACATGGGCTACCAGGTCCGGGTCGAAGTCGGCCCAGTTGTAGGCACGGTCCTCGGGGCGGTGCGCCCGGACTGTCGGCCAGGCTGCGGCGACGAGGCCGATCAGTCCGCTGCAGGCACGCGCCTCGGCTTGCTTGCCGGGACCGTCGTCGGGCGGACGGTAGCCGGGCACGGAGTCGCCGTAGATCAGCCGGAAGCCTTGGGGGTTGGCCAACGCCCACTCGCGCACGGCTTGGGCCCAGGCCAGGATCCGGCCGCCCGGATCGGTTTCCGGCACCGCGTCGCGGGCGGCTTCGGCGGCGTCGACCGCCGAGGTGTAGACGTCGCCGACGAGCGCCGTGATCAGGTCGTCGCGGGTGGCGAAGTAGCTGTAGATCGCGCCGGCCGTCATGCCCATCTCGCGGGCGATCGCGCGTAGCGAGATGGCGTCCGGGCCGCCGTCCGCCATGAGCTTCATGGCGATCGCCTTGATCTCGGCGCTGGTCTGGGCACGTAGCCGGTCGCGGCGGCTCATCGTGTGGTCGCTCACCCTTGACAGTCTACAGGGTTGGTCTAATCTACATCGTGCTAAGTCTGAACGCCGTGTACTAATATGACGGCATGTAGAAATGGGGGCTTGTGGCCGGAGAAGGACCTCGTCTCGGAGCTGCCGGCGTTGACCCGGCTCATCGTGGCGCTCGACCGCGACATCGGGTACGCGGCGCTGCCCGACATCGGGACCGCGCTGGAGTTCAGCCCGCAGCCGGTGCAGCGGGTGGTCAGCGCCTGTGCCGTCGGGCCCGGCGGCCTGTTGCTGCCCGGCGGGCGAGCCGTGGACCGGCTGGGACCGCGCGGATGTCCATGAGCGGGCCGGCGCTGTACGGCGTCGCGTCCTTCGGGGTGGCCCGACGCCGGGGTGCTGATCTCCCCGTCCTCAGGCCCACCCTGCAACCACAGCGAACATCCCTCTTGGAAGGAGCCGGCAAGTGAGCACCACCGATGTGATCCTCGCCTACCTCGACATCTGGAACGAGCGAGACGCCGCCGCCCGGATGACACTGATGAAGTCCGTCCTCACCGAGGACTCGCTCTACACCGACCCCGACAACGCGGGCCTGCGTGGGCACACCGAACTGTCCGAGGCGATCGGCCGCGCCCGGGAGAAGCTCGGCGACCTGAGGTTCACCCTCGACACCGTGGTCGGCGCCCACCATGACCGCGCGCTGTTCAGCTGGAAACTCGGCACGGTCGCCACCGGCTACGACGTCGTCGAGTTCGCCGGCGACCGCATCCGCAGCATCGTCGGGTTCTTCGTATGAGGCGCCCGCAACGCGGCTGGAGCACCGCTCGGGCCATCTCGCCGCGACGACCGAGCGCCGGCTCCGGCCCCCGCTGGTCCGAGGACGGCTTCACCGGCGCCGAGCCGTCCGGACCGGCGACCCACCACGCCCAGGCCTCGGCCACGGCAACCACACCTGTCGCGGCGGACGCCGCATGAGAGACGCAGGAGCACATATGTCCCCCCTTTCCGCCTCGCAATCGCCGGTCACCGTTGTCGGCCTGGGACTGATGGGCCATGCACTGGCCGCGGCCTTCCTGATGAACGGTCACCCGACCACCGTCTGGAACCGCTCGGCAGCCAAGGCTGACGATCTCGTCGCCAACGGCGCCACCCTGGCCGACTCGATCAAGAGCGCGGTCGAGGCGAGCCCACTCGTCGTTGTCTGCGTCTCGGACTACGACGCCGTGCATGAGTTGCTGGACCCGGTCGGCCCCTCGCTGGCCGGCCGTACCCTCGTCAACCTGACCACGGCCAGTTCCACCCAGGCACGCGAAACCGCCGGGTGGGCGGCCAAGATCGGCAGCGCCTACCTCGACGGGGCGATCCTTGCCCTTCCCCAGGTCATCGGCACCGCCGACGCCACGCTGTTGTACTCCGGCCCGAAGGTCGCCTTCGAGGAGCACCAGGCCACCCTGCGGGCACTCAGCGAGACCGGAACCGTTTACCTCGACGAGGACCACGGCCTGTCTGCCCTGTATGACATGTCTGTCCTGAGCATCATGTGGGGTGTCCTGAACGGCTTCCTGCAGGGTGCCGCACTGCTGGGCACCGCGAACGTCAAGGCGACGACTTTCGCGACCCTGGCCAACACCGCGATCAACGTGACGACCGACTACGTCTCCGCATACGCGCAGCAGATCGACGAGGGCAAGTATCCGGCCACCGACGCCACCGTCGCCATTCACATGGGCGGGATGGCGCACCTGGTCCAGGAGACCGAGGCGCTCGGCGTCAACACCGAGTTGCCGAATCTCTTCCTGGAACTGGCCGAACGTGCGGCGGCCGACGGCCACGCCGACGACAGTTACGCAGCGATGATCAAACAGTTCCGCAAGCCCTCCGTCTGACTTCTTCCCGACGGTGGAACGGGCAGAGCCGGGAATCCGGATCACGCATTCCGTGCCCGGCTCCGCTCCGAGAGGTACGGGTGCACGGGCCCGGCGCCGGGCCGAGGGAGGTCCACGTCGTCAAGGCCGACGCCGTCGCGGTGCTCGAACAGCACATCCCGCCCCCGACCCGATCACGGCGCCGTGCGGTAGTGGTAGCCGCACACCTCCTCGAAACCCGCCCGTCCGTACAGCCGTACGGCAGCCTCGTTCTCGCACTCCACCTGCAGATACATGCGCTCCGTCGCCTGTGTGCGGGCCCAGCCGGCCAGCGCGGCGAGCACCTCGCGGGCCGCGCCCTTCCCCCGTGCTCGCGGAAGCGTCGCCATCCCGAACACCCCCGTCCAGCCGTCGTCGGCGACCGCCCGGCCCACCGCGATCACATCGGCCCCGACGGTCACCGCGGCGTAGGCGCTCGGCCGCTCCACCCGGCCGAGCAGGTCCCACTCACCATCGTGACCGTGCACAGCGTGCCAGACCTCGAACCAGTCGCCTGCCGGCCGGTCCTCCATCCGCACCCGCGGCGACCCCGCCGGCGTCTGCTCCAGCACCCGCGCGGTCGACGCCGCCTGTAACGACATCCGGCCGCCACGGCGGTAGCCGCGCTCCTCCAAGAACGCGTCCAGACCATCGGGACAGGCGCCCGGGCTGATCTGGAAGCGCGCGGTCAGGCCGTGCCGGCCGTAGAAGTCCTCGGCCTCCCCCACCCTGCGCGTCAGCTCCTGCGGTCCGGCGCCGCCGTGCGGCAGTACCGTTCCCACCCACCAGGAGCAGTTGGGCGCCAGGCGCAGCCACCACCCGTCCACGTGCTCGACGTGCTCCGCGGGCAGAGCCCGAGCCGCTCTCTCCTGAAGGCCCCTCACCATGTGCGGGCCGGCGGCATGGATCATTTACGCATCGTCGCACGGAGGGGCCGGAGTGCAGACGGGCCCTGACGGGCGTCGGAGCCCCTCCCCGCAACCACTTGACAGATATGGCAGCTTCGAAAAGTCGTGCCAGGCGGGCCGGCCCCTCGGTGAGACACCGTCCGGCGACCTCCGGGACGGCGGTGGTGTGGCTGCCGACGGTGTCCGGGGTGCGCGGCGAGCCGGGTCCCTCTGTGCTGGATGCCGGCTATCGGAAGAGGTGGACGTTCTCCTCCACCCAGTCGTGCAGGGTCAGCGGTGCCGTGCCGATGAGCCTTTCGACGGTGTCGAAGACCTGCCAGTCCCAAGCCGCGGACTGGCGCTTGAGCTCCGGCGACGCTTCCAGGCGGAGGCCGGACCAGCCGAGGCGGTCGAATCCGGCCCGGGTCTCGGCGTGGGTGCGTTCGATGAGTTCGACCGGCCGGCCGAGTGCCGAGCTGACCTGGCGACTCTGTCCTCGCCCTCCAATCGGTGATCTACTGACGGCACCGTCCAGGAAAGGAGCTGCCGTGACTCACCGTGGGGTTGATGTGGACGTCGACGTCGACGCCGGAGTAATCGTCCGAAGATAGAGCAACCGGACGAGTCCCGAGATCCAATGAGACTTCTTCACAGCTCCAAGGCGGCCCGCCCCTGGCGGGCCGCCGGCGTTCGCGGGCTCGGCTCTCCGGCCGCTCCCGGCCCGCGACGCCCAGGCCCTCACCGGCGATTGCCGAATTGTTCTTATAAGGGGTGCCGCCGGAATACGGCGGAAACGGGCGGCGGCCTTGATCACCAGTTATTAGAACCTTGGGGTCGCGCTGGTTGGTGATGGTTCAGGGGGTTCGGGTGGCGTCGATCGATCGGACGGCGTACCTGAGGTTCAGGCGGGCGGTGTCGGCGCGGGAGCCGGCCGAGGCTTCACCCCTTCGGCCGGCGAGGGGAGCGGGCCCACGGCAAGACACAGCTGGTGTGGTTGAAGGCGTACCAGCGGCTTGGGTGCTTTCCGAATGGCTGCGGTTCCGGAGACATATCCAGTCCGGGCCGAATACGGTGGCTTGTTGACGATCGGCTAAGCCCGCAAGCCTTCCGGAGTCTTCATGCGTACCGCAGCGGCAATCCTCTCCTTCGTGCTCGCCGTCACCATCCTGCCCGCCCGGCCGGCCACCGCCGCGGTTTCCGCCTCGCCGCTGCCGGGCGGCAAGACCACCTACGTCATCTCACAGGGTCATTTGAAGGCCGCCTCCCAGCAGAACTGGGTACGCCTGGGCAGCTACCGCTTCGCCGCGGACGGCACGGTGAGCGCCGCCCTGTACCTCTGGTGGCAGCGTCATCCCAAGGCCAGACAGCGCACCGGCACCGTCCCCGACCCGAGCTGCACCACCAAGGCGGGCGGTGCCGCATCGCGGCCCCGCGCCTGCGAGGTGCTCACCGCCGGAGGCTTCACCGGTGCCCCCGACGAGAGCCGCACCGGGACGTACACCATGGCGGGCGACGTGCTCACCATCCGGTGGAAGATCGCCCAGACGTGGACGGAGCAGTGGTACGTGCGGCCCTCGCCTGACGGCAGGCTGGCCCGCCTGGACCTCAAGCGGAGCACGCTGGCCACGCACGGGTACGGCTACGGCAGCAACGCCGCGAGCAGCACCCGCCGCGCGATGAGCTCGGTGAAGGCGTTCCCCGGCTCACTCAGACAGGACCTGACGAGCTGGGCGGGTGGCAAGCTCGTCACGTCCGGAAATCAGCCGTTCGGCCACTCCGCCTTCCATGCCTGCGCCGCCACCACCTCGTGCCTGACCTACCTGCAACCATCCTCACGCGGCGCGTGTCAAAAGTCGGGCGGCTGCCCCAAATATGGCGGCGGAACGCGCCCCAACGTCAGCTCGATCCAGTACTACCTCACGATGATCTCCAAGTCCGACCGCCGCGACACGCTGTGGCACTGGTGCACCTGCCTGGCGATGGAGCGCGATGAGTTCTGCTATACCGGCAACTCCCACGTCAAACCGCTCATGCAGATCATCGACGACACGGGAGCCTTCCGCGGCTGGGTCGGCGCGGAGGCATCCTTCTCGACCGGCTCCCGGGCGACGGACATGCTGGCGGTGCTGCGCATCTCCGACTTCCGCTGACCAGCTCGGACCCGTATCCACAAGTTGTCAGCTCAGTGGGAGCAGGGCGGGGACGGCGGCCCCGCCGAGCCGGCCACGCTACGCCGCCTGGCCGGCGACGGCGTCTCGGTCACCGAGGCCGCCAGCATCCTCAAGATCGGTCGCTCCACCACACACGAGGCGCCGGCCCAACGCTGAACAGCCGCCAGGGGTAGCGCCGGAATATGGCAGAAACGGGCCGTGTCCGGCTGACCCGACAGAACACAAGTCCTGCCTGGCCACTGCGTGCGCGTCGTCCCCGCTCACCGGAGAGCGGCGTCGCTACCCGTCGTCCCGTCGCCGGTGGAGGAGAGGCGCGCCACCGCGTCGAGGACGAGGGTGGCGGCGACCGCTGCCGGATCGTCGCCGGACCGCATCCAGTTCTCGGGTGAGAGCGGGGCGAAGGAGACGACCGTGCGGCCGTCGCGGGCGTAATCGAAGTAGGCGTTGCCGTTGATGTCCATGGGGTCAGCTGCCGGCGGAGGCGTCATTGGGCAACGGCAGGTTCGGGCAGCTTTGCGCGAGTGCGGTCAGGGCGTCCTGATCGGCGGGATCGGCGGTCAGGGACCAGCGCCACCTGCCCGCGGTCCACTCGCTGAAGTGCATCCTGAACCGCATGCGCCCCCCGGGCTCGGCCGCCCAGGTGGCCCGCTGGAGAACCTGCCCGATGACGTCGCCTTGACCCGGCGTGACGCTCCCGAGCTGACCAAGGACGGACGCCGGTGCTGTTCGAGGCGATGATCACGCTGGAGTGCCCCCGAGGGGGGCACGGGGACACCCTGCCCGCGCTGCGGCAGCACGCCGCCGATCGCCCACTCACCAGCGCTGAGATTTGGCGACCACCCCGGACACCCTTATGGCCCCGTAGCTCCTCGTCTCATCCTCATGCATGTGTATCACGCATACCTCTTCGCCAGTGGTACCGGCCGGACGTTCACCGACGACCGGGGGCCTGACCGCGGGCCGTACTCGCCCGTGAGCTCGATCTTGTCGAAGTCCGAGGTGAGGTCGCCGGCGCCGTCGCCGACGGGCACCTCCACCTCGATCGTGGACCAGTACGCCGCCTGCTGCCCGGT
>NZ_JBVJHH010000086.1:0-14431 GCF_055586905.1 Streptosporangium sp. NPDC048886
CCGCGCCTCCGGCTTGGCCCAACGCTTCGCGTTGGGCACCGCATAACTTATCCCGGGCGCTAAAGCGCCCGGTTCGGAAATGCTGGTCCCCACATAGATCTGTCACAGACGATCTTCGCGCTTCGCGCTCGACCTTCATCGTCTCGTTAGCTTCGCTAACGAATGACTGAAAGCCGCTAGTTAACTCTGTGAACTGCATAAATGCACGATGATTGTTTCATATCGATATCGAGGCCACGCTAAGGCGAGGCTCAACTGGTGATAGCCGGCCTGCGCTTCGCGCCGGCCGGCTATCACCAGGCGTCCATGTCCCTATGTGATCTTCTTCTGGGGCACTCGATCTACCAGGGCTGCTCCACCAAGCCTTGCACTGATCTTCGGTGGACATAGTACCTAGATTCAACAAAACAACCTAGTTACAAGTAACTAGGTATATAAATAATTAACATTTAAGCTATTGAAAATTTATATGCTTGTGTATCAGTACTCTGCCTAACGGGTGGCCCATCCACAACTTGCTCAGCCGCCCCCCACCAAAAGGCATCCGGCACCCTATCCACCTTGCCTCGCCTGGTCCATGAGCACCGGCTTCAGTCACCTCTCGTCCATCGCGACTCTGGTCGGCGGACGCTGCACTAACTGGCTTGTTCTGCGGACATCCAGGACTTCACTCACAGTCACCACCACAGCAGCGCCTCTGAAGGAGTGTACACATTGAACACATGAACTACTATGCTCACATGGATATGGAACAGATCGGAATCGTCGAGGCGCGCAAGCGCCTGGGCACATTGGTCTCCCGCGCAGTTCATGCCCACGTCCCTGTGAGAATCAGCCGGTCAGCTGACGAGCATGCCGTACTCATCAGTGAGGACGACTACACCGAGCTCCAGAAGCTGCGTGCCGAACGTGAGATCGCCGAGTTCCAGGATCGGATCGCGGCCGCCGGGCGCGGAGAGACCCCGCCGGTCGCTTTCGAGACCGCCGAGCAGATGTACAGTCACTTCGGCGTCTCCCATCCGGGCGAACGCCGTTGAAACGGCGAGTCCTTTTCGATCCCCAGGCTGAGCAGGCCGTTCTGGCGTTACCGCCGGGCTTGCGTATCACCGTCCTCGACACCGTCTATGGCCTGGTCGATGAGCCGGAGCCTCTTGGTGCGCGTCCCTACGGCATGATCCCTGATGCCTTCGAGATCGTGACGGACTCTTTTACCCTGCGCTACACCCATGGTGAGGATCACGTTTCTGTCTGGGTCGTCCGTGCCAACACCTGAGTGCCGTATGCATCAGGCCTCGCGCGCTGTGGACGGGCCGAAGGTCAAGAGTGAGGAGCCCATGGCCGGGTTGACCGACTCGCGGTCGATCAACCCGGCTGACAGCGTCCTGGCCATCATCCGTGGCTTCGGCGCAGGCAAGAAGGTCGAGGGTCACAGGGCAGTTCGCCATCGCCGACGCCCTCGCGGCTGACCGTTCAGTTCACGTCCTGGCGGCCAACTTGCACGGGGCTACGAAAGCTTCAGACGATGCTTGCTGTGGATCCGGCTGAACCCCGCCTGGCCGTACGGAGATCTCTGTGCCGGGTGGTGTCGAGCGGGCATGAGCGAGGATCTCGGCAACCTCGACGATGTCGATGCCGGCGGAGCAGGTTGGTGGCGAGGGTATGCGGAGGATGTGGGCGGTCCGGGCAGTGGTGTCGATGAGCGGGACCTCGCGGGACGCCTCGCCCTTGCCGGACCGGACGATGACCTTTCCCTTGCGCGCGGACAGGGGGAGAGGTCGGTGTCGTCCAGGGCGGTGAGGTGGGCGTTGACGGTGTTCGTGGCGCGGCCGAGGACGGTCTTCATGCGGGACTTGTGGCCGCGGACGGCGAAGTCGCGGTCGTGAGCGTCGGTGAGCGGGTCGCCGTCCAGTTCACTACCCTCCAGCCAGACCAGGAAGGCGCGGACGCGGGCCATCGGCTCCCATCAGAACTGGTACCGACCCTCACCAAACCCTTCCAGCGCGGAACAGAACGCATACGCACCGACGAGCATGCCGGCGTCGGCCTCGGGCTGGCCATCGTGCACAGCATCGTCCGAGCGCACAACGGGACCTTCGACCTCACACCTCGCTCCACCGGCGGTCTCCTCTTCACGATTCGACTTCCCGGCACGCCGCACGCATCGTCCCCGAACGGGCCTCCGCCGGTGGCGTAACGGCGGCGGATCGACCGCTGCGCGGATTGGGGGAGTTTGGGGCTGCTTTGCCTTTGAGCTTGCTCTGGCGCTTGGTCAGGGCCATGCCCTCGCGGGTGCGCAGGTGCCCCCGGTTGGCCTCGAACTCAGCGACCATGGCCAGGGTTGGCAGGAACAGGCGGCCGAACGGCCTGTCGATTCCTCCAGGGAATCCACCCAGCGGCAACGGTTCTGTGGCCGGCTCCGCCATCCGCTTGGGCGGACCCGTCTAGACCCTCGGGTGGATGCGCGTCCCGCCGCCGCGGTTCCCAGGCGTTCACGGTCCAGGACAGATGTGCGGGTGTGACGGCGAGCTCGTCCTGAATGCTCGGCCTGCTGTGTTTTAGGACGAGTCGTCCAGCAGCTGCAGTAGCCGGGCCGTCACGACCGCAGCGGCAGGACCCTCTCACTGCCGGCTTGCGCCAGTTCCCTGAGCCGGGGATCCGGTGTATCGCGGGCGTATCGAAAATCGCATACACCACCGCAACAGTCCTCCGTCTTCAGTGGAGGCATCGACCACAGCGCATCAACGGTCAGTTTGTCGATCAGGAAAGGACCGTGATCATGGACTCGGACTCCGGACGTGGTGTCGACCGGCGGCTGCTCGGGTGGAGCGGGCTGGCGGCCGCCGGCGTGGTGGCGGCCGGCGCGCCGCTGGTGGGCGCCCAGCCCGGCCCCCACCGGCCCCGACGCACTCGTCGCGCCCGAACCCGTCCGGGCACGACCGGATCCCGCCGGACACCCGGCCTGGCGGAGCCTACGACCGGTACATGGCGAAGCTGGCCGCTGAGGACAGGTTCTCCGGCGTGGTGCTGCTGTCGCACCGGGGCCGGACCGTGCTGTCCCGCAGCTACGGCATGGCCGACAAGGAGAAGGAGATCCGTAACCACGAGGGCGTCGCGGTCAACCTCGGCTCGGCGGTCAAGCCGTTCTCCGCGGTGGCCATCTTGTAGTTGGCGCAGCGGGGCAAGGTGAGGCTGTCGGACACGGTGGGCACCTACCTGAAGGGCTTCGCCAAGGAGATCGCCGAGCTGGTGACCATCCACCACCTGCTCACCAGCACACCACCCGGAGCAGGACCTGCAACGCATCTTCCACAGCCGGGAGGAGGTGCACGAGTTCTACCAGCAGTGGACCCGGCAGGCGAAGCTGGAGGCCGTCCCCGGTACGGGCTTCGGCAACACCGGCGCCGTTTTCGCCATCGCCGCGCAGATCGTGGAGGCCGTGACCGGCACGACGTACTGGGACTACGTGCACGAACACATCTTCGGGCGCTCCGGCATGACCGGCTCGGCGTTCTACACCAGGCCGCAGTGGCTCACCGACGAGCACATCGCGCACTCGTACATGCTGCAGGCCGACGGCAGCCGGGTGGACGCCGTCCGTAACCTGGACAAGGGCAGCCCGAGCCCGCGCGAACCAGGCAAGAACCCGGGCCGCAGCTTCATCGATCACGCCGGGGACGGCGGCTTCGCCACCGCGCCGGATCTGGTTCGGTTCGCGCACGCGCTGCGCAGCGGCACGGTGCTGGAGCAGCCCTTCGCCGAGCTGTTCACCGGGGCCAAGATTCCCCACGGGGAGGGCAAGGACGGCGGGCCCGCGCCCGCCCACCCGTCGTTCGAGGCCTACGCGATGCCGGCCAAGCTCATCAACGGCCAGTGGGTGATCGGGCGCGGCGGCGTCAACCCCGGCAGCAGCGCCAACTGGCACATCTACCCGGACACCGACTGGGTCGGCGTCGTTCTCAGCAACTACGACGGCCTGCCGACGCAGGAGATCCTCAAACAGGAGATGCAGACCGTCACCGGCCAGCGCTGACGCGCGGCCACCGCCGGCCGACACCGAGAGAAGGGATCTCCTGAGCCCGGCATGCCAGGCTCGCGCAGGGCACCATCGGCTGGCGCTGGCACCGCCCCGGCGCCGATTGGCCTTCAGGAACTCCACCGCATCCAACACGGTGCGGGGGACAGACGGACGACCGTCACATCTGTTGGTACATCGAAGAGACCATTCTGACCTGCGGCTAGGTTTCGCGGTCGGACGGAAGCGGAAGTAGCGTGATCAAGGGGCGGCACGGCTGGGTCGGTACGTTCACTGGCGTGGCGCTCATCACGGTGGCCGTACTGCCGTTGGCCTCGCTGGCGGTGTGGGCTCTGGCACGCCGTCGGAGTGTCACCGGCACCACGCCGGCGTGGGCGTGGCGCACGTCGCTGGCCGAGGTCGGCATCGTCTACGGGACGGTGCCCTGGGTATGGATGATCATGTTGCCGGGCGGCCGGGCCGGCGCCGTCCCCGGTCGGGTGAGTCTGGTACCGCTGCGGGACCTGCTCACGATCCTCGCCGGCGGGCCGGTGACGGCGACGGGCCAGGTCGTCGGAAACCTGCTGGTGTTCGCGGCGCTGGGGTTCTTCGCCCCGTTGCGGTTCGCGGCGCTGGCGTCGGTACCGCGGATCCTCGCGCTCGCGGCGGGCTGCTCGGTCCTGGTGGAGGTCGCACAGTATCTCCTGCAGCTGGACCGGGTCTCCTCTGTGGACGACGTATTGCTCAACACCGCCGGCGCCGGGCTGGCCGCGCTGGCGTCGCGGCGCTGGTGGCGCACTATGGCCAGAGCGTCGGTCCGTCGGCCAACCACAGCAACGCCCGCGGCCACCACGCCACCGAGGTGATCTGGTCCAATCGGCCGCTGGCCGGGCAGGTCGACCTGCCCGCCCTCCAGGTGCGTGACGAAACCCCCGCCACTGCGGCAGCGCCAGGGTGTCCTGGATCATCAGCGTGTCGATCAGCATGGCGGCGTAGGCCGGGTGGGTGGTCTCGCTGGTGAACCGGCGCAGCAGGGCCTCGGTGGACGCGGTGCGCAGCCGGATCGCGGTGGCGTACTTCATCATCAGGTCGTAGTTGTGGACGATGATGTCCCACCGAAAGCGATGCCTCCTTCGACGAGGTCGGCAGGCAGAAAATTTCTTTCTCCGGCTGTTGTTCTCACCATCCGGCCGTGGAGGGATTGTCGTTTCTGTTGGCCGGGGCGTTGTGCGCAATAGGTGGCAGGAAGCGGTCATCAACAGGCAACTTGCTGGCTCCGTTCTGTCTGGTTTATGGCACGTAAAGCGCGCAGAGTCGTTTATGACGGATCACATTTATATGAGGAAGGACCATTTGAATAATCGGTAGTTCGATGAAGTTCTCACTGTACGTGGATCGGGCGGATGCACTGTGATCCGCAGGAAACCGCGTTTGTACGTCGAGTGTTCTACCGGCCCTCCATCGCACGTCCGGCGTGAATTCCATCCGGTGGGACAGAACGCCGGGCGATCCCTTCATCACCGAGTTCACGGACGGAGCATCGCATCTCATGGCGGGCCGTACTCGCCGGCGGAGCCTTCCTGCCGATCGGAACCACCCTGAAACCACGTGCTCCACAGCGCAGTCCGAGAAATGGAGGGACATCCCCTTGACCAACGTGACCCACGCCGGTGCCGATCGGATCGACAGCCCGCTCACCGCCTACCCCCTGGACCAGCTACGAGAACGACGCAGCGTCAAATGGCGGGAGTGCCCGCCGGACGTGCTGCCCATGTGGGTGGCGGAGATGGACACGCCCCTCGCCGAACCCATCGCCTCCGCACTGACCTCCGCCATCGCCCACGGCGACACCGGCTACGCGGTCGCCGGACGGCTGCCGGAGGCGTTCGCCGGCTTCGCCTCCCGGCGCTACGGCTGGCATCCCGAGCCGTCCGGCATGCGGCTGGTGCCGGATGTCATGACCGGGATCGTCGAGACGCTGAGCCTGGTCACCGACCCGGGTGCCCGTGTGGTGGTCAACACTCCCGGCTACCCGTCGTTCTTCTACTGGCTGGAGCGCATCGGCCGCCGTGTGGTGGACAATCCGCTCTCACCTGGCCCGCACGGCTACCGGCTCGACCTGGATCGGCTGGAACGGGACTTCGCCACGGGGGCGGAGGCCTATCTGTTATGCAACCCGCACAACCCCACCGGTCTCGTGCTCAGCCGCGGCGAGCTGCTGGCCGTCGCCGAACTCGGCGACCGTTACGGGGTCCGGATCATCGTGGACGAGGTCCACGCGCCGTTGACCTATCCCGGCGTACGGCATGTGCCGTTCGCCTCCCTGAACACCTCGGCCGCGGCCCGGTCGATCACTTTCGTCTCGGCGGCCAAGGCCTGGAACCTGGCCGGCCTCAAGGCGGCTCTGGCCATCTTCGGCCCTGAGGCCCACGCTGACGTCGCCGCCATCCATCAGGAGGTCAGCGAGTGCGCCGGCCTGCTCGGTGTGATCGCCTCCGAGGCCGCGTTCACCGCCGGGGAGCCCTGGCTCACCGATCTGCTGACCGGCCTGGACACCAACCGGTGGCTCCTGGCCGACCTGTTGGCCGAACATCTGCCCGCAGTCGGCTACCGCCCGCCTCAGGCGACCTACCTGGCCTGGCTGGACTGCCGGGCCCTCGGCCTCGGTGAGGATCCGGCCGCGGTGTTCCTGCGTCATGGCAGGGTCGCGCTCTCACCCGGTTTCAGGTTCGGCGCGCCCGGGCGGGGTTTCGTCAGATTCAACTTCGCCACCTCCCCCCAGCAGATCGTCGAGGGGGTCCGGCGCATGGCCGCCTCGCTCAACGGGCCGTGCCGGAGCGTCCGCGATCTGGCGGCGCTCAGTCTCGACGACCGTTGTTCCTCCCCCCAGATCATCCCGTTGCCGAATTCACCGTGTGATCACGGGAGCGATCCTTGACTCCGGAATCGATCCGGCCGGTGACCTTCGCCTTGTCCGCGCCGGGCCGGCAGGAAGTGGCTACCGGCAGGCAACATGCTGACTTTGATTTATCTGGTTTCCTGGCTGCGGGACGTGCAGAGTTGATGGTGCGAGGGATAGATGGAAAGGGAGGTCAAGAAATGCCGGTCTGGCCACCTCGCCGGTAAATTGCGATAGTGCAGCCGAGCAATAACGGCGATTACCGTTCCATCTGTTTCTGACATTTCTCCTACATCATGACCAGCCGTGGCCGCGCGGGCTTTCCGCCCGCCGGCCCCGGTCCCGCGGCAGGCGCGGCCGCGGGACCGGGGCCCGGGATGAGCGACCCGGCGCTTGTGAGGTCGATTCAGCCATCTGGGGCGCGAACATTCTGGAGAGGAAATGATTGATCATCCAGCTGACAGGACGGTCGTCGAGGAACGCGAACTCGTCGAGCTCCGCGAGCGGTGTACCACCCTGATGCGTGAGGCCGAGGAGCAGCGGCGGATCACGCTCAGCCTGCAGAAGGCGATCGACGTCTTCCGGCACGAGTTCGATCCGGCGCCTCCGGCTCACATCAGCCCTGTCCGGCCGTCGGAGCCCAGCAACCGGTGCAACCGATGCACGCAGAGCCGGCACGCCGAAGTGCACCGCACCTCCCGCGTCGTCCTCGCCGAGTCAGCAGGGCTCCGCGCCGCGTAGCGGTGACGGCCTCGCCTCCGGCGCCTGAGGCCGAGGGCGGACATGCCGACAGGACAACCTCTATTGCGAACCTCTACTGCGGCAAAGGAAGCATTCTCATGAAGGCTCTGGTGTTGGCCGGCGGATCGGGTACCCGACTACGCCCTTTCAGTTACTCCATGCCGAAACAGCTCATCCCGGTCGCGAACAGGCCGGTTCTGGAACACGTGCTGCACAACATCCGCGACCTGGGCGTGACCGAGATCGGTGTGATCGTCGGCGACTGGGCGGCGGAGATCGCCGAAGCCGTCGGGGACGGCTCCCGTTTCGGAGCGCGCATCACCTATCTGCAGCAGCATCGGCCGCTGGGGCTGGCGCACTGTGTGACGACGGCGCGGGACTACCTCGGCGATGACGACTTCGTGATGTATCTGGGTGACAACATCCTGCCGGACGGGGTGGTGTCCATCGCCGAGGAGTTCCGCGCCAGGCGCCCGGCCGCGCAGATCGTGGTGCGCAAGGTCGCCGATCCCCGGGCCTTCGGGGTCGCGGAGCTGGCCGCGGACGGCACGGTGCAACGGCTGGTGGAGAAGCCGCAGCAGCCGCGCAGCGATCTGGCCCTCATCGGCGTCTACTTCTTCACCGCGGCCGTTCACCAGGCGGTCGCCGCCATCCGGCCGAGCGCCCGCGGCGAGCTGGAGATCACCGACGCGATCCAATGGCTCCTCACCCAGGGAGCCGAGGTCAAGGCCAGCGAGTACGACGGTTACTGGAAGGACACCGGCAACATCGAGGACCTGCTGGAGTGCAACAGCCGGCTGCTCGGCGGACTGGACGCCGGCATCGCCGGAGAGGTCGACGCCGCCAGCAGGGTCAACGGCGGGGTCGTCATCGAGCCAGGAGCCCGCGTGGTCCGGTCCCGGATCGAGGGACCGGTGATCATCGGCGCGAACACCCTGATCGAGGACAGCCACATCGGGCCGAACACCTCCATCGGCCGTGACTGCGTGCTGCGCGCGGCGCGCCTGGCCGACTCCATCGTGCTGGACAGCGCGTCGATCTCCGAGGTCACCGGCCTGCGCGGCTCGCTCATCGGCCGTTTCGCCACCGTCGGTCCCGGCGGCCGCGGTCAAGACAGCCATCGTCTGGTGGTCGGCGACCACGGGCGGATCGAGATAGCCGCCTAGGCGGCCGGGACAGGCCCGACGCACCCGAGGCGGCGAGGGCGACCCGCTGCGGGGGACGCGCCTTCCGCGCAACGCTCAACGCCGCCGGCGGTGGCAGGGACTTCAGCTCCGAGCCACTACCGGCGGCGAGGCCGTACATCCGTTCAGGGGGCCGTCGCGGTGATCAGCTCTCCGCGCCGGTGCCGGGCGGGGTCCTGCGCCGTGCCCGGCGGGCCAGCGACACGCCGGGCGCCTGCCCGACCGGCAGTGCGGCCGGTCCCCCGGGTGCCCGGAAGGTGGCGGCGCGGCCGTTACCGGCCCGGGTGGAGGAGTTGGGCACCACCGGCTCGGCGGCCGACGGGGTCGGGGCCGCCTTGCCCTGCTGCTGGGCCTGCGGGGTGAAGAACACGTTCGGGGACATGCTGCCCCGCGGGATGTCAGTGTTCAGGGCGATGATGTCACCGAGCGGCTTGCGGTAGTCGATCCCGAAGACCTTCCGGATGAAGGGCAGCAGCGGGTCGTTGGCGTGGAAGAACCGGTCGCCGTCGCGCAGCGCCGTGAACTCCTTCGTCCAGATCGCCAGCTGCGTCTCACCGAACTCCCGGCCCGACAGGTGCGGCTCAGCGATCATGCCGACGAAGGCGTCGACATCGGCCACGTCGCCGTAGACCGCCTTGAGCCGCGCGGCCAGCGGCGTGCGGCGCACACCACTGGTGGCGTTGTCCGCCCCGGCCGTGGTCGGGTTGCCGTTGATGTCGAACAGCTGCGTGAAGTCCATGCTGTCGGGGTCGTTGATCTCGTTGCCGGGGGTCAGCAACGGGTCGGACGGGAACGCATCGGACGCCTCACCGGTGATGGCCTTGAACGAGGTCTTCGCCGGCAGGCCGTACGCCTGACGCAGCTGGTTGTAGGTCGGCATGCCGTGGTCGCGGCCCCGCTCGATGTCGAGCGCGCCCAGGTCCGTCACACCGACGACACAGTCCGGCAGCGTCGGGTCGTCGCCGCACAGCGGGTTGCCCGAGAGCTCGAAGCCCGCGCTGCGCAGCAGGTTGTTGATCTGCTCGTCGTTCTTGTTCTGCGCCTTCAGGCCGATGCCGTGCAGCATGGGGCCCAGCTGGAGCATCTCCAGGAGGTCGGGGTTGAAGAAGGCGTCCTCGCCGAGTGGGATGGCCAGTTCGACTTCGTCGTCCTTGACCACGACGTCGATGTTCATCGCTCTCAGCGCGTCCAGCGTGGCCTGGCTGTAGCGGCCGGTCTCGGCGGTGATCCTGAACTTGGGGCGGATCTGGCTGTGCCCGCGGTATCCGACGGTCGCGAACTCGTTGGTGACCGTCGCGTCCACCTTCGGCTTGTATCCCCTGTAGGGAGGCAGCGTCACACCCAGCGTGGGCAGGAACTCGTTGTAGGTGACGTACTGCTGCTCGGCGATGACGACGGCCCGGGCGATCTGGAACTTGTCCTGCTGCGACACCCAGCTCGGCAGCAGGGAGACGATCCGGTTGTGCTCGCGGGCGAACAGCGTCTGTGTGGCCAGCAGCGCGGGGTTCTCGTTGGCCCGCTGATCGCCGGTGACGGCGGCCCGGGTCGGCTTGGTGAACAGCTGGCCGCCGATGACCATCGCCGGCGCGGTGTCGGGGTTGCCGCGGCTGTCTCGCCGGGGCAGATAGTTGCCCGGCATCAGCAGCCGCGCGTCGTTGTTGTCCGGGTTGCCGTCCACGCTGCCCTCACGCATCCAGTCCAGGCGCGCGTCGGTGTCTCCGTAGACGGCCGAGGCCTCGATGTAGGAACTGATCGTGTTGATCTGGTCGCGGGCGCTGGTGACACCGCTGCCGGGGGCGGGGGCGGAACGCTCGAAGAAGATGACCCCGAGGTCGTTGCGGAACTTCTCAAGCGGGTCGTTTTTGTCGAAGGGGGTGTTCAACGCCTCCCCGGGGTCGCCGGTCCCCCGCCGGCCGAGCCGCTGCGCCATGGTGTGGTCGAGGAACTGACCCCAGACGAATCCCCACTGGCTGACGTTGCGCTCGGAGTACAGATTCTGGTTGGTGTCGTTGAAGACACGGTTGCTCACGTACCGGGCGTTGGGCCCGGCGGCCGGCTGGTTGAGTCCGTCGGCGTAGCGCGCCGGGGCCAGCCGGGGGTAGAGCGCCCCTGCCACACCCCAGTCGGGGTGGGATCGGTTGTTCTTGGCACCGCTGAGGCTCTGCGCCTCCCAGATGCCCAGGATCGGGCGGTCCGAGGCCCCGCCGTCGTCGGCGTGGGCGGTGCCGTTCATGCTCAGTCCGCCGGCGACCACGAGCGCGACGAGCGAGAGCGCTCTTCCACGCCGGGTCCGATGGCGACCAGGGCGCGCGAATGCACGCATGGTGTTCTCCTCTCCACACACCGATGACCGCGGCGGTTCCGCCGGAGAATCGTTATCCCGTGCAGCCTCACACCCAGCCTCTCGACACCACATCTTCTGAATTGCGGAATATGCGTGGATTTGTGGGTGCTTTGCGGATATGCCGTAACCCTCCGCGGTGACCATGCCGGCCGGCACGGCCGCCGCTGAACCGGCGGTCACAGCCCCCCGGAACGTGCCGTGCCTGCCCTGACCATCCCGCCACAAAAGGCCCATATCGGCAGATAGAGGCGGGTATCGGCTGCCGGGTCGCGGCACACGGGAGGGCCGCCGATCCGCAGCCCTCCGCGGCACCGCCGAGACGGCCTCACATGTGCCGCCTCCGGGCGTCCCGGGCCGGCCGCCGACGCCGCAGCCGGCGCGCTCCGGCGGTTGGGCAAGCCAGGAGATGCAGCGTAGAGCGGCCGGGATGACGATGGGCTGAGGATCGACGGATCCAGGGCGGCCGATGGCCAAACGAGAAAGCAGCGATCATTTGGTGGCGACGCGAGATCACTCGGCTGTCTATCGGGGTTCGGTCTGTTTCTCTCATACTTTCTCGGAAACCTACGCCAGCACGCCCCAACGGAGAATTCAGGTCGCCGCTCACTGATGACGAAGGATCGACCCCGTATTTCTCTCGATTGGAGACGTAGATGCGTTTTCTGCCCGACCGTGAAAACCTTAAAGTGGCAGTCATCGGCTTTGGGTATGTCGGCTCGTGCATCGCGGCGACACTGGCCGACCGCGGCTTCGACGTCGTCGGCGTGGACACCGATCCCCGGCTGATCGAGGAACTGGCCCGCGGCTACTGCCGGTTCCAGGAGCAGGGGCTGGCCGACATGATCTTTCGCGGGGTGACAACCGGGCGGCTGCGCGTCACCACCGACAGCGCCGAACTCGGTAGCGCCGACGTCGTGCTGATCGCGGTCGGCACCCCGATCCGCGAGAAGGGGTCGCTGGCCGACGAGCAGCTGCGCGGCGCGTGCCTGGAGCTGAGCCGCCACCTCCGCCAGGGTCAGCTGGTGGTGCTCAAGAGCACCGTGCCGCCGGGCACGACCCGAGATGTCGTGCTGCCGCTGCTGGAGCAGAGCGGGCTCATCGGCGGTGTGGACTTCGGACTGGCCTTCACCCCGGAACGGCTCGCCGAGGGCACCGCCCTGGCCGAGCTGCGCACCTTCCCCATCGTGGCCGGCGGGCTGGAGCCGGACAGCACCCGGGACGTGGCGGCGTTCTGGCACAGGGTCCTCGGGGTCGAGGTGATCCCGCTGGACTCCCTGGAATCGGCCGAGATCGTCAAACTCGCCGACAACTGGTGGATCGACCTCAACATCGCCCTCGCCAACGAGCTGGCCAAGTTCTGCGCCCTGTACGACGTGGACGTGCTGGACGTCATCGCCGCGGCCAACACGATCCCCAAGGGCAAGGGCACGGTCAACATCCTGCTGCCCAGCGTCGGCGTGGGCGGCTCCTGCCTGACCAAGGACCCGTGGATGGTGTGGCGTTCGGCCCGCCGGCGCGGCGTGGAGATCCTGACCGCGCCGGCCGGCCGCGAGGTCAACGCGGGGATGCCGGAGTACACCGCGCAGCTCGCCATCGACGAGCTGGTCAAACTGGGCAAGAACCCGGCGACCGCGAAGGTGGCCGTGCTGGGCCTGGCCTTCAAGAACAACACCGGTGACCTGCGGGCCACCCCGACGCGGGGAGTGGTCGAGACCCTGGTCGAGGCCGGCGCCCAGGTGCGCATCTTCGACCCGCTGGTCGACGTCGCCCACGCCGAGGAACTGTTCGGCATCACACCCGCGGCGAGCCTGCAGGAGGCCGTGCAGGACGCCGACTGCATCGCCGTACTGGCACTGCACCGGGAGTTCGAGGACATCGACTTCGCGGCGCTGCCCGTCGCCCGATCATGCCTGCTGCTGGACGGGCGGGCCTACTACTCCAAAGAGAAGATCGCCTCACTGCGCCGCCTGGGCTACCTCTACCAGGGGATCGGACGGGTGGGCGCCCCCGTCGCCCCCGACCCGCACAGCTACCCGGTGGCGCCGGTCTCGCGCCTCGTCGAGGGCCCCGTGGCCGCGCTCTACGTGGAGTCGGGCTCATGAGCGCCGCGCACGAGAGCGGCGGCGCCGCGGGCCCCACGACCGACAAGCCCCACAACGGCCAGGTGCACCGCCCCTCCCGGGTGGTCGTCACCGGTGGGAGCGGCTTCGTCGGCAGCCACCTGGTGGAGCGGCTCATCGCACAAGGCGACCAGGTCACCGTCTTCGACGGCGCACCGCCGTCGAAGACCTCCACCGGGCAGCACGCCAGACACGTCGAGGGCGACATCCGCGATCCGGCGAAACTCGCCGAGGCGATCACCCCCGGGACCGACATCGTCTATCACCTGGCCGCGGTCGTCGGCGTCGACCAGTACCTGGCCCGCCCGATGGACGTCATCGACATCAACTTCACCGGCACCCGCAACGTGCTGGACCTCGCCCACCGGACCGGCGCGAAAGTCATCCTGGCCAGCACCAGCGAGGTCTTCGGCAAGAACCCCGCCGTGCCGTGGCGCGAAGACAGCGACCGGGTGCTCGGCGCCACCTCCTCCGACCGCTGGTCCTACTCCTCGGGCAAGGCGCTGGCCGAGCACCTCACCTTCGCCTTCGCCCGCCAGCACGGGCTGGAGGCCACCATCGTGCGCTACTTCAACGTGTACGGCCCCCGCCAGCGTCCCGCCTACATCGTCAGCCGGTCGATCCACCGGGCGCTCAACGGGCGGTCCATGGTGGTCTACGACCAGGGGCGGCAGACACGGTGCTTCACCTTCGTCGACGACGCCATCGAGGGCACCATCCTGGCCGCCACCCACCCCAAGGCGGTCGGAGAGTCCTTCAACGTCGGAAGCATGGTGGAGACCACGGTCGGGGACGTCGTCCGGCTCATCGCCGAACTGACCGGGGCCGGCCCGTCGACCATCGACGTCGACACCAGCCAGCGGCTCGGCCCGGCTTATGAGGACCTGTCCCGGCGGGTCCCCGACAACGCCAAGGCGCGCGAGATCCTGGGCTGGGACTGCCGGACCCCGCTGCGCGAGGGACTCCTGCAGACCATCGAATGGGCCCGCTCCAGCCCGTGGTGGCTCGGCCTGCCCGACAGCGGAGCGTCCTGACCCTCCGGCGCGCAAAAGCCGAGAGCCGGCGCGGAGGGGTCCCCGCAAAGGCCCCCCCGCGCCCGCCCACCGGGCGCCACCCGCGAGCGCGCCCGCC
>NZ_JBVJHH010000087.1:0-13858 GCF_055586905.1 Streptosporangium sp. NPDC048886
TCGCTTTCCGCGTCAGCCGTTCCAGACCCGCCGAACCCGCTAGGATGTCGACCGCTCCGCTTCCGGAGCAACCCTTCTAACTTACTCCGACATCCAGCTCTTGTCCAATCGTGCGGACAGACCCGGATTTGTCGGTTTCAGTTCAGAGGGGGGTGCAGGAGCTCGCCCTGCCTGAAGAACTCTAGCAGTCCGCCCGGGTTCCCATGACCCACATCGCGGTAACAACTAGGTCTTCCCTGCGTCAGGGACCTTCAAACGCGTGAGCCCGGAGCCACCGGCTCCGGGCTCACTGGTCCGACCCTGCGCCCGAGATGCGGCTCAGACGCACTTCAGGCGCCTGCTCAGCCGTGCGGACGCCCTCCGTGTCACAAGCGACGTGTTCAGCCGGCGGGGAGCGCCGCCAGCTGCGCGGCCAACCGCGTGATGTCCTGGTCGGCCTGGGCCGCCCGGGCCCGGACCTTGGCCACCACGTCGTCAGGCGCCTTCGACATGAACTGCTCGTTGCCGAGCTTGGCCGCCACCTGCGCGGCCTCCTTCTGCGCCACGGCGAGATCCTTCTCCAGGCGCTTGCGCTCGGCGGCCACGTCGATCGTGCCCGCGGTGTCGATCTCCACGACGATCCCGCCGACGTCGAGGCGGGCCGTGGCCGCGAAGGACTCCGACGGCTGGTCGAGCCGGAGGAGCGCCCGGACCGCCTCCTCGTGCGGGGCGAGAGCCGTACCGGTGAGCGACAGGCGCGCGGCGACCCGCTGACCCGGCTTGAGGCCCTGGTCGGAGCGGAACCTGCGGACCTCGGTCACCAGGCCCTGGACCGCGAGGATCTCCTCCTCGGCGGCGGCGTCGCGCAGCGACTCCTGGACCACCGGCCACGGCGCGACCACGATCGACTCGCCTCCGGTGACCGCCCGCCACAGCTCTTCGGTGACGAACGGCACCAGCGGGTGGAGCAGCCGCAGGAGAGAGTCGAAGACGTGGCCCAGCACGAGCCGGGTGTGCTCCTGCCCCGAGGCTATCTGGATCTTGGCGAGCTCCACGTACCAGTCGCAGACCTCGTCCCAGGCGAAGTGGTAGAGCAGATCGGAGATCTTGGCGAACTCGAACTCCTCGAAGGCCGCGTCCACCGACGCGACGATCTCCTGGAGCCGGGAGAGGATCCACCGGTCGGCCGCGGTCAGCTCCTCGACCGGGAGCTCGCCGACCGCCGCGCCGTTCATCAGCGCGAACCGGGTGGCGTTCCAGATCTTGTTGCAGAAGTTCCGGGAGCCTCCGGCCCACTCCTCACTGATCGCCACGTCGGAGCCGGGGTTGGCACCGCGCAGCAGCGTGAAGCGGGTCGCGTCGGCGCCGAAGCGCTCGACCCAGTCGAGCGGGTCCACCACGTTGCCGAACGACTTCGACATCTTCTTGCCGTACTGGTCGCGGACCATGCCGTGCAGGGCCACGGTCCGGAAGGGAGGCCGGCCGTCCATGGCGTAGAGGCCGAACATCATCATCCGGGCCACCCAGAAGAACAGGATGTCGTAGCCGGTGACCAGGACGGAGGTCGGGTAGAACTTGGCCAGTTCGGGCGTCTCGTCCGGCCAGCCCAGGGTGGAGAAGGGCCACAGTCCGGAGGAGAACCAGGTGTCGAGGACGTCCGGGTCCTGGACGTAGCCGGCGGGCGGCTCCTCGTCCGGGCCGACGCAGACGACCTCGCCGGCCGGGCCGTACCAGACCGGGATCCGGTGACCCCACCACAGCTGCCGCGAGATGCACCAGTCGTGCATGTCGTCGACCCAGTCGAAGTAGCGCTTGGCCAGCTCCGGCGGATGGATCTTCGTCTGGCCGTCGCGGACCGCGTCACCGGCGGCCTTGGCCAGCGGGGAGACGTTGACGAACCACTGGAGCGACAGGCGGGGCTCCACCACGGTCTTGCAGCGCGAGCAGTGGCCGACCGAGTGGAGGTAGGGCCGCTTCTCGGCGACGATGCGGCCCTGCTGACGCAGGGCGGCCACGACCGCGGGCCGGGCCTCGAAACGGTCAAGCCCCTGGAACGGGCCGTGCGCGGTGATCACACCACGCTCGTCCATGACCGCGAGGGACGGCAGCGAGTGGCGACGGCCGATCTCGAAGTCGTTCGGGTCGTGCGCCGGGGTGACCTTGACCGCACCGGTGCCGAAGGCGGGGTCGACGTGCTCGTCGGCCACGACCGGGATCCGGCGCCCGGTGAGCGGGAGCTCCACCTCGCGTCCGACGAGGTGCGCGTAGCGCTCGTCGGACGGGTGCACGGCCACGGCGGTGTCACCGAGCATGGTCTCGGCGCGGGTGGTCGCGACGACGATGGAGTCGTCTCCCTCGCCGTAGCGGATCGAGACGAGCTCGCCCTCGTCCTCGCTGTGCTCCACCTCGATGTCCGACAGGGCGGTCAGGCAGCGCGGGCACCAGTTGATGATGCGCTCGGCGCGGTAGATGAGCCCGTCGTCGAAGAGCTTCTTGAAGATCGTCTGGACGGCGCGGGAGAGCCCGGGGTCCATGGTGAAGCGCTCGCGCGACCAGTCGACACCGTCGCCGAGCTTCCTCATCTGGCCGAGGATCCGGCCGCCGGACTCTTCCTTCCACTGCCACACCCGCTCGACGAACGCCTCCCGGCCCAGGTCGTGGCGGGACAGGCCGTCCCTGGCGATCTCTCGCTCGACGACGTTCTGGGTGGCGATGCCGGCATGGTCCATGCCCGGCAGCCAGAGCGTCTCCTGGCCGCGCATGCGGGCGCGGCGGGTCAGCGCATCCTGGATCGAGTGGTCGAGGGCGTGACCGATGTGCAGGACACCGGTCACGTTCGGCGGAGGCAGGACGATGCTGTACGGCTCGCGTTCGCTGCTCGGGTCCGCGGCGAAGTGTCCCTCCGACACCCAGCGCTCGTAGCTCCGGGTCTCCACGTCGGCAGGGGTGTACTGGGTAGGCAGCTCTGGCGTCGTCACGGTGTCCAATTCTAGGGATGTCCGGGTGGTCGATGTCCCATGGCCACGAGAGTTGCAAGGTGTCTATACAGCTTCTAGCTTATTCATACATGTCTGCCCTTTATCGGCGACTTGCCGATGAACTGCGTGCCGGGATCGCGGACGGGACCTACCCACCCGGCTCACGGCTGCCGTCGGAGAGCGAGCTGGCGGAGCGGCACGGGGCCGCGCGCGGGACCGTCCGCCAGGCGTTCACCGTGCTGGCGGACGACGGGCTGATCTCCTCTCGCAAAGGCACCCGGCGGCTGGTGCTGCGGCCGGCCCCCGTGCAGAGCTTCGGCCAGCTGCACAGCTTCTCCCGGTGGGCGGCGTCGATCGGCCGGACGCCGGGCGGCAGGGTGGTGACGCTGGTCCGGCGCGAGCCGACGGATCTGGAGGCCGAGCGGCTGGAGCTCGCCCCCGGCGCCCGGGTCTACCACCTGACCCGCGTCCGGCTGCTGTCCGGCCGACCGGTGATGGTCGAGCGCACCGCCTACGTCGAGCGGGTCGGCGCCCTGGTCGGCGGGATCGCCGCCGAGGCCGGCACCGGGTCCGTCACCGCCCGGCTGGAGGAGCTCGGCGTGGTGTTCGCCCACGCCGAGCACACCGTCAGCGCGATCACAGCCGAGGCCGAGGACGCCCGTCTGCTCGGTGTCCACCCCGGCACCGCCCTGCTGCGCGAGCTCCGCCGTACCACCGACCCCGACGACCGCCCGCTGGAGTGGTCCGACGACCGCTATCTCGGCGACGCCGTCGCCTTCACCGTGCACAACTCGGTGCGGGCCAACACCCTCACCCGCTCGCCCGCCCGCCCGCTGTAGCCCCCGCCCTGCCGGCACCGGGACCGCCGGACGTCGAGGTGCCAGAGATGCCAGGAGAACTCGCCCCCGTCCTTCACCGGCCTGGCGGTCCCGGCGGCCGCTCACACCGGGCGGGGCCGGGAAACGGCGGCGCCCCCGCAGAGAGTCTCTGCGGGGGCGTCGGACGTGCGGGCGGATCAGGCGGACTTCTCCCGAGGCGTCCGCTGCTGCTTGTTGAGCTGGTCGCGCGGCACGAGCGTCGGGTTGACGTGCTCGAGCACCGACTCGCGGGTGATGACGACCCGCGCCACGTCCTGGCGGGAGGGCACCTCGTACATCACCGACTGGAGGACCTCCTCCAGGATGGCCCGCAGGCCACGCGCGCCGGTGCCGCGCAGGATCGCCTGGTCGGCGATCGCCTCCAGGGCGTCGTCGGTGAACTCCAGCTCGACGTTGTCCAGTTCGAGCAGGCGGCGGTACTGCTTGACCAGGGCGTTGCGCGGCTCGGTGAGGATCTGGATGAGCGCGTCGCGGTCGAGGTTGTGCACGCTCGTGATGACCGGGAGCCGGCCGACGAACTCGGGGATCATGCCGAACTTCAGCAGGTCCTCGGGCATGACGGCGCGGAAGATGTCAGAGGTGTCGACGTCTTCCTTGGAGTGGATGATGGCGTTGAAGCCGATGCCCTTGCGGCCGACCCGGGACTCGATGATCTTTTCGAGGCCGGCGAAGGCGCCACCGCAGATGAAGAGCACGTTGGTGGTGTCGATCTGGATGAACTCCTGGTGAGGGTGCTTGCGCCCGCCCTGGGGCGGCACGCTCGCCGTGGTGCCCTCCAGTATCTTCAGCAGGGCCTGCTGCACGCCCTCACCGGAGACGTCTCTGGTGATCGAGGGGTTCTCGCTCTTGCGAGCGATCTTGTCCACCTCGTCGATGTAGATGATGCCGGTCTCGGCCTTCTTGACGTCGTAGTCAGCGGCCTGGATCAGCTTGAGAAGTATGTTCTCGACGTCCTCGCCCACGTAGCCCGCCTCCGTCAGGGCGGTGGCGTCGGCGATGGCGAACGGCACGTTCAGCATCTTCGCCAACGTCTGGGCGAGCAGTGTCTTGCCGGAACCGGTCGGGCCCAGGAGCAGGATGTTGGACTTGGCCAGTTCGAGGCCGTCGTCACGCCCGCGCTCACCGGACTGCACCCGCTTGTAGTGGTTGTACACCGCCACCGAGAGCGCCTTCTTCGCCTGGTCCTGACCGATGACGTAGGCGTCGAGGAACTCGTAGATCTCCCTCGGCTTCGGCAGACTGTCCCACTTGAGCTCGGAGGATTCGCTGAGCTCCTCTTCGATGATCTCGTTGCAGAGATCGATGCACTCATCGCAGATGTATACGCCGGGCCCGGCGATGAGCTTCTTGACTTGCTTCTGGCTCTTCCCACAGAAAGAGCACTTCAGCAGGTCTCCCCCGTCGCCGATGCGTGCCACCCCAGATACTCCTTTGCGTGGGACCGCCCTGGCTGCCGCGGTCCGTTTCTTCCGACCGGTCCGATACCCGGTGCGGAAAGTCATCCCGCTCAGGTTTCGACGTTACCGTCTTCTGAGCCCTCAGTGAGCCCCCTAGCGGCGAGTCGCACCGGAACGTGCCCAATTGGGCACCGTTCCGGTGCGATAGGCCTCATTAAGAGGCTATGGCCTTGGCGAGCTTCTTGCGGGACGGGATGATGTCGTCGATCAGCCCGTACGCCTTCGCCTCCTCAGAATTGAGGATCTTGTCGCGCTCGATGTCCTTGCGGATCGCGTCGGGGTCCTTGCCCGAATGCTGGGCCAGGATCGACTCCAGCTGCGAGCGCATCCGCAGGATCTCCCGCGCCTGGATCTCGATGTCGCTGCCCTGGCCGCCGCCCTCGGTGGAGGGCTGGTGGATCAGGATGCGGGCGTTCGGCAGGGCGAAGCGCTTGCCCGGCGTGCCGCCGGCCAGCAGCACCGCCGCGGCGGACGCCGCCTGTCCCAGGCAGACCGTCTGGATCTCCGGACGGACGAACTGCATCGTGTCGTAGATCGCCGTCATGGCGGTGAACGAACCGCCCGGCGAGTTGATGTAGATGCTGATGTCACGGTCGGGGTCGAGCGACTCGAGCGTCAGCAGCTGCGCCATGACGTCGTTGGCCGAAGCGTCGTCGACCTGCACGCCGAGGAAGATGATGCGGTCCTCGAACAGCTTGGCATACGGGTTCATCTCCCGCATGCCGTACGACGTGCGTTCGGTGAAGGACGGAAGAACGTAACGGCCGTTGATGTCTCCCGGCCGGATCAACTCACTCACCTTGTGCCCTTTCAGGAGACGGCGCCCGAGGAGGGCACCTGTCGAGCGCTGCGCACGACCTGGTCGATGAAACCGTAGTCCTTGGCCTCCTCGGCCGTGAACCAACGGTCGCGGTCGGAGTCGGCCTCGATCTGGTCCAGGCTCTGACCGGTGTGGAAGGCGATGCGCTCGGCAAGGGTCTTTTTGACGTAGAGCATCTGCTCCGCCTGGATGGCGATGTCGGCGGCGGTGCCGCCGATGCCTCCGGACGGCTGGTGCATCATGATGCGGGCGTGCGGCAGAGCGTAACGCTTGCCCTGTGCGCCGGCGCAGAGGAGGAACTGGCCCATGGAAGCGGCCAGGCCCATCGCGACCGTGCACACGTTGTTCGGCACGTATTCCATCATGTCGTAAATCGCCATGCCGGCGGTCACCGATCCGCCTGGCGAGTTGATGTAGAGCCAGATGTCCCGGTCGGGATCGTCCGCGGCGAGCAGGAGCAGCTCGGCGCAGATTCGGTTGGCGATCTCGTCGTTGACCTGAGTGCCCAGCACGATGATGCGCTCACGCAGCAGCCGCTGGTAGAGCTGGTCTTCGAGCCTGAACGAGCCGTTCGACTGGCTCATCGACTCGGGCCCGGAGCCGGTCGGCTGGTAGAAGGTCGGCGGGCTGGTCACAGCGTCACCTTCCGATGCGTCGTAATCGATTGGCTTTGCTTGTGACCTTAACGCGCGCCGCCTACCGGACATGCCCCCTCCACGTGCTGTTCGCTGACGGCGCATGCTCATCACCCCGTATCAGACTCTTTCACGCGGCCCCTCGGATCCAGTTTCCGCCCGTGACCCCCAGCGTGTCGACACCGGTCCGACCCACGTGCCCAGCCCACGTGAGGACCGGTCCAGGGGGTGCCGTACGGCCCCGTAGGGGCATGGCCGGGGGCTCGCGGCCTCGGGGAGGGCCGGGCCCGAGGCGTCCGCCGGCTCTCGCTCCCTCCGCGGCGGCGGCCGGGCCTCTCGCTCCGGCCCGGACGGTGCCTCGCCCGGCCCGGACCGCGGCTCGCCGGGCCGGGAGCGGAGAAGCCCTCAGGGCCGTCCAGAGAATCGCTCGCCCCTGACCGCTCCCCGAGGTACGGCGGGGGGCGGAGACGACGGACGCCCCCCGCCGTGCTGGGCACGGCGGGGG
The DNA here is from genome assembly GCF_055586905.1 of Streptosporangium sp. NPDC048886. NCBI lineage: Bacteria > Bacillati > Actinomycetota > Actinomycetes > Streptosporangiales > Streptosporangiaceae > Streptosporangium > Streptosporangium sp. NPDC048886. The sequence continues at coordinate 7,253 of NZ_JBVJHH010000087.1, forward strand.
GCGTCGGGTGCGTCGTGGCGGAGCCTACTTGGCCTCGGCCTCGGCCTCGGCGGGCTTGTCAGCCGCCTCCTCCGCGGGCTCCTCGGCGGACTCACCGTTGATCTCGGTGTAGATGGCCTTGAGGTCCACCTCGGTGCCGGCCTCGTCGGTCACCTTGGCCGCGTCGCCGATGAGGCTCTTGGCCTTGTCGCGGACGATCTCGACCATGGCCAGCGTGAGCTGGTCGTTGTCGGCGAGGTGCTGGGCGAGGGTGTTCGGGGCGACGTTCATCTGCATGGCGCGCTGCACCACGAAGTTGGTCAGCTCCTGCTCGCTGACGCCGAGCTCCTCGGACTTGACGATCTTGTCGAGGACGAAGCCGGTCTTGAGCGCCTTGGCCGCGCTCTCGTCGAACTCGGCGAAGCGCTCCTCCTCGGTGGTCTGGTAGAGGCGGAAGAACGCCTCCCTGCTCAGGCCACTCTCGGCGATCTGGTGCTCGAGGTTGTGCTTGCGGTTGTCGACCTCGGCCTTGAACGCGCTGTCCGGCAGCGGGATGTCGATCTTGGCGAGGAGCGCCTCCAGGGCGTTCTCCCGGGCCTGGATGACCTGCTCGATCAGCTTGTTGCGGCGGGCCTGCTCGCGGACGCTGTCCTTGAGCTCGTCGAGGGTGTCGAACTCACTGGCGAGCTGGGCGAACTCATCGTCGAGCTCAGGGAGGACCTTCTCCTTGACGCTCTTGATGGTGATGGTGACCACGGCCTCCTCGCCGGCGTTCTCGCCGCCGACCAGGTTGGTGGTGAACTCCTTGGTGTCACCGGCGGACATGCCGGCCAGCGCGTCGTCCAGGCCCTGCAGCACCGAGCCGGCGCCGACCTCGTAGGAGACGTCGTTGGCCTGCTGCTCCTCGATGTTCACGCCGTCGATCGCGGCGGCGAGGTCCATGACGACGTAGTCGCCGTTGGCCGCGGCGCGCTCGACGCCGGTCAGCGTGGCGAAGCGCTGGCGCAGGCCGTCGAGCTGGGCCTCGACGTCCTCGTCGGACACCTCGGCGACCGGGACGGTGACCTCGATGCCCTGGTAGTCGGGGACGTCGAAGTTGGGGCGGATGTCCACCTCGGCGGTGAACTCGACCTGCTCGCCGTCATCGATCTTGGTGACCTCGATCTCCGGCTGGCTGACCGGGAAGATGTCGCTCTCGTCGACGGCCTGGCCGTACAGCTTCGGCACGGCGTCGTTGAGGGTCTCCTCCAGCACCACCGCGCGGCCGAAGCGCTGCTCGATGATCCGGGCCGGAACCTTGCCGGGGCGGAAGCCGGGGACGCGCACCTGCTGCGCGACCTTCTTGTACGCCGCCTGCAGGCTCTCGCCGAGCTCCTCGAACGGCACCTCGACAGTGAGCTTGACCCGAGTCGGGCTGAGCTCCTCCACAGCGGTCTTCACGGGGTGGTCTCCTTGATCAAGCTTCGAGTGATCGCGGGCGCGTCAAGTCGTACGGCTACCGCGGCAAGCTCGCGCGCCGCGCCCACATGAGCGGCACCGGGCACAGCCGTCGAGATGCGAGATTAGGGCATGCTCCACTGTGGCGGGTGTCCAGCGCCGCTGGCCAGTCTAGGGCAGACCTACACCTCGGGGCGACCGCCGCTCGTTCAGTTCTCCTTGACGATGCGCCGCAGGATGTCGGTGGTCTCGCCCGGAGTGGTGCTCACCGCGCACAGCCGTTCCATGACCTCGCTGTAGCGGTCGACTTCCTCTCGTTTGTCGAGGTAGAGGGCGCTGGCGAGCTGCTCGACGTATACCACGTCGGGGAGCTCGTGATCCTGGAAGCGCAGCACGCTGAAGGCCCCGCCCTCGGCGCTGTGGCCGCCGAAGCTGAACGGCATCACCTGAATCGTGATGTTGGGCCGGCGCATGAGGTCGAGCAGGTGTTCCAGCTGCGCCCTCATCACCTCCGCGCCGCCGATGGGGCGGCGCAGCGCCGCCTCGTCGATGACCGCCCAGAAGAACGGCCCGTCGGGCCGGTTGAGCACCTGCTGGCGCTCCATCCGCAGGTCGACACGGCGTGCGATCTCCTCGGGGGCGATCCCGGCGCTCCCCGCGGTGATGACCGCCCTGGCGTATTCCTCCGTCTGGAGCAGGCCCGGCACGAACTGCACCTCGTAGGTGCGGATCCGGGACGCCGCCTCCTCCAGACCGACGTAGGTCTGGAACCACGAGGGCAGCAGGTCGTTGAAGCGGTGCCACCAGCCGGGCTCGTTCGCCCTCAGCAGGAGGTCCATCACCGCCGAGCGGGCCGCCTCGTCCTCCACCCCGTAGAAGGTGAGCAGGTCGGCGACATCGCGTTCGCGCAGGCCGACCCGGCCGAGCTCCATTCTGCTGATCTTGGATTCGGAGCCCCGGATGAGATGGCCCGCCTCTTCTCGCGACAGCCCCTTGGCCTCGCGCAGCCGGCGCAGTTGGGAGCCCAAAAGGATACGCAGAGCTGTGGGACCTGATCCCTGTTGAACCTGCGTCACTTCGCCTCCCTCTTCACTTGGGCCAGCGCACACAGTGTCACCACTTCCGGCCGCGATGACAAGGTCCCAACCCCGTGTCCGATTCGCCAACGTACTGTCATAACCGCCCATGCGGCTGCACATTGCAACTGCACGTGCATTTGGGTCTTGCAGCGGACGTTCCGGTGACCCATGATGGCCTAGTGCATATTGGGCTTATGGTGCACAGGCTCTGAAAACTCACAACTGGCACGGAGACTCACGATGACAGCGGGAGGTACCGGCAGGATGGTGGAGGAGCCAAAATCGGCTGCCGACTACCTGCAGGCGACTCGCGACGTCGGCTTCGACGAACTGCTCGCGGCCAACCACTCCGGCGCCACGGCGTGCCCGCTCCCCCGGCAGGCCGACTCGGTGAAGACCGCCCGGGATGTGACCCGTTCCACGTTGAGCGGCTGGGGATTGTCGGAACTGAGCGATGACGCAGCGCTAGTGGTTTCGGAACTGGTCACGAATGCGGTCCGTTACGCACTGTGCCCGGCCAGTCAGCCCGAGACCACCCCGATCACCCTGATGCTGCTGCACCTGTCGCCCCACGTGCTCCTGGCCGTGGCCGACCCCAGCAACGAGGTCCCCACCCCCAAGGAGCCGGACTTCATCTCCGAGAACGGCAGGGGCCTCTACATCGTGGAGACCTACAGCCAGTGCTGGGGCTGGGACCACCTCAACCGTGGCGGCAAGGCCGTCTGGGCCCTCTTCAGCGGCACCGTCTGACCCTCGCGGCACATCCTGCGCCAGCCGCCCGGCCTACTCCACGAGTTTGTGCAGGGCCATGGTGACCCCACCGGCCGCGCCGCAGCCGCTCAGGGCGGCCAGCGGGAGCGGGACGTCTCCCAGGACCAGCAGGGTGGCCGCGCCGATGCCGGCCACCAGACCGGTGGCGAGAATCACCGCGACCCTCAGGGAGATCAACGACGAGCGCTGGGAGCCGCCGGAGTCGGACGGCCCGCTGGGTATGGTCATGGACGGTTCCTCCGTGGAGTGGGCCGGACGGCTCCCCGTGCCAGCGGGGGCCGTCGCCGGTTGTGACGGCCGTACCGTTTCCCCTGCGGGGACCGGTCGAAGGTATCGACGACTTCCTGCCCGGATCGACCACGGGAAATTCATCGAGCGACACAACATTCGCTCTTTTGTTCGACTTCTTGACCTTGGGTATGCGCACCCGGGGAGCAGGACTCCTCTGACGGGTCACCCGGAAGACGAAGAGGCCGTTTCCGGAGATCGGAAACGGCCTCTGTCTGGCACTACGTGTCGGGGTGACAGGATTTGAACCTGCGGCCCCCTGCTCCCAAAGCAGGTGCGCTACCAAGCTGCGCCACACCCCGTCCCGCCGGGTACGCGCTCGCTCCGGAACTCCGGTACGATTACGCCCTGACGACCGGATGAAGTCTAGACCAGACTGACACCGGCTCGCGCGGACGTAGCTCAATGGTAGAGCCCCAGTCTTCCAAACTGGCTACGCGGGTTCGATTCCCGTCGTCCGCTCAGAATGGCGAAAGGCCAGGTCAACCGGCATCCGGAGACCTGGCCTTCTGCTTTCCCCTAAAACTTTATGATCTTTCGTGCCCGTGGCATGCCCGATGGCTTTTTGTGCCCGTCATCCCGCGCCTTTCTGAAGGCTTGCCCGAGCGCCCGCGCGATGGCCTCGTCCCGTTCCTTGCTCGCGTGCTGGTAGATCAGGGCCGCACGGGTGGAGGAGTGTCCCATCCGGGTCATCAACTCCTTGAGGCTTGCCCCGTTGGCCGCCGCCAGCGTGTTGCCGACATGCCGGAGATCGTGAAAGTGGAGATCGGGAAGGCCCACGTCCGTCTGCACCTTCCTCCAGATCCGGCGAAAGCCGGAACGCCGCAGCAACGCGCCCTTGGGCCCGACGAAGACTCGCCCGTGCTCCCCCGGCTCCGCGAACGTGTCGAGGTGCGTCCGCAGGTCGGGGATGATCTCCGGGGGGATGGAGACCACACGTCGACCGGCCCGCGACTTGGGAGTGTGGTCGATGAGCTGGCCGCCATCGAGTTCGGCCAGCGTGCCCACGACCCGCACCGCTCCCCCATCCAGGTCAAGATGAGTACGGCGGAGCCCGGCCAGTTCGCCCCACCGCAGGCTCGCGAAGGTGCCCAGGAGCACGAGCGCCCGGTATCGGGCGGGAACCGCATCCGCGATCTCCAGAACCTTGCCGATCGGGATCATCTCCCGTTCTGGCGTGTCCGGCATGCCGGCGCCCTTGATCCGGCACGGGTTACGGCGAATGCGCTCATCGTCCGCCGCCGTACCCATGATCGACTTGAGGAGTTGATAAGCCTTGGCCACGGTGGACTGCCCGACGACGCCGAGCCGTTCCTTGCGCCAGCGCCGTACATCGGCCTCTTTGATGTCGGCGAGGTTGTAGTTGCCGAAAGTCGGGGCGATGTGGTTCTTGAGCAATCCCCGGTACAGTTCCTCCGTCCGAGGCTTGAGCACGCGATCATCGATCCACTCGGCGGCGTACTGACCGAAGAGGACTTTCCCCCGCTCCGGGCTCATCCAGTCGCCCCGCTGGATCTCGGCTTCCTTCAGGACGAGCCACCTGTCCGCCTCCTTCTTGGTGGTGAAGGTCTCCGGGGCCGGGCGGTCCACGCCGTCAGGTCCGGCGTAGCGAGCCTGGAACCGCCCGGAGGGGAGCTTCCGCACGCGCCCGAAGCGCCTCTTAGCGGCCTTCTTAGCGCCGGAGCGCCGGGGGCCCTCTTCAGGGGTGGTCAGGACGGTTTTAGGCATTACGCGGCCCTCCTGGGACGTGTGGTGGTGATCGGCTCGACGACCCCGGCGGCGATGAACGCCTCAAGTGCCACTTCGGGAATGCGGACATTGCGTCCGACGTGAATGAAGGTGATCCGACGTTCTTCGATCAGGCGGCGAGGGAAGCGGACCGTGGTGTTGAGCCGTTCGGCGGCTTCTTCGACGGTGAGCAGCCGGCCCCGCGCCGACTCCGGGAGGAGCGAGACAGGTTCGTGTGTGGTCCTTCTTGTCACGCCGCCACCCCCAGGGCCGGAGTTGCCGAAAGATCCGAAACAGGTCTTCCGCCCGCTCTGGCCTGGAGTTCGAGCAGACGTGCCTTGGTGCGATGTCGGTTGGCGACGCCGCGCAGCAGCCGTTTAGCCAAGGGAGTCCGGGTCGGGTCCTTGGTGGAGACCGGCCGCCACACGTAGCGGTGCGGGTCGGTGGTGGTGTCGTCGGGCAGGCCGAGCATGTCGAGGACCCAGGCGCGGCGATCTTGCTTGTGTTCGCGGAGGGTCTTGTTCGACCACTTGCGCGAGACCAGGACCCGACGGCCGGCGTAGCCGAGGTGTTCGGCCTTGTGCGCCTTGCTCTTGCACCGGCCCGGGAGCATGCCGGGCTTGGCGCCCTTGGGCTGGATGCCATAGCGCAGCCAGTTCGCACACGTCGGCGAGCAGGGTTCGTAGCGCAGTGCCTCAACCATCCGGGCGGCGTGGTCGCGGCGGGCGGAGTTGTCGTCGGCGGGGTCGAGGGGGTCGCCGAGGCTCTTGGTGAGGTACTTGGTCAGGTAGCCGATGCGCTTGTGGGCGTCCGGCGAGCCGGCCACGATGCCCTGGACGTCGACCTGGGCACCGAAGCGGAGCACGTGCAGGGGTTCGGCGTCCTCGTCAGCGTCGAGCCGGTCGAGCGCCTGATCCCAGGTGGGCAGCAGTTCCCCGGTGGCCGGGTCGAGGTAGTCACCGCTCTGGCCGTCCGGGTAGGCGGCCCCGTCGGGGAGCTCGGCCCGTGTGCTCCAGACCGGCAGGTGCTCGCCGTCGAAGCGAACCTCATCCACCTGAGGCCACCACACCTGGTGGTAGGTGGCGGCGGCAATTTGCTTGATCTCGGCGCGGGGCAGGGTGCCGCGGATGGCCATGTGCAGGTGCGGCGCGAGCCGTTTCTGGGGTTCGACGGTGGCGAAGTATTGGACGTCGTAGCCGGCCACCCGGCGGAGGTTCTGCACGAAGCGGTCGACGAGCTTGGAGAAGTGCAGGGCGTCGCGGGCGGCGCGGGCGTAGTCGTAGGTGGCCGGGTCGACCGGCACGCCCAGGCCGGAGCGGATCTT
>NZ_JBVJHH010000088.1:0-13580 GCF_055586905.1 Streptosporangium sp. NPDC048886
CGCTGCTTCAACCGGCTCAAGCACTTCAAAGGCATCGCCACCCGCTACGACAAGCTCGCCGCCCACTACCGATCGGCCGTGACCATCGCCTGCCTACTGCTGTGGCTCAGATGATCCACAAAACAGAACCTAGGGGTCCCGGGGTCCCGGTAGCAATCGCGCAAAATCCAACGGATGTGCCCCTGACCTGCTCTGAGGTGAGGGCACCGCAGGACTGGTGTGCCGGTTGGTAGGTGCAGCGAGTCAGGCCGAGGGTGCCGCACAATATGAACCGTGTGTAGATAGTCTGTCACTCTAGGTAAATGTTGACGAGAGGGGGGGTCGCCCCTCAGTTCGTCACTATGAGCTATAGATCCTTTTCAAGGAGTGAAGTGAGCGACGCGTTCCCATCCGGCAAGTTCTTCCGCATCGTCAACGAGGGCACCGGGCTGTGCCTGGCCGCCGCACACGGGGGCACCACCCACGGCGCCCAGAAGGCTCAGGACCGCTGGACCGGCGAGGAGGGCTACATCCCCTACTCCCACACCAACGACCAGGTCCTCACCCTCCGCACGCCCACGGGCCACCGGGGCGAGATGTGGTTCTTCAGCGAGATCAAGAACACCTACGGCGACGAGGACTGGCACCTGGTCAACGTCAACAAGGACATCCGCAGCACCTTCACCCTCCACGTCGGACCCCTGGACGGCTTCTCCCAGCCGGTCGGGCTGGGCCTGCAGGGCTGGGGCGTGCCGGGCCAGACCCAGTGGAACTCCGGCGGGGGGATGATCTGGCCGCGCCCGCATGAGGACAAGGTCGCCACCGTCCTGTCCGACGGCCACGGCAACCACCGGGCCGTGCTGGCGGCCCGCGGTGGCGCCAACCAGCAGTGGCGCTTCGACCAGGTCGAACTGTCCGGCGAAGCCGTGCCCACCCACAGAAAGGGCATCTACGAAACGAGCAAGCCGGGCACGGATCTGTCCAAGTGGAGGGACGTCCTCTAAACGGCGAAGCGGCTGACGCATCCTGCCCCCCAATGCGTGGTGGCGGGGCCCGCCCCCGCCGCTTACCTGCGGGGGCGTCCTCGTCGAGAGGGAAGTTGCCCGCCGCGGGCGGCGTTGTACCGCCACCTGACAGGCCCGGTTCCGTGTGCAGGGCGCCTTCGCGCGGAACTGGGGCGGCCAGCTCAGCCACGGTGCACGCAGTAGAGGCCCGGTGGGTCCGGGAGCCCAGTAGGAGCGGAACGGTGAGTCGGCTCTACTGTCACATCCGTTGACACGGCGGCGCCGGAGGGAGCTCTCACAAACAGTTCTCAGAAATGAGCGGCTCCGCGTTCGAGTGAGAACGAGTTGTGCGAGCAGATCGAGGGCCTGGCTGCTCTCGCCCTCGGGCTTCGATCTTGCTCCGAGAATGGCCCCCCCGTTTATGAGAACCATGGAGCCTTCCACGCGGGTTCACCGTCCTCGCCGGGACAGACCTACCGGCCCGCCCCTTACCTTTGCCTTTCTCTCCATCCCTCGCCCGATGGCGGGCCGGTCCAAAAGATCGCCAGGCGTAGCGTTTTGACACCTCTCACGGATAACCGCTATCTATTAGCTAACCGTTAGGGAGTGAAGTGCAGGACGCGGTGCTGGCGATGCTCGCCAAGGAACCATCACACGGGTACCACCTGCGTGCTCGGCTGCGGCAGAGTCTCGGCCCGCTGGGTGAGGCAATGAACCCCGGTCAGATCTATGTGACCTTGACCCGGCTGGAGAAAGCGGGCCTTGTCGTCTGCGAGCGGGCGAACGGACTTCCCGAACGGCCGGAGCGCAAGGTTTACGCGCTGACGCCGGCCGGGCAGCAGCGGGTGGCCGCCTGGTTGGCCGAGGTGGGCTGGCCGAAACCGGACCTGGCGGAGTTTCACCTCAAGCTCGCCGCCGCTGCGGCGGCCCGGCTGGCCGACCCGGTGGAGCTGGTGGCGGCGCAGCGCCGTGAGTTGCTGCGCCGCCTGCGTGAGGCGCAGCAGGCGGCGCTGGCCGAGCCGGCGGGGTCGGGCGCCGGGCTGCTGCTGGAAGGGGTTGTGCTGCGGTTGCAGGCGGACCTGCGTTGGCTGGATGCCTGTGAGCGAGTCTGGTCCAAGGTCGACGACGAAGTCGAGGGTGGATGAACATGTCAAGTGCGGCGGTCCGGGTCTGCGGCCTGGTGAAGACGCACGGTCAGGGGCAGAGCCGGGTCCGCGCGGTGGACGAGATCGACCTGGAAGTGCCGCAGGGGCAGACGCTGGCGGTGATGGGGCCCAGCGGCTGCGGGAAATCCACCCTGCTGCACCTGCTGGGCGGCCTGGAGCGGCCTACTGATGGAGAGGTGTGGGTGGCCGGGCGGCGCATCGACACGCTGAGCGAGCGAGCTCTGGCGCGCATGCGACGCCGGTCGGTGGGGTTCGTCTTTCAGGCCTTCTACCTGGTGGAGGAGCTGTCGGCGGCCGAGAACGTGGAGCTGCCCGCGCTACTGGCCGGGCGCTCGCGCCGCCAGGCCAGACGGCGCGCGAGCCTGCTGCTGGAACGGGTCGGGCTCGCCGACCGCGCCCGGCATCTGCCGTCGCAACTGTCGGGCGGGCAGCGTCAGCGGGTCGCCATCGCCCGCGCGCTGGCCAACGACCCGCTGGTCGTCCTGGCCGACGAGCCGACCGGCAACCTCGACACCGCGGCGACCCTCGATGTGCTGAGGATCTTCGAAGATCTGCGTACGGCGGGACAGACGCTTGTGATCGTCACGCATGACGAGCGGGTCGCGGCCACGGCGGATCGGCTGGTCTCGATGCGCGACGGGATGTTCGTCGACGACATGCGGCTGGCCGGCACCGGTACCGGGTGGCTCGGCGGGCTGATCGGGCTGGAGGGCTGAACGTCATGGGCTCCATCGTGCTCGTCGTGCGCCTGGTGCTGGCTGACGTGCGCCGGCACAGGGTCCAGGCGGCGATGCTCCTGCTCGCGGTGACCGTGGCGACCGCCACCCTGGCATTGGGCCTGTCCCTGCGCGGCGTGAGCGACGCGCTGTACGAGCAGACCCGCGCGGCCACCGCCGGGCCGGACGTGGTGGCACTCTCCGGCGAGACGGGCCCCGCCGTGACCTCGGCCCTGACCTCGCTGGCGAACGATCCCGAAGTCATCGCCCACCACGGCCCCTATCGCGTCGTCTACGCCGACCTCACCACGCGCGATTCCACGTCGTCCCCGGTGGTGGTGCAGGGCTTCGCCGAGACGCCCGGCGCGGTCAACCGGCCGCTGGTGACCTCGGGGCAGTGGGTGCGCTCCGGCGGCACGGTCCTCGAACGCGGCTTCGCCACCGCGCTGGGCGTCGGCGTCGGCGACCACGTCACCATCGCCGGCCGGTCGTATCCCGTCGTCGGGATCGCCGTGACCGCGGCCACCTCCATCTACCCCTGGGCGGCGCAGATCGGCCCGTACGGCGGCCCCAGCGACTACACCGGCCTGGCCTGGATGACCCGATCCGATGCCCGGGCCCTGGCGTCGTCCCATGATCTCCCGGTGACCTTGGCGCTGGACCTCAAACTGCGCGACCCCGCCGGGACCGAGGCCTTCCCGGACGCCCACCGCACCGCCTCCCTCAGGGTGAACTTCCATACCTGGCAGTTCACGGCCAAGCAGGACATGGTCATCCTCAGGAACAGCCAGCCGATCCTGGTCGTCGGTAGCTGGCTGCTCAGCTTCCTGGCCATCACCGGAGTGGCGGCGCTGGCCGCGGGACGCGCCGCCGAGCAGACACGTCGGGCGGGGCTGCTCAAGGCCGTCGGCGCCACCCCGGGGCTGATCGTCACCGTCCTGCTCACCGAATACCTGGCGCTGGCGCTGGCCGGCGACGCGCTGGGGCTGACGATCGCCCGCCTGACCGTGCCCGCCGTCGCCAGCCCTACCGCCAGCCGGATCGGTGCCGCCGGGCTGACCGGCGGTACCGTTGCCACCGCGACCGTCCTCGCCGTGGCGGTGGCGGTGCTGTCCACGCTGCGGGCCATGCGTACGGCGACCGTCACGGCGCTGACCGCCACCGCGCATCAGCCCCGTCACCGCCCCTGGCTCACCGCGCTGTCCGCGCTGCTGCCCACGCCGCTCCTGCTCGGGCTGCGGCTGACTGCTCGCCGGCCGGGCCGCGCCGTGCTGCAGGCGTGCTCCACCGCCACCACAGTGATCGCGATCGTCGCCCTGCTGACTCTCCACGCCCAGCCGGAGAGGGGCTACGGCCTGGATGGCTCCTCCGTCCTGCCCAACCTGCGGGGCATTCACGACCGCCGGCTGATGGTGGCGGTCACCGTCCTGCTGATCGCAGTCGCCGTCGTGAACACCCTCACGTTCACCTGGACCACCGCCATGGAGGCCCGGGCGAACATGGCCATCGCACGCACCCTTGGCGCCACTCCGGGACAGATCTCCGCGGGGCTGTCCGTTGCCCAGCTTCTGCCCGCGCTGCCCGGCGCCGTCATCGGCGTTCCTCTGGGCGTCGGCCTGCTCTCGCTCTTCGCCGCCAGGAATTCGGCGGAACCCCCCTCCTCCTGGCTGCTCGGCGCCGCACTCGCGACTCTCCTGGTGACAGCAGCACTCACCGCCCTGCCCGCACGCCTGGCGGCCCGCCGACCCGTGGCGCAGACCCTCAGCGCAGAGGCGGCCTGACCGACCCAGCCCAGGAGGCGTCAGCGGTCCTGACCCGTGTTTGGGGGTGCCACCGGAATACGGCGCATTAGCGAGGGTGGCCAGGAAGGCCTCGGCGGCCGCTCGCCACGCAGCGCGGCGGCGACAGTCCTGCGGACCCCTGACGTCGACCATGACCGCGCGCCTGCGCCACGGACGCAGAGGCGGCCGCAGCGCAGGCAATCTTGCTAGGGGCATGACACAAAAACCAACCCAGAGGCACTGAACGGTGACAACTGTCGGCCCTCAACGACACGAGCTACATCGGAACGGTGGATGGCGGTATCTCCGATCGGCCGTGACCATCGCCTGCCTACTGCTGTGGCTCAGATGATCCACAAAACAGAACCTAGTGATGAGTTGTCGCGCCCGCATCCGTCACACCTACGACGGGACACGACGAGGCGGAAGGATGACGTGATGAGTGCGGACACGCGACTGGAGGAGCTGGGCGTGAGCGGGCTGGGCGAGGTCGACGAGCCGGCGTTCTCGGGGCTGGCGGAGCGGCACCGGCGGGAGCTGCACGTGCACTGCTACCGGATGCTCGGGTCGTTCGAAGACGCCGAGGACACCGTGCAGGAGACGTTCCTCCGTGCCTGGCGGCGGCGGGAGACCTTCGAGGGGCGGTCGACGTTCCGGGCCTGGCTGTACCGGATCGCCACCAACGCCTGCCTGGACCTGCTCGCCAAGTGCCGCCCGGAGCCTGCGACCGGCGGCGAGGTGCTGTGGCTGCAGCCCTACCCGGACTGGCTTCTCGACGAGCTGCCCGCGGGCGACGCGGACGAGCCGGAGACCGTCGCCGTCGCGCGGGAGACGATCGAGCTGGCGTACCTGGTCGCAGTCCAGCACCTCGCGCCGCGCCCGCGGGCCGTGCTGATCCTGCGGGACGTGCTCGGCTGGCCGGCGAAGGACGTCGCGGAGCTCCTCGGGGACTCCGTCAACTCCGTGAACAGCGCGCTGCAGCGGGCCCGCGCCGGCATGCGGGAGCACCTGCCCGCCGAGCGGCAGGACTGGACCGGCGGCGAGGAGGACGCCGGGACGCGCGAGCTGGTGCGCCGCTATACCGACGCCAGCGTGGCCACGGACGTCGACGGGCTCGCCGCACTGCTGCGGGACGACGTCCGCTGCTCGATGCCGCCCACGCCGGGCCTGTACGTCGGCCGCGACACGGTGGTGAACGACTGGGTCGAGAGCGGCTTCGAGGACATGAAGCACCTGCGCGCCGTCCTCACCTCCGTGAACCGGCAGCCCGCCGTCGCCTTCTACCTCTGGCGGAAGTGGGAGGGCGCGTACCTGCCGCTGACGATCGACGTCCTACGCGTCACCGGCGGGGCGATCACCGAGATCGTCACGTTCCACGACGACCGGTTCCCGCGGCTCGGGCTGCCGGAGCGCCTGCCGGCGGACGGCACGCAGTAGTCCCGGTGTGGACGCTCGCGTTGCGCGGTGGCGCACCGTCACCCCCGGGGCCAGGGCCACCTGCCGTGCGTTGAAGGCGGGTTCGATCCGCTGGTCGCGGTTCACGTCCGCACCGACCAGTTCACGGTCTACGCGCGGTTCCCCGAGTTCTTCACGGCGCTCGCCGAGCGCAGACCCGGCACGCTGGACGAGTGCGTTACAACGCGACAGCTCTGCCCTACCGCTGGTGCTACGACTCCCGCGTGGAACGCGGCCGCTGTCTCGTTCGCCGCAGCGACTGGACCTGCAGGCCGTGCCGCAGGATCCGTAGGAGGCGCTGCGCGTGGCCGGGGTCGGCGCCGGTCATGGCCGCCGCGCCCGTCAGGGCCAGCAGGTCAGCCACGTCGAGATCGGAACGGGCGGCGCCCTCCTGCTGCGCGCGGAGCAGGAGGGCCGACGCGGCCGACCTCATTGACTCGTGCCGGCGGTCGAACAGTTCCGCCCGCCTGCTGTCCGTGGCGCCCATGGCGAGGGCGCGTTTGGTCGCGACGTGGATGACGGAGCGATCCAGCCAGTCGAAGAGCGCGTCGGCCGTCACCGAGCTGATCTCGATGCACGGTCACCTCATCGACGGTGGCGAACTCGACCGGCTGGACGAGCTGTTCACCGCCGACGTCGTCTACGATGTCGGCGATTTCGGCTCCGAGGTCGTCCAGGGGCTGACCTCGATCCGCGAGGCGGCGCTCGCGCTGGGCGAGGGCAACCCGGTCGGGCATCACGTGACCAACGTCATCCTCACCGAGGTGGCCGACGATCACGTACGCGCCCTGTCCAAAGGGCAGCGGGCACTTTCAGGCGCCGGATAGCCATAAGTGATTTCCCGTCACGAACAGTCGGCGACCCCTTAGGGATCTCTGCGGCGCCGCACCAGCCGCCGGGGGCTCTGACCTGCGTATCCGTTGTTTCCTGCGCCGTCACTACCGAGACCCCGATTCGGCGTCGGTGGTCGCGGCGCCTCCTTCAGATCGTGACGGCGAGCTTGCCGACGGTTCCGGCGGTGAAGTCGGCGATCGCGCGCGGCACCTCGGCCAGCGGGTAGGAACGGGCCACTGGCACCCGCAGGCGTCCTTCGGCAGCGTCGGCGGCGAGCCGGGCGAGGGTGGCCGGGTTGGGGTCGGCCATCACCGCCGTGGCCTTGATGTCGCGGCCGGGCTCGTCGGGCAGGTAGTGCAGGGTGGAGGCCAGCCGCCCGCTGTCGGCCAGCAGGGCGGCGACGGTGAGGCCGTCGCCCGCCAGGTGCAGCGCGGCATCCACCCCGTCGGGCGCGATCGCGCGTACCTGCGCCCGCAGGTCGGTGTGGTCGACGGCCCAGGTGGCGCCCAGGCCGGTGACGAAGGCGGCTTCGGCACCGGGCCTGGCGGTGGCGATCACGCTGGCGCCGCGCGCGGCGGCCATTTGGATGGCGAACGCGCCCACGCCGCCGGTCGCACCTGAGATCAGGACGGTTTCCCCCGGTGCCGGGGCGACGGCGTCGATGGCGTTGAGCGCGGCGCTACCGGCCAGTCCCAGCACACCCGCGCGGGTGCGGTCGAGCCCGTCGGGGATCTTGGCCAGGCCGTACTGCCGGCTCACCACCACGTACTCGGCGAAGCCGCCTTGCCCCAGGGTCGGGCGCACGACCACGCCGAACACGTCCTCACCCGGCGTCAGGCCGGTCACGCCGGCGCCGACGGCCGCCACGGTGCCGGCGAAGTCCTTGCCGAGCACGACGGGGAAGTCGTAGTCGTACACGCCCTTGAGGTAGCCGCCCAGCACGCCCAGATCAAAGCCGTTGACCGAGGAGGCCAGCACCTGGACCAGCACCTCACCGGGACCGGGCTCGGGCACGGGCAGGTCGGTGGCCGCCAGGTCGGCGCCGAAGCCGGTGAAAGCCATGGCACGCATAAGGATCACTCCGTTTCCGTAGAAGATGCGGTGGCCTGCCGCCAGGAGGCGCGCAGGACAGCGCGGGCGACGGCCAGTTCGGCCTCGTCGCGGGGGGCGTACAGCATCACGATCGTGTCCGGCCACTCAGGACGACGGCTGATCGGATGCGGCTCGATCCACCCCGCCTGCCCAAGCGGCTCGATCAGCGGCATGGGCACGGTGAGATGGAGGAAGCCCGAGCGGTGGATGTGCCCGAACTCGTCGCGGCTGGGGTGCAGGAACGCCGCCCATGGCCCGGCGGGCTCGTGCAGTCGCAGCGCCAGCGAGGCGGGCTCGGACACCTGGCTGGGGCCGGTGAACACGCCCGCCAGCGCCTGCGCGTCCGCCACCAGGGCGGCCCTGATGTGTGGCGGGGAGAACTGGTCGAGCTGGTCGTGCGGGATCTCCAGGCCCGTGGTCCGTGGGCGAGGGCCGGATCGGAGTGGAGGATCGGTCAAGTCGACGCTCATCGCAACAGCACTTTCTGTGCGTTGGTTACTTCTTGTGTGCCTTTGGAGTCTGGTCCACAATGCCGCCATGACGGAAGAAGGCACTTTGACCCGCGCAAGGCACACCGATGTGCGCGAAACGATCGGCGAGGATCACCCGACCTGCCGGCTGCGCGACATCCTCGACCGCGTCGGGGACAAATGGAGCGTCCTGGTGATGAACCTGCTCGGCAGCGGGCCCAAGCGCTACTCCGAACTGCAGCGCGCCATCGAGGGCATATCCCAGCGGATGCTCACCCTGACCCTGCGCAGCCTGGAGCGCGATGGCCTGGTCGAGCGGACCGTCACCCCCACCTCCCCGCCCCGGGTGGACTACGCCCTCACCCCCGTCGGGCAGACGCTCTCGGCCCAGGTCTCTGGGCTCATCACATGGGCCGAGCAGCACCGCGAGTACGTGGCCGCCTCCCGCCTGCGCTACGACGCGTCGTGACCCGCCAAACCGGCGTCGTCCCCCGCGAGCCTGCAGTCTCCGGGAGCGTCGCACCGGAAGGGGCCGATGAGCGATCTGGACCGCTACGTTGAGGCGCTGTTCGACGACGACGCCGACGTGCCGGCGGGCATGGGTCGGGTGTGGGCGCCCGAGCTTCATAACTCGGTGATGGCCCGGCTGCGGGCCGGGTCCGGGCCGAGGACGCGCACCGTTTACGAGTACGTCTTCGGTATCCACAAGACGCCCGGGACGTATCGGTCGGGACGGCGGACGGAGTCGCGCAACGATCGGGAGGTCATGGAGGCCACCGATCACTGGGTTGGACGCTGGGTGGAGGGGACCGATCCAGAGCTGGCCGTACGCATCCTCGGGCACGGGGTCGAGGCCGCGGTGCGTCGGTACGACCGAGGCCGGGCGGCCGCGTGGTATGCACTGTGGCGTCGGTGCAAGACCGGCCGGCCGCTCCGCGAGCACCGTGGGTTCTACACGTTCATGGAGGGTGGCGTCGACGACTGCCCGGACTGCGTCCGCGACACGGACCTGCTCTCCGGTGGCGGTTCAGCCCGTGTCGCCCTGTCGAATATCTGGATGAGCTCGTTCGCGCAGTGGTCGGGATCGAGGCCGTCGATGACCCGCTCGGCCGTCGCGTCGATGGCCGAGCGCAGGGCCACGCTCATCAGCACGCTGTCGAATGTCCGGAACGCTCCCGTACGCTGCCCGTCCGCGAACAGCTCCACCAGCCTGGCGACTGCGGCGTCCCGCTCCCCTCCGCCGACGGGCACCTGGTTGAACGCGATCTGCTGCACCGCGCGCACGTGCGCGGGATTGGCAGCGATGAAGGCGATGTTCGCCCTGATGAACGCCTCCAGTTGCGCACGGGCTCCGGAGGCGGCGTCGAGCGCGGGACGCATGAAGGCGGCCGCGTCGGCGATGACCTGCCGGACGACGGCCTCGAGCAGTTGCTCCTTGTTGGAGAAGTGATAGGAGATCAGCCGCTTGCTGCTCAGCCCGGCATGCTCGCAGATGGCCTCGAACGTGGTCTCCGCGTAACCCCGCTCGGCGAGCACGGCGATGGTGGCGGAGGCGATCTGGGCCCTGCGGGCCTCGGTGGCCGCCCGGCGCGTCCCGGCGATCTCCATATCAGCTCAGCTTGCCACGCTTGGGGAACGCCTCACGCATGGCACGTCGGTTGACGATGAGCGCGACCGCGGCGACCAGGACGCCGACCAGGCCCTGCTCCGCCTTCATCCACCCGGGATAGCCGCTGTCGGGCGCCACGAGGATGAGCACGATGCCGATGGGCGCGGCGATGGTGACCAGACGGATGCGCACGTAGGCCGACCGGTTGCCGCGGGCGGCCTGCCCGGCCAGGACGACGAGCCAGACGGAGGCCGCGGCCACGGCGGCCCCGCGCAGCCACACTACCCAGGTGCCGCCTACGACGGCGGCGACGCCCAGCGTCGCCACCCACAGGACGAGGACGGTGACGAAGAGACCGCGGACCAGGCCCCAAACCCTCTCATTATCCATGTGGATAAATTTATCCGTCTGGATAATGAATCGCAAGAGCTGTCGGCGTCCCGCGTGGGGCCGTGGGTCAGGCGGTGTCGACGTGCGCCCGGCTCAGCCGAACGGTGAAGCACCGGTGTGATGGGATGCGCGGCGCCGGGTGCCTTGGGGCGAGGCGCTCAGCTGAGAAGCGCCGCAATCATGGCCAGGGCCAACAGCGCGCCCGCTGCGACGGCGGCCGCGCCGATCCAGGAAGCCACGCTGCTGATGACGCTGAGCGCCTCTGGCGCACCAGGCACGTCGTTGGTACCGGCGATGACGCGGCCGGCCCCCACGACCGGCATTCTTCCGCCGTCGGCGCCCGCGCTGCGGGCGGCCAGGCTGAGCCCGATGGCCACGCCGCTCACGATGCGGATTCTCGTCCCCATGGTTCTCCTCGTCGAGACGTGGGTGTGCCTCTTCAGGGGCCGTTGGTCCGGGAAATACATAGAGGGGGAAGTTGGAAGTCAATGGAAGATTTAACTTTGTTCGGCCAGCTTATTTCGAGCTATGGTCTGGGCGAGGAGATTTTTCGGCGATGGTCTCCGTGCTCGACGATGGACCCCGATCGGTTCCTCAGGGAGGAGAGGCATGGCGGACCCCGCCAGTCTGCGGGAGCAGACGTTGAGTCTGCTGGCCAGTAGCAGGGCCACCTCCCGCGCGGATTTGGTGGAGACCCTGCAGGTGGCTCCATCGACCGTCTCCAGCGTGGTGCGCCGTCTGCTGGAGGAGGGCACGATCCTGGAGGAGGGCGTCGGCGTCTCCACCGGGGGACGCCGTCCCAAGATCCTCCGGCTGCGCGACGCCGGTGGCGTGTTCGCCGTGGTCGAGCTGGGCGGCCACCATGCCCGCGTGGGCCTGTGCTCGCCCTCCGGAGTCCTCATCGCCGCCGAGGAGTCTGCCATCGACATAGGAGCCGGCCCCGAATCGATCTTCACCGAGATCACCGCGGCCTTCGACGCCATCAGGGCCGCCCACACGCCCGACCAGCGTCTGCTGGGCGTCGGTGTCGCCCTGCCAGGGCCCATCGAGTACCCGCGTGGGCGGCTCGTCGGCCCGGCCCGCATGCCCGGCTGGAGCGGCTACGACGTGCAGAGCGATCTGCGTGACCGCTTCGGCGTGACCGTGCTCGTCGACAACGACGCCAAGGCCGCCGCCATGGGCGAGTACGCCACCCGCCGCGAGACCGGTGACATGATCTACGTGAAGGCCGGCACCGGCATCGGCGGCTCCCTGGTCAGCGACGCCGGGATCTATCGCGGCGGGCGGGGCCTGAGCGGCGACATCACGCACCTCCGGGTCGCCGACAGCGGCGAGCGTGAATGCTCCTGCGGCGGCCGCGGCTGCTTGGAGACCGTCGCCAGCGGCGCGGCACTGGTCCGCGAGCTGGCCGGGCGAGGCCTTCCCGTGGCCAGCACCCGCGACATCATCGCCGCCACCGCCGACGCCGATCCCGCCGTGGTGACCTTGGTGCGGCAGGCTGGGCGGCTGCTCGGCGTGGGGCTGTCGGGCCTGGTCAACTTCCTCAACCCCGACAGCATCGTCATCGGCGGCGTGCTGTCGAGCCTCGACGTCTACGTGGCGGCGGTCAAAGGCATGCTCTACGAGCGCTGCCTGCCATCGCTGACCCAGTCGCTGTCCATCGAGGCGAGCCTTACCGGCTCCGACGCGGCCCTGATCGGACTGGGCCGCCTCCTGCGCGACTCGGCCGACGTCCTCCCCTCCTAAGAAAGCACTACCGTGTCCTTGCGTATCGCCATCTGCGGCATCCACATCGAGTCCAGCACCTTCTCCCCCCATGTCAGCGGCGCGGCCGACTTCGACGTCACCCGCGGTCAGGCCCTGCTTGACAGGTACGGCTGGCGCGGCGAGCCGTGGGCGGCCGCAGTGGAGTGGGTGCCACTCGTCCACGCCCGCGCCCTGCCCGGCGGCGCCGTCGAACCGGCCGCGTACGACGCCTGGAAGATCGAGATTCTCCAGGGGCTGGCCGACGGCCTCTTCGACGGGGTGCTGCTGGACATCCATGGCGCGATGAGCGTGGTGGGGCGTCAGGACGCCGAAGGCGATCTGATCACCGCCATCCGAGAGGTGATCGGTCCGGAGCCGCTGGTGTCAGCGGCGATGGACCTGCACGGCAACGTCTCCTCCACCCTGTTCGACGGATGCGACCTGCTGACCTGCTACCGCACGGCACCGCACGTGGATGTCTGGGAAACCCGCGAGCGCGCCGCCCGCAACCTCGTCGACGCGCTGCGCCGCGGCGGGCGACCGCACAAGGCTCTGGTATCGGTGCCGATCCTGCTGCCCGGCGAGATGACCAGCACCCGCGTCGAGCCGGCTCGCGGTCTGTACGCCCGTATCCCCGACATCGAAGCCAGGCCCGGTGTCATTGACGCGGCCATCTGGACCGGCTTCGCCTGGGCCGACGAGCCGCGCTGCACCGGAGCGGTCGTGGCCACCGGCATCGACGCCGCCGCCACCGAGCAGGCGGCACGCGAGCTGGGACAGGCGTTCTGGGACGCCCGCGAGGACTTCGCCTTCGTCGCCCCCACGGGCTCCATGGACGAGTGCCTGGACGTGGCACTGAAGGTGGGCTCGGCCCGGCCGTACTTCGTCAGCGACTCAGGTGACAACCCGGGCGCCGGCGGCGCCGCCGACGTCACCTACGCCCTGGAGCGGATGCTGGCCAGGCCCGAGATCCGCAACGGCTCGGTCCGCGCCGTCTACGCCTCGCTGTTCGATCCCCGGGCAGTGTCGCGCATCGAGCACCTGCCGGTCGGCTCACCCGTCAGCGTGCACGCCGGCGGCCGCGTCGACACCCGCCGGCCCGGGCCGCTGCTGCTGGACGGCACGCTGGAGGCGTTGGCCGACGATCCCGACGGCGGCCGGGTCGCCAGCGTGCGCATCGGCGGGCTCAGCGTGTTCCTGACCTCCCGCCGCATGCAGTACCGCCTGCTGGAGTCCTACCGGCGCCTAGTACTACAACAGCATTTCGTTGTGTAGGAGGTGTCGCCGTTGATAGTGGCTGGTACGGGCGCGGTGCTGGTAGAGCCTTCGGCGGTACGA
>NZ_JBVJHH010000089.1:0-10292 GCF_055586905.1 Streptosporangium sp. NPDC048886
GCATCGCCACCCGCTACGACAAGCTCGCCGCCCACTACCGATCGGCCGTGACCATCGCCTGCCTGCTGCTATGGCTCAGATGATCCACAAAACAGGTCCTAGGGCCTTCGATCTCCCCTTCGGGGTCAAACCGAAACGGGCAAGGCGCTCGGCACCCTCCCGGTCACCTGCCTCCTCCCGCAGCCAGGCCAGCCTCCCTGGCGCATAAATATCGCCGGCGTCGGCGGCCTGGCGGGCGAGGCGCTCGGCGCCGTCCGGGTCACCCGCCTCCTCCCGCATCTCGGCCAGCTTCCGCAGCGCGCCGAAGTCATCGGCATCGGCGGCCTGTTGCGTGAGGCGGTCGGCGTGCCGGTAGCGGCCTCGGCTGGATGCTGCGTTGGCCAGGGCGGCCAGGTCTGTCGGCGTGAGGGCATGGCGGGAGGCCGCCTCCCAGAAGGCCGTCGGCGGGCACAACAGGACACGTTCGCGGCGGCCGTGCTGTTCAAGGTAATCCGCCAGTCGGTACAACGGCCGCGCTGGGGGCGGCTCGCCGGGGCGAGACTGATGTTCGATCAGCGGGCCGGGCAGGCGCCGGTGCTTGGCGGTCAGCCGATCCACCGCCGTGCTGAACCAGTCCTCGGGGCATGACGGCCCTCCGCCCCCGAGCATGTCCCCAGACATCCGAGCACGTTGTGGTGTCAAGCCACGGCTGTGAGACGAGATGGAAACGCGACGGATTCATCGTAGGTTCGGCGCTTTTGGAGGCAGTGATAGAGGCAGCCGATCAGGCGGTTGAACAGGTGCCGTAGAGCTGCGGTATGGGCGTCGTCGGCTGTTTTGCGACGGTCGTAGTGCGCCCGAGCTCCCGGTGAGGGCCGTAGCGCGGCGAAGGCCCAGATGTAGCCGGCGGCGGCCAGGCGGTCGTTTTTGACCTTGCGGGTCATGATGTGCCGCGACTTGCCGCTGGCTCATCAGCCCGGCATCCATCGATCACAACGGCGGCGGATCGCTCGATGAGCAGACACCAGCCCCGGCCGGTCTGGGGATAGGCATCCAGTGCCCTCGCCAACTCAGGCTCTGAGGTCGGCGCCTGCTCACAACATGCGATTAGCCGCCAGGTAGCGGAGGGAAGGCTCAAGCTTGAGTTCGGGCGATGTGCGCGCAGGGCGCTTCGGTGGCCCTCACTGCGGCCGAACGGCGACCGATTCGGCGGAGAGCGTGACCTCGACGGTGATGTGCAGATTGTCCAACTGCGGGAGCTGAAGCCCACGCTTGAACTCCTCGGCATCGTCCGGCATCACCTTCGACTGAACTGTGACCTTGACTTGGCCGGTCTCCTCATCTGAGTGCGCCATCATCGTGGCCACCTCAGGACGGGATCGGAGCCAGGAGACGATCGTGTCCTGGGCCCGCCGGAGCTCCGAGGCCGAGAACTCCTTGCCGCCGATCAGGGTGACCTCCATGGGGAGGGTCCTGGCCAGCTCGATCGCGCGAGTCGGGATGGGACCCTTGAAGCCGACGCGCAGCCCCCGCTGGTCGTCGACGTATCTGACGCCGGAGATCTCGTCAGGGAACTCCGCATTAAGTTTGTCGATCACCCGGCTGTTGGACGACTGTGAGCCGAAGCGGTCGATGGCTTCCTCGTAGGAGATGCCCTCCGATTTGGCGATGGCCCCGAGGTCGACCAGCTCGGCGTAGGGAATGCCGTCGATCACCACAACGTCCGCAACTGGTGCGCCGCGCGCGGCGTCGCCCTGCGCGTCCTGTCCGGGCCCCTGTCGAACTTTCACGACCTCGCCGCGAACGACGCCACCACCGCGCTGATCATCAACGTGCTCACCGCCGTCGGCCAGTTCCAGCGCGACCTGCAGAACGAACTCACCGCCGAGGGGGTCGCCGCGGCCGAGGCCGAGGGGCGCTACCGCGGCCGACCTCCCGCGCTGGACGGCGCCCGGCGCGAGGATGTGCGGACGGCGTTCCGCGAGGAGGGAACCTCCATCGCGGCCCTCGCACGCACCCACGGGGTGAGCCGGGCCGCCGTGCGCACCGCGCTGGCCGGCCTCCTGCCCGACCAGCTGACCTGACCGGGCTCGTCCCCGAACCGACACTGGGCTCAGTCCGCTACCGCTAATTCCTGTACCAATCCTCCTCACGGGCCAACCGGGCAGGCGGCAGAGCCGGCCGTAAGGGGCGTCCCCGGTGCTCGTTGAAGTTGTGTGAAGAACAAGAACCAGCAGGCCGGGGACGCCGTCTCCCTGGTCTATCAGTGCGCCCTGCCGCTGTCCACGAGAACTGTCCAATACGTCACCGACCTGCTGCGCAAGCACCTGAAGGCGATCAGATCGCGGTGGCGGTCCCTGCCGGCGGGCCGGATCGTCGTGATCGTCCTGGCCGTGCTGCGCCACGACCAGCGCGCCGCCGACCTGGCCGGCGGTAACGGCATCGCGGCCACGACGATCCGCCGCTGGACCGACGAGGTCGTCGGCCTGCTGGCGGCCGGGGCACCGCGCCTGGACCGCGCCCTGGCCAAGGTCGCCAGACGCGGCGGGGAGGCCGTGCTGATCGACGGTACCCTCATCCCCACCCGCCGCCGCACCGGCAAGGACAACCGCAAGAACTATTCGGGGAAGCACAAGCGCCACGGCCTGCACTTCCTCGCGCTCACCGACGAACGCGGACGCCTGATCTGGATCTCCGCCGCGAGGCCCGGGCGCACCCACGACATCACCGCCGCCCGCCACGACCACATCGTCGAGCACCTGAAAGCCGCCGGCCGAGCCCCCGTCGAGCACGGCTTCGCGCACCTGAAGACCTGGCGCATCCTCACCAAACTCCGCACGAGCCCCGCCCGCGCCACCAACCTGCTCCGCGCCCTGCTCGTCCTGACGAACCTCGAACTCGACCGCTGACAGACGATCAAGACCGAAGACAGCCGCCCACGACCAGCACGAGCACCCACGAACCCCGCCACACCAGCAGCCGCATCAGCGAAAACCAAGATGGTGGATCTTCAGTGAAGACCCGACTGGACCTCGGTCAGTCGATGCCTTCGACGATGCGGAAGTCGCGCTCGACGCCGTCGGAGAGGGCGACCAGCGCCTCCTGGTAGGCCGCACTCTCGTGCGCCGCGACGGCCTGCTCGAAGCTGTCGAACTCGATCAGGACGGTGCGCTCGGCGATTCCGGCGTCATGCGCCACGACCCGACTGCCACGGGCGAGGATTCGACCGCCCCCGGCCTCGACGGCCGGACCGGCCAGCTTGTTGTAAGCAGCCAGCTTCTCAGGGTCTGAAATGGTGCGGTAGGCGCTGACCCAGTAGCCCTTGGGCATGGAACCTCCAGTGTTGGGATGAGTGCATCTGACTTACGGGTTGGTCTCGGACGAGCGTCGGCGGGCGAGAGCGAGGCTTGTCAGCGTCGTGATCGCCATGGCGCCGATGCCGACCAGCGCCGCGGTGGTGTAGGCGCTGTCGTCGGGGAAGAGGTGGCCGGGGCCGGTGCCCGCGGCGAGGATCAGGCCACCGATGGCGCTGCCCAGGGAGTACCCGACGCTGCGGACGACGTAGTTGAAGCTCATGGCGCTCGACGTCTCGCTCTTGGGGGTGACGGCCAGGATGACGCCGGGCATCGCGGCCGAGAAGCCGCCGACGCCGAAGCCGAGCACGCCCATCGCCGCGAACAGTTCGGCCAGGTCCGACCGGGCCGCCGCGAACAGGGCGAACCCGCCGCCGACCACGACGGCGCTGCTGGCCAGGAGCAGGGGGTCGGCGATCCGCGTCCGGACCCGGGGCGTGAGCTTGCCGGCGACGAACCCCAGCACCGAGAACGGGATGAGGACCAGTCCGGCGACGAAGGTCGTCAGCCCGAAGCCGTAGCCGGCGCCGTGCGGCGTCTGCGCGTACCGGGTGATGAGCGTGAGCAGGAGGTACATGCCGATCCCGCCGACGAACATGGCGAGGTTCGCCCCGGCGACCGCCGGGTGCCGCACCGCCCGCACATCGACCAGGGGCGTCGTACTGCGCAGCTCGATGACGGCCCAGACGCAGAGCAGCACCACCGCGACGACGGCGAGGCCCGCCGCCACAGCGAGGTGCCGGCTCCATAGATTCCGTTCGCCGGCGAGGAACAGCACCAGGAGCAGCGCAGCGGCCAGGACGACCGCGCCTGCCACGTCCACGTGGGCGGAGCGGCCTTCGGG
Source organism: Streptosporangium sp. NPDC048886 (assembly GCF_055586905.1). Classification (NCBI taxonomy): domain Bacteria; kingdom Bacillati; phylum Actinomycetota; class Actinomycetes; order Streptosporangiales; family Streptosporangiaceae; genus Streptosporangium; species Streptosporangium sp. NPDC048886. The sequence goes on from NZ_JBVJHH010000089.1 coordinate 4,177, forward strand.
GGCTTCGGGCATGGAGCGCCACGCGGTCAGGAGGGCGGCGGCGGTGACGACCAGGCCGAGGCCGTAGGCGGCCCGTACCCCGCCGAGCTCGGCGAGCAGTGCGGCCAGCGGGTAGCCGACGCCGGCCCCGATGATCGAGACCACCGAGATCAGGGCGATCACGGCCGCGCTGCGCTCCTCGGGGAGGTGGTCCCGGGCCACGCCCATCATCAGCGCCGTCAGCCCGAGCCCGACGCCCTGGGCCGCCCTGCCGGCCAGCAGCCACGCGAACGGCAGCGGCAGCACGGTGAGCGCGCTGCCGGCGACGACGACCGCCAGCGTGGCGAGGATCGTGGCCCGCCGGTACGGGCCGGCTCCGAGCCGGCCCAGGACCGGCGTGGCGACGGCGCCGCTGAGCAGCGCGACGGTCAGCGTCCACTGCGCGCTGCCGAGCGAGACGTGGAACGAGGTCGCCACGCTGGTGATGAGCGGCGTCCCGAGGCTGGCGACCGCCGCCACGACCAGAGCGATGAACATCAGGGCGGGGACCAGCAGCCGCGCCTCGGAACGCGCCACCGGGAACGCCTTCACCGCGACCCCGCCGACCGGCTGCCCGGTCACTGCTGCGGCCCTTCGCGGTCCTGGCTTTCGAGCTCTGCCAGATGCTTCAGCGCCGGAAGGGCCGCCACCAGCGCCTCGACCTCGTCGCCGGTGAGCTCGCCGATCAACCGCTCGAACGCGTGGACGCCCGCCTGGCGCCGCGTCCAGACATAGGAGGCGCCGGCCTCGGTCAGGCACACCAGCGTGACCCGCTTGTCGGACGCGTCGCCCCGCCGCTCGACCAGGCCGGACTCCTCCATCACCCGGACCAGGGCGGTCATCGCGGGCTGGGTGACGCCCTCGACCGCGGCCAGATCGGTGATGCGCCGCGGGCCGGTCCGGTCCAGGGTGGCCAGGGTGGCGGCGGACGTCAGGCTCATGTCCCGGGGCAGGCGTCTCGCGGCCCTGGTGGCCAGGCCGTAGAGGGCTGCCCCGATGGCGGCGGACGCGCCAGGAGCGGTCTCTTGACGACTCATGCTCGAAGCATAGCGTTTTTATATTCATAGTTTATGGAAATGGTCGGCCGGTCGGTTCAGCTTCGCCCGCAGCGGCTCCAGCTTGCCCCGCACCTCGACCGGCAGGCCGAGCACCTCGCCGACGGCCCGGACCGTGACCGGCCCGGCCGCCTCCCGCACGATGGCCACCAGCCGCTGATAGTCCTGCGGCAGCACGTCGGGGTCGATACCGGCGGCGCGGGCCGGGATCAGCAGCACCGACCGGCCGCCCACCTGGACCTCCGGCGCCGGCGGCGCGAGCGACAGGTACTCCCCGAAGCCCTGCTCGCTGATCCGCTGCACGACCCGCCCGGCCACCACCAGCTCATCACACTCGACCCGCACATCGGCCAGCTGCTTGACCAACTCCTCTTCCAGCAGGTCCAGCTCGGCACGTCGCGTGGCGATCCGCTCCAGCATCCCCTCATCCGTCATGACACTCCAGCGTAGGAACCGCACCGGCCACCACCAGCCGGAACAGCCCACGAACCACCCTGACGAACGATCTACACCCAAGACACCCGCACACGACCAGCACGAGCGCCTACGAACCCTGCCACACCAGCACCCTCACCAACGTACAAGATCACTTACGGAGCCCGGAACGGCGTTGATCAGACCGCCAACGAGACGGCCGGCGGCGGCCACGGCCGCCATACGACGATCGAACTCGCCGAGCGTGGCCGGAGCCTCGCGCAGGTTCAAGCCGACGCCCACCAGGAACGCGCACGCGCCGGCGTCCTCCTCCCGAAGGTGGCCTCAGCCGTCAACTAGCGACGCGGTCCTGTTCGCGGAGGCGCCGAGCTGGGGTTTGCTTCTCAGCCGTGCGTTTTCTCAGAAGTCGTGACTGTCCCCGCTTCCGAGAACACGATCTTCTCGGAAGTCGGCTGACCTGCGCGGATCGGCTTACTTTGGGGCTAGGGACACGTTCGGGAGCAGGAGGCCGATTAGGGGCGGGATCGCGGGCGTTGGGATCATGCTGGGTGAACAGATCCAGAAGGGCGTGGATCGGCAAACTGGCTTGAAGCGTCGCTCATGAGCGACGATTTCGCCCCTTGGCGGAAGTCTTCACCTTCGACCGTCCTAACCGACCTGATGCAAGGACTCCTGTGACTGACGAGAAAAGGCCGTCTGACATGACCCAATCCGGCGCCGAAAGCACGGGGCAGTCGCGTGGCTGACCTCTGGCCGCTGGTGCATGCCGAGCGAGCGGCCCTGGCGGGCGACCTGGTGGATCTGACCGACGAGCAGTGGGCGACGCCGTCGTTGTGTGCCGGGTTGACGGTGCGCGAGGTGCTGGCGCACCTCACCGCAGGGGCGAGCCTTAATGGTGTGCGGTGGCTGGCGGGGGTGGTCCGCTGTCGGTTCGACTTCGACAAGCAGGTCGCCATGCGGCTGGCTAAGCAGTTGGGCGCGACCGCGGCCGAGACGCATGACAGGTTCCGCCGCGTCATCACGAGCACCACCAAGCCGCCTCTCCCGGTCATCGCGATGCTGGGTGAGACGATCGTGCATGCCGAGGACATCCGGCGACCGCTGGGCATTCGCCATGAGTACCCGATCGAGACCCTCACTCGGGTAGCCGAGTACTACCACGGGGTTGAGGAACAGCGGAACAGCCATTGGCGGTGAGAAAGATCTTGTTTCTCGTTGGGGCGCAGTGCGATCAAGGCCCACTTTGGTCTGGGGACACGTTCGGGAGCGGAGGGCCATGTCATGCGGTGGGCGATCGACGTAGGACGGCTCCGGTGGGCCAATGCCACCTCGTCGATGAGACCGGATCCCGCGATCTCGAGTCCCTTGATACGAAACGGGACTTCCCGTAAGGTAAATACCATGACAACGCCGCGATCCGCACCAGGCCGTCCGCGTGACCAGCGCACACACGAGGCCATTTTGCGAGCCGCCGAACAACTGATCATGGAGCAGGGATACGCCGGCACCTCGATCAGCGGCATCGCCGCCCGCGCCGGGGTGGGCAAGGACGCCATCTACCGACGTTGGCGCGGCAAACCCGAACTGGTCTACGAAGCGCTGTTCAGCACGGTCGACACTGGCCCCCTTCCCGACACCGGCACGCTCGCCGGCGACGTCACCCAGCTCGCCCAGGCGCTGCTGGACGAGTTCGCCGCGCCCGCCGCAATGGCAACGCTGCCCGGCCTGCTGGCCGACTTCGCCGCCGATCTCGCCCTGCGAACGCGCTTGCGGTCGGGCTTCTTGGCTCCGGCCAGAGCACGGATGGTCGAGATCTTCGACCGCGCCGCCTCGCGCGGCGAGATTTCCGGCGCCGTGCAGGTCGATCTGGTCCTCGACACGCTGGCCGGCGCTGTGTTCTTCCACGTGGGCCTGATGGGTGAACCACTCACGCCGGAGCTGGCCGCTCAGCTGGCGGAGATCGTCACCACCGGGATCAGTGCCCGATGAACGGCTCGCTCCTCGCCGCCGGCCTCACCGCGGCCGGTGTGGCCCTCGTACACCTCGTGGCCGGACACGCCGATCCGATACGGCCCCTGCTGGCCTCCGGACTCGCCCAGGTGCCCAAGCGCACCCTGCACGCGGTCTGGCACCTGGTCAGCGTCGACTTGATTCTCGCGGCAGCCACCCTCCTGTATCTGGCGCTGGCCCAGCCGCAAGGTACCCGCCTGGCCGGACTGCTGCTCGCAGCCCACTTCGCCGCCTACGCCGCGGTGTTCCTGGCGATCACCTTGACGTTCGATGGCGCACAGCGGCTACTGCGTCTCCCCCAGTGGCTGCTTCTGCTCCCCGTCGCCGTTCTCACCTGGATCGGGTCGACGTGACCGGCGATGGCGGGACGCTGCTGGACCATGTCCTGAACGGCTACGACATCCGCGAGATCCACCGCCGCCACGTCGCCGCCAGGCCCGGGGTCGAGGAACAGCGGAACAGCCATTGGCGGTAAGCCGCCGCGTCGCAGGTCGCGGAAGGCCATGCCGGGCGTCGGGGCGGTGTTTCCCGGGACCCTGTCCTCACGTCGGTGGGCCCTGAGTGCCTGGTCCTTTCGGATTCGACCAGCTCAGCGCCCCAACGAGAAACAAGATCTTTCTCACCGCCAATGGCTGTTCCGCTGTTCCTCAACCCCGGACACGCTCCCCCCGAAGGTGCCCCGCCCGCCGAAGCTGATGCGCATCACCGAGTTCCTCAGGATGGACCTCGCCACGGACTAACCACCCACCTATGGACATACGGGCAGTTATCCCTGGATGATTCCCTCATGAAGATCAAGAAACTGCTTCCCGCCCTCGCGGCGCCTGTCCTTGCCCTGTCTCTGACCAGCGCCCCGGCACAGGCGTCGGCCGCGATGGGTTACGTGGTCGCCGTCACCGTGGGCGGCGGAAGCGTGTACGGCGAGGCCCACCTCGGCCCGAGCGGCGGGCAGACGTACCTGAAGGTCCAGGACTTCACCGAGCTCGGCAACTGGCGCATCAGGGGCAGCATCGAGAAGTACTACCGCGGCGAGTGGGTCCAGGTCGTCGCGTGCACGGCGAAGGACACCTACTCGACGACCTGCTACGCGAGCATCCCCGTGGGCACGCTGGTCAGGTCCCATGTGTGGGCGTTCCTCAACAACACCGTCCGCTACCACGGCTACAGCCCCTCGACCCGCGTCTGACGAATGCGGTGCGGCCCCAGCCTCCCGGCGGGGCCGCACACACCCCCGCAGTTTCCCTAACCGTTGAAGACCCGGTCGAGGAACAGGCCGAGGTTGGTCGTCATGCGGTCGACGCGTTCCTCCAGCGTCAGCGTCTCGAACTGCACGCCCAGGTCGGTCAGCTTCTTGCCGCGTACATACAGCGGGCAACGCAGTACATACAGCGGGCAACGCAGGTCGGCGCAGAGGCCCGGAGCTCCCCGTCTCACCGGAACCCAAGTAGCCGCAGGTCAGACCTGAATCCGTTGGATTTCCGCCGTCTGCTACGGGACCCCCCACTCACGCGCGGGCGCGTGGGCCGGCCAGCCTTTTCCGAAGTGGCCGGGCCACGACGGGCGCTGAGCGAGGGGGCGGCCGCTTTCCCCCGCGATGAGGGCCGTCGGTCGATCGCATCACATAGTAATCATGCTGATACGAACCGCCACGGAGGAGGGGCCGCGCCGACTGCATGACCATGCAATCCGGCTGCATAATCGGCCGAAAACCCGGGATGAATCGGACAAGCCGCCGCCCGTCCGGGCGACCCCGAGGCACCCTCGGACGTTTGCGCAGGTCAGGGCGTCGCCCGCCGGAATCTATACCGGGCGGAATCGAAGCACTGTCCGGTATACGACCGGACAGGCCGCCAGCCTGCCACCGCGGCGGTCAGGCGTCCTCGGCCGGGTCGCCGTCTGTTTCCTCTCGGATCAGGCGGCCGGCTCCCTCCGGTGTCGTCTCCAGCCGCCACCCGTCCGGCCACACATGAGCGGTCGCAGGATCGACCACCACCGCCTCGCCCAGTGAGGGAGTCTTGGCGAAGGTTGCCCCGTCGAACCGGGCGTTTCCGGTGAAGGTCGCCGCGACGAACCAGGCGTTCTTGGTGAAGGTCGCCTCGTTGAATCGGACGTCCCCGGTGAAGGTCGCCCCGGCGAACCAGGCGTTCTTGGTGAAGGTCGCCGTGTCGAACCGGACGTCCCCGGTGAAGGTCGCCCTGACGAACCAGGCGTTCTTGGTGAAGGTCGCCTCGTTGAATCGGGCGTCCCCGGTGAAGGTCGCCTCGCCGAACTCAGCCTTCTCGGTGAAGGTCGCCGCGTCGAACCTGGTAAACCCGGTGAAGGTCGTCTTGCCGAAGACGGCGTCGGTGACATGGCCGCCGGCCAGGTCGAAGTCGATGAGGGTGGCGCCGGTCAGGTCCAGGTTCATCCCCTCCCAGAAGATCGGCGCGGCCGGGAGGGTGGAGCGCTGGTCTGCGGGGCGGTCGTCGCGCAGGTGGACGGCCAGGATGCGCTGGGCGGTCAGCCGCACCTGCAGCTCGCCCTCCCGGTCGCCGCTCTCCTGCCGTGGTGCGGGCTCGGCGGGTAGGGCAACGCTGGCGCGGGCGGCCTGGTAGCGGT
>NZ_JBVJHH010000090.1:0-9991 GCF_055586905.1 Streptosporangium sp. NPDC048886
ACCGCTACCAGGCCGCCCGCGCCAGCGTTGCCCTACCCGCCGAGCCCGCACCACGGCAGGAGAGCGGCGACCGGGAGGGCGAGCTGCAGGTGCGGTTGACCGCCCAGCGCATCCTCAGCCTCCACCTGCGCGACGAGCGCTCCGCAGGCCAGCGCTCCACCCTCCCGGCCGCGCCATCCTTCTGGGCGGGGATGCACTTGGATCTGACCGGCGCCCCCCTCATCGACTTCGACCTGACCAGCGGCCACGTCACCACAGCCGTCTTCAACAAGGCGGCCTTCACCGGGGACGCCTTCTTCGGCAGGGCGACCTTCACCGGGACCGCCGAGTTCGTCGAGGCTATGGTGGCCAACCCCGCGCGGCCTCATTCCTGGCCGGACGGGTGGCGCGTGCAGGTGACGCCAGAAGGGATTGGCGACTTGGCCTGTCGGTAAGACTCGTGCAACCAGGTACAAGCGTTTGAGTTAGCCCAGGTCAGCAGGTTGACCCTGCGCGGTGGAGGAAGAGAGGGTTCAGTTCGGGGCTTGTTGGTGGTTTTGGTTCAGTGGTTGATGGCTGGGACGAGCCCGGCGGGGAGGTTGTTCACGGCGAGGGATACCGCCGCGTCCACAGTGCTGGTGATTCCGATGATCTCTCTGCTGCGTGGCTGACGGACGCGGAACCGTCCGTCGCTGAGTGGGTCGATCGACGGTGCCTGAACCAGCCAGGGGAAGCTTGTGTAATTGCTGAAGTTCAGGCTGAAGTGGCTGGTGAACGGATAGAGCTGGTGTAGCGCTGGTGCTGCGGCGGCTGCCTCGATGAGGACTGCGATCTGCGGGTAGACGCGGTCGGGGTGCAAGATCAGGTGCCGCTGGTGATGCCATCGCCAGATGAGCAGCAGTTGCTGCCAACGGACGGCAGTGGCTTGGGCCGGTCCGAGAGCGCGAGCAGCAGCAAGGTCAGGCAGCCGCGGCCTCGGTGGAATGCCCGGTACCAGGCTGGGGGAATCGGGACTCATCGGCATCCTGCTTCAGGTGTCGTTAGCGGGGCTGATCATTGGTGGTCAGTCGGTCCGTTCGGCGCCGTAGTAGCCCCAGCCGAGGCGGGTTCGCATCGGTCCGGTGCCGGTTGCTTCGATGTGCGTCCTCAACATCGACTTCAGTGGTTCCGGCAGTGCCTTGCCGTGCGCCTTGGTCCATTCCAGGGCGCAGAAGAGCTGGGCCGCGCCGTCGAGCTGACGTGGGCTCGGCGGCTGGGTGGCCAGCGCGCCAAGGATCACTTCGGCCGACTCTGCCAGGAGCTGCTGCTCGATCGCCAGGTCGTACCACATGAGGCCGCCGGAGACTTCTCGGGCCGCGAGGCCGAGCCAGACCAGCAGGAGGCGGACACGTTCGGTCTGGTCGGGGTGGCGGCGGCGTATTTGGGCGTCGAGCCGTTTTCTGGCGACGTCCTGGTAGCGAGACCAGGATCCGTGATCGCCAAACTGGTCGCGTGCCACGGTTTCCGCGGCCTTGGTGAGCCCGGCCGGCGCGCCCCGGATCCAACGGACCCGACGCTGCTCGGCCTCCGCTCTCTCGCGGGCCAGGCCGGCCTGTACGTCCCGTGATCCGGTCAAGCCACGGTCAGCGAGCCATTCGGTGAGGGCAGGGCCGCCCACGAGGTCAGCGTCGCAGTTCCCGACCCCGCGAATACCGCTCTGGTGATGCAACGACCAGCGGGCGATGAGGTCATCACCAGCGTAGATGAGGATCGTCGGCCACCCGCTGCACCGGCATAGGTCCCCGGTGCCGCCGTCAACGATGGCCAGCAGACGCCCCAGCTCGGCGATCTCAGCTCCGGAGACCGAGATCCGCGACACTCCGGCAGACTCAGCCTCATCTGGCATCGCCTGAGCGATCACCACCCGGGAAGCCCGCCCCAGCACACTGCGAAGGTTGGCCGTGGTCGGTCTACCGCCCGCTGTCGCCTCGTCGATCATGGCCGTGAGGATATCCAGGATGACCAGGGACTAAGCACCTCATTATCCCTTGATCAGGGCGGTGGCCTCGGCGCCGGCGGCGCGGAGTTCTTGGAGTTCGGGGATGTGGTTGTAGAGGGTGCCGACGGAGACGCCCAGGAGGCGGGCGATGGAGGTGACGGAGCGTTCGGGGTCGGGAAGGAGGTCGCGGGCGGCTTTGAGGAGCTCGGTGTTGACGACGGTGGGGCGACCGCCGGTGCGGCCGCGGGCTCGGGCGGCGGCGAGGCCTTCGTGGGTGCCGATGACGATGAGTTCGCGGATGAACTCGGCGAGGGCGGCGAAGACATGGAGGATGAGCCGGCCGCCGGGGGTGGTGGTGTCGAGCCTCTCGTGCAGGGAGGTGAAGCCGATCTGGCGGCGTTGGAGGTCGGCGACCATGGTGATGAGGTCTTTCATGGTGCGTCCGTACCGGTCGAAGCTGGGAACGACGAGGGTGTCGCCTTCAGCGAGGAAGGCGTGGCAGGCCTGGAGCTCGGGGCGCAGTGCGGTCTTACCGGATTTCTTGTCGGCGAAGATCCGACGGCAGCCGACCCGGGTCAGGGCGTCGATCTGTCGTTCGAGGTTCTGGCCGCGGGTGGAGACGCGGGCGTAGCCGATGCGGATCTCGGACCGGGTCACGGGGAAGGCGTCGAGAAGATCGTTAGGGAGGTCCAGCGGGGGCGTCACGCCTCCGATTCTCTCAACAATGGGTCGCGGAGGTTATTGAAACCGGCACGTTGTTGAAGAGGGTTTTTGAGGGCGATCCGGCCTGCGGTAGGTGCCGTCGTGATCTCTTCAGCAAACGATGGTTTCTTGAAGGCTGTCGGGAACGCTAATGTCACCGGCACGGACATAACGGTCCTGGCGCGCGAGGTCATAGCCCCACCGTCGACGCTTGGGAGGACGTGCGTGAACGCACTGCGGACGGTATGGACGGCTGGCCAGGTATGGGGGTTGGCGGCGCCCGACCCTGGCGGCCCGCTGTTCGTCACCAGCTATCGCGGCAGCGACCTGTACACGACCGTCCTCACTGCTCTGGATCCGTCGGGACGGGTGCTGTGGCAGCGGGAGTTCGATGGCCAGCCCGGTCCACCGCGGGTCAGCATGAGCACGGGGAACGTCTGGATCGCCCACCGAACACCCGGCGGTGACGTGGTCTGTGAGATCGACGCGTCTGGCGCCGTCCTTCGGACGATCGCACCCGTGCACGAGCGGAGCGAGCGGCTCTGCGCCTTCGTCGTGGCCGGCGAACGGATCGTCACCGCCTGGCTCCGGGTCGGCCGCGAACGACTGTCCCGGGCCGGACGTGCGCCGCGAGTGGCTCTCCACGGCGATGACGGCGGGATCCTGTGGTCCACTCCCACCACCCTGGACAAGGTGTCCTACCCCAGGGTCGTCGAGGCCGGTGTCAACACCGGTTGGCAGGTCCGACCGATGCGGCCCTGGTCCCCACGCTCCATCCGGGCTCATCACTGGACACCCCTGTTGGTCGCGGGAGATCGGGTGGCGGCCACGTTCGAAGACGACAGCAGCGGTATCGCCGTCACGTTCTTCCTCGACCTCACGGACGGGCGCCTGATCACGGCCACTCCGCCAGGACCCACGCAGCACAAGGCGATCCTCGGCCCGGGAGAGTTCCTCATCGGCTCGCAAGGCTATGGAGCGTTCTCCACCTCGCACTACGACGCGGACGGCACGGTCCTGCGCGAATGGCCCACGCACACGATGCCGCTGGTCAACCACAAGGGACGGATCGTCGGGCCCGAGTTCGAGAACCGGACGCCGTCGCGATCTCATTTCGTGGCGTTGGAGCCGGACGGTACGGTGCGCAAAGGCCCGCACTTGCCGGGCTACTACACCTCCTACCCCGTGCTGGACAGCGACGGCACCGCGGTGTTCTGGCGTGACGGCCGGCTCCTGGCCGTCTCAGCTGACCTGCATGCACGTGAACTGCATGCCGCCCCGGACGACCAGCGCAACATCATGAGCCGCACCCTCATCCTCGAACACGGACAGATCGTGTTCGCCCTGGACGACGAGCTCCTGCTGATCTCCGGTACGGGTCTGAGCCCCATGGACGCTGGGCCCTGGCCGTGCGCCAACGGAGGCCTGCATGGCAATCCCGTTCTGGATGCCGGATGACGGCACCGAGCTGATCACGCGGTGGACGCGGAAAGATCGGTGATGTCGAAGGTCAGTCGCTTGTGCAGGTTGAGCTGGATCTCGCCGTACGGGGTCATGTTGGTGTAGAAGACGGGGGTCAGGCCGCGTCGGTCAGCGTCGGTGAGGACGTCCTGCCATTCGGGGAGGGCGAGGGTGTCCTGGATCATGAGGGTGTTGATGTAGCCGAGGCAGGACTGCAGGATGTGCAGGCACAACATGCCGAGCTCTTGTTCTTCCTTGCGGTTGGAGGCGAGCTCTCCGCGTTTGCCGAAGCGGATGTAGTCGTTGACGCCGTTGTAGTTCTCGACCACGTTCAGGCCGGATTCGGTCTCCCGCTGCAGGTCGCGGTCCCGCAGGTAACGAGCGAGGAAGATCGATCTCTGGGCGCGGCCGACTTCGAGTATGGCGGCGTAGGCGGGGTGGGTGGTCTCGCTGGTGAACCGGCGCAGCAGTGCCTCGGTGGAGGCGGTGCCGAGCCGGATCGCGGTGGCGTACTTCATCATCAAGTCGTAGTTGTTGGCGATGATGTCCCACCGGATCGGCTTGGTCAGCGCTGGGCTGAGCAGCGGGTAGGAGAAGTCGTCCCCGCGCCCGGGAACGTACAGCTTCATCCGGTTGATCTGCTTGAACCGAGCGACCAGGTCGAAGTCCAGCAGCCTGGTGATGCCGAACCCGACGAAGCTCGCGCCGTGGGAATCGACGTAGTTCGCCTCGATCTCCGTGTCGGTGCCATGCCGCATCGCACCCTCGACCATGGCGTGGACCTCAGAGGCCGAGCAGCTGATCAGCTGACTGTGTACGGCCATCGCCCCGGACGTCTCGACCGTCCAGTAGATCAAGACCCCGCGTTTCGCCCGCCGGTAGCGGGAGTGCCATTCGGTGAAGATGTTCTGGTCGTAGGCGGAGAAGTGAGTGGAGTCCGAGGTGACCGCGGTGGTGCCCTCGCCCTACAGGGCGGTATGGCGGGCAGCGAACGTGGCGTTGGCGATCGTCCGGGCGATCTCGCGGCAGCCTTCCACGCTCAGGTAGCGGCGCCGCACGTACCGCAGGTCGTCCTCGTTGTGGTCATGGTCGCCGGCCGCCGCGGCGCGGATCCCCGTCCCGGTCCCGTAGGCGTAGATGACCAGGAGCAGCCGCTCGAACAGCTGCTGGGGATCCAGGTGCCCTTGAACTCCGGCCGGGGAGAGGGTCTGGAGGCAGCCGGTGCGCAGGCACGTTTCGGCGAACATGTCCATCAGCGGGACGACGCCCCACCGGGACCGGATGGCGGCCTTCAGCCCGCGCAGGTTGACCGGCTCGGGGAGGGCGTCCAGCGGGCTCAGCTGGACCGCGCCGGTCTTCCGTTCGGAGATCTTCAGCCAGGGCAGCCGCTGGTGGCCGAGCGCGTCATTCAGCTGCCCCAGCTCATGATCCAGCTCGTCGCGCAGTTCGTCGATGAACCGTTTGGGGTCCAGCGGCTTGCGGAGCTTGGCGTAGTTCTCCGCGCGCCGTGCCTCGTAGTCCTTGGGCAGGTCGTCGTCGGGGTTGCGCCACTTCTCTGCGCCCTTGACCCAGATCTCCTTGCAGCGCAGCTTCTCCCGCAGGGACTGGAACACCCCGCACTCGTACACGCTCCGCAGGATCCGCTGGCGCCGCTTGCTGTCTGCCCCGTACAGCAGATCTACGAGCTCAGGCGGGACGATGCCGTCGATCGGGACGGTCTCGCCGAGCTCGTAGCACTTGATCCGGTTGGACTTCTCCGACTTGTACCGCTTGAGCAGGGCGAGGGCCTGCATCATCGGCGCGTGCACGGTGTTCGTCGACCCGAACTCCAGCACCTCCAGAATCTGGATCAAGCCGGTCCGGTAGTGATTGGTGTAGGAGACCTTGAACACCCGCTGCTTGTGCTGCCGGTAGGAGGTGCCCTTCGCCCGGTACTCGTGTAGCAGCGACACCAGCGTCGTGTACCCGCCCGGCACCGCCGGGTAGATGACGTCCTCGACCCGTGACTCCGGTGCTTCCAGAGCGGCCTCGGTCATCTTGAACAGGATGTTCTCCTTGCCCGACACCCGCCTCAACTCCGCGACGAAATCGCTGGTCACCTTGGTCTCAGCGCGGGCGTTGATCCGGTGCACCGTCGCGATCAGCAAATCGACTAGGGTGTCGGTGATCTCCCGGCCCCGGCAGAACAGGTACGCGGCAAGCAGGGTGACCTTAATGTCGTGCGGGTGGTCCCGCAGATGCGACGGCGCCTCGGCCGCCACCCTCGCCCGCCATCCTTGAAGGATCTTCGGCGCGACGTCGGCGAACAGATCCTCCGGAAGGCCGATCGCTCCGATCGAGTTGAGCTTGAACACCTCTTTCTCGATCGTCTTCACGCTCACGTTCCCCGGCTCCTCCCGGATCTTCGCGAACAGGTCGACGCCGGTCACCTCCTCGGCGTCGAACAGGGCGCCGTCGTCGGTACCGGCCTGGTCCTCCTCAGCGCCCGGATCGGCGGACTGGGCGATCAACGCGAGCATCCGCGCCACCGCCTCAGCCGGAACCCTGCCCGCGACCAACGCAGTCTGGGTCTTCTCCGCTTGGCTGATCGCCTTCCCCGCGATCCGGCGGATCCGGTCCGGCGCGGGCTGCTCGACCTTGTCCTCCCGCAAGTGCGCGAGGAGCTCCGCCCGCACACGGTCGGCCTGACGCTCCTTGTCGCACACGTTCACGGCCACCCAGTCGGCGGCCTTGTCCGAATCGGCAATCGAGCACTCACGGAACCCGAAGTGCTTGCGGACCTCCTTGCGGTGCTCCTTGCTCGTCCGGCCGTCCCACTCATACGACGCGAGCTCGGCAACGGGGACCTTCACCAGCCTGGCCACGTAGTCGACCGCTTGGTCCGGCAGCTCGTACCGGCCCTTGGGGAACCGGTCATGCAGCGAGTAGAACCGGAGCATCAGCGCGAACGCCAACTTGGTCGCCGGCCGCCGATTCGACAACAACGCCAGCTCGTCCCCGACGAGCGTCCAGTTCCCGATGAGCTCGTCATCATCCAGCACACGCGCCACGACGCATCCGGCTCTCTCGCGCATGGGCGGCACCAGAAGCCGCCACAAACCCTACGAATCCGGATTAATACTGGTCATCCAAGATCGGGCGCGTCCCGAAAACTGGCGAAGAGCCCTACGCCCCGATCCGCAGTACCGCTGAGCTGGGCTAACTCAAACGCTTGTACCTGGTTGCACGAGTCTTACCGACACCCCGAAGAAGCTCTGGGCTCGGCGCCAGAACGCGGTGGCGGTTTCCTTGGTCTCATCGGCCAGGATCTCGGTGTAGGCCAGGCGGGAGTGGTCGTCGACGGCGTTGTGCAGGTAGCCGTAGCCGAGGTTGGGGCGGCCGTGGGTGGTGCGGGGCCGGGCGGGGTCGCGGTGGGCGGAGCTGTGGCGTGTGCCGGCGGCGCGGCCGTGGATCCGGTGGCCGCCCCCATCGGGGATGTTGCCGAGTTTCTTGATGTCGATGTGGATCAGGTCGCCGGGTGCGCTGTGTTCGTAGCGGCGGATGAGGCGGCCGGTGGCGCGGTCCAGGTATCTGAGGCGGGGCAGGCGGTAGCGGGTCAGGACCCGGTGCACGGTGGCCGGATTCAGCCCGAGCAGGTAGGCGATGCGGGCCGGCCCCCATCGGCGCAGCAGCCGGATCTTGATGATGCGTCGTTCGGTGCGGGTGGGGGTGCGTCGTGGGCTGTGGTGGGGGCGTGAGGAACGATCGGTCATGCCCGCGGCGCCGTACAGGCGGTAGCGGCCTGCCCAGCGCTGGGCGGTGGTGACCGCGACCTGGAAGCGTTCGGCGGCACGTCGTAGTGGCCAGCCGTCCTCGACGACGCAGCGGGCCAGTCGAAGTCTGCCTGTCTCGGTCAGTGGGGCGTTACGGTGGGGCATGAGGGCCTTTCGGGTCACGGTGCAGATGTCGCAATCCACACCGAACCCGAAGGCCCTCACCCATTACAAGATCATCAAAGTCATGTCGCCGCGTACCTAACCTCCGTGGGCAGTACACCTAGTCGGGACTGGCTCACGTTCTTACCGCCATCCCGGCTGGGCTCATGGTGAAGAGGAAAAGAACTTCCATACTTCTAGCATGTCATCGACACCTGTGATGCCCAAGAATGTAAATGTGGCCGCTACAAGGCCAGACAGCACGAGCCAGTATATTTCCCAAGACATTCTCCCCCGCTCCACTTCCTTGCGAAAATGAGCTCCAAGCGAAACGGAAAGAATCGGGGTGCCAAAAAGTAGCAGGCAGAAAATTATGAGCTGCTCAAACGACATTTGATCCTGGGGGGGCGATTCCGACGGATCGCGCCCACTTTACCAATAGAGTAACTCCGGCGATAATCCCCAGGATCGCCCAGGCCAAAATTAGGACATCTTCCTTTTCTTCTTCGGTGTCATCTGCCATACGCCCACTCCCCCCTTTCGGGTTGATCAAGCCGCGAAGCGTTCCGTCGCGGGGTGCGTCGCACAACAGGCGGCGTACGTCGAACGCTAGGTCAAACAGGCCACGGCGGCGATCTGGTCCATGAGGTTCAGCAGGTAGTTGCTGAACTTCTGGCCACCAGACGAGACACCTCTACTGAGGTGTTGTTTTCCATGCCCGTCATTCTGGCCCAGTGTGCGTGGATCGCGCAGGAATTCCATCGACATGAGTACTGCCGTTACGGCTCGTGTGGGTACGGAGACCGGTATCGGTGCCGGATGGGCAGGGTTGGAATGACGAGCAGTGCGGGTGACGACGGGCCGACCCATTCCTAGTACGGCAGCCGCCATTTGCTGTGTGAGCTGGGATGATGCGCACTCTTGGTCGATGCGATCTTGTGATGGGATTCCAGTGCAACGAGAATAGCCGCTCATGATCATGTCTGTGTGACGAGAGCAAGATCGAGAGCGGCTGCTGCCCTCATCGTAGAGGCCGCACGGGTACAGCGGAACACTGAGGAACTCATGACCGCGCTGGCTCCGATGTTCGCCAGGGTCGAACCGCGGTTGCAGGCCGCCAAGTACGTTCGCGCCGTGATGTCCGACCTGCCCAAACGTAACGGCTGGACGATCGCCGAGTGGGTAGGTGACCGCAGTCCCGATGCCACTCAACGGCTGTTGAATCGCGCCGGCTGGGACACGCCGGGCGCGATGAGCGCCGTTCGCCGGTTCGCCATCAGCCGTCTGGACGCCGCCGCCCGACCAGGCAGCCTGACCATGGGAGTGCTGGATGAGTCCGGCCAGGAGAAGAAAGGCGTCGCGACGGCGGGCGTCAAGCGCCAGCACATGGGCTGCGCGGGCGGCGTCGACAACGGCATCAACACCGTGCACCTGGCCTATGTCCGCGCCGGAGCCGGGCATGCGCTGATCGCCGCGCGGCAGTGGATCCCCGCCGAGCAGATCAGCGACCCCGTCAGCGCGATCACCATGGGGCTGCCGCTGGAGCTGACCTTCGCTACCAAGGGAGAACTGGCCATCGGCCTACTGCGCGATGCCTACCGCGATGGCGTGCGCCTGGACTTCGTGGCCGGCGATGAGGTGTACGGCGCGTGCACGAAACTGCGTGCTTTCCTGGAAGAGCATGGCCAGGCCTACGTGCTGCGCGTGCGCGCCACCTTCACCCTCACTCTCGGCGGCGGCACCTGCCTGACCTGCGAGCAGGCAGTGGTCAAGCATCTGAGACAGAAACGTAAGTGGACCATCCGCTCGGCCGGCGACGGCTCCAAGGGCGAGCGCACCTATGCCTGGTCCTGGATCGCCACCGCTAGCTTGATCTTTAACCTGTGCGTCGTGGTCGCGGATTAGTGGATTTCTTGGGCTTGGGTTTCGTCGTTGTGGCCTTCGCGCTGGTCAGGCC
>NZ_JBVJHH010000091.1:0-9718 GCF_055586905.1 Streptosporangium sp. NPDC048886
CTCCCCATGCATCAACCGGACACTGATCAGGCACACTGGTCATCAAGACAGCCCTTGGTAATGGATCTTCTTCCCTCGACAAGAAGAATGATCAAACAAGGGCTGTCTCACTGAGAAATCAGGCGCGGCCTCACTAGCCACCAAAGTTAAAGATCAAGCTAGGGCCTGTCTTCAAAGATCACAGCCAGAGAAGCAGTGAGGCGAGGGCGACTACCGCTGTGTAGGAGGCTGCTGTCTTGTCGTAGCGGGTGGCCAGGCCACGGAATTGCTTGAGGTGGTTGAAGCAACGTTCGACGACGTTGCGCCGCTTGTAGATGTCCGGGTCGAACATGGGTGATCGTCCGCCGCTTCGCCCTCGCCGTTTGCGTCCGGCGATCTGGTCGGCTCGTTCGGGAATGGTGTGGCTGATGCCGCGTCGGCGCAGGTAGGAGCGGATCTCGCGGGAGCTGTAGCCCTTGTCGGCGACCACGTGATCGGGCCGGGCTCGCGGTCGTCCTGGGCCGATCCGCGGCACCGAGAGGGCGGCGAGGACCTGTTGCAGGCGGGTGCAGTCGTTGACATTGCCGCCGGTGACGAGGAAGGCCAGTGGTTTGCCACGGCCGTCGCAGGCTAGGTGGATCTTGCTGGTCAGTCCACCTCGGGATCGTCCGAGGGCGTGATCTGCGGCCTCGGCGTTGTGGTGCCGATCCCTCCTTTTCGGGCTCCGGCCGCGTGCTGGTGCGCCCGCACGATGGTGGAATCCACCGTTACCAGCCAGTCGATGTCCTCGGCCGCATCCGCGCCGGCTTGCGCGGCTCGGAGCATGGCGGTGAAGGTGCCATCCAGCGCCCAGCGCCGGAACCGGGTGTACAACGACTGCCAGGGTCCATAGCGCTCGGGTACGTCCCGCCAGGCTGAGCCGGTACGGATCTTCCAGACGATGCCGTTGAGCATGCGCCGGTCGTCTTCGCGAGGACGGCCCATCCGGCCCGGCGGGAGTAACTCCTTGATCGCATCCCATTCCTGGTCAGTGAGTTCATGACGGCGAATCACCGGACCATGATCCCGCGGAACCTAGATCACCTTGAAGACAGGCCGTAGCCACCTCCGACCCGGCCGCGCGCCCTCGCCGCGCGACGAGGCCCGGCCCTCACCTCTCCCGGCTCCTGTAGGTGGCCCGCAGATCGATCAGCTTCTCCCTGGCCACCTCGTCCAAGGCCCGGCGCTGATCCTGGTCCTCCTCCCAGGTGGCCTCCGCGCACAAGACCCTGGCCGCCTCATGCGGCTCGGCGTCGCGCACCATGTACCAGACGGTGTCGCCGCAGCCGCGCCTGCCGTGATCGCGGCGCAGGACCGTTACGATGCCGGAGACGAGGATCTGCCTGCTCCACGGGTTCCTGGCCAGAACCTGCCGATCCACCGTCAGCCCATCGTCCATGAGCTCGCCGCCGAGCATGTCGTCCTCCCACCGCCACACGCGGCGGCTGACACCCGCCGGTACATACAGGGCGCCACGGCCTTCGACGGGCACAGAGAACGTCCGCGTGCCGCTGCGGCACAACTCCTTGGCGATGCGCTCGCCGTCGGCGTACTCGCGCAGCCGATGCTCACCCAGATCTTGCCCGGACAACGAGCCCCGCCGCGCCTGCTCGGCGTAGTAGCGGTCGATCAGCGGATCCTTGAACCGCCCCGCACGCGCCCGCGGCGGGGTGCAGGAGGCCGGGGTAAGGTCCACGCCGTCCTCGATGTCGACCCCGGCCCCGCGCAGTAACTCGTGAACGGTGACGCCCCTGCCCTCCGCCTTGCGGCGCAACATGCGCAGCCAGCCGTCGAAGGTGTCCAGGTCCGGGTCCGCGCGCAGCGACGCCCAGTCCGCCACCGCCGAGACCGGCACCGGCACCTCCCGACGCGCCGGAGGTTGCACGAGTTGCTCGGGCTCTAGGTCGATCGAGTAGTACAGCACCCCGCGCGCGATATAGGAGAACGGCGCCGCGTGCGTGATCGGGTCGAAGACATCCCGGATCGGCCAGAACCTCAGCAGCCACGCCTCCTCGCACTCACCCGTGGCATGCCCGTCGCCCGGCTTGGGCTCACGCAGGTACATGTCCACGCCGTACTCGAAACGCGGCGGCCCGATCAGGAAGTCATGCCCCCTGTCGTCCATCATCGCGACGATCGCGACCACGCCGCTCTCCGCGACGAACGTCGCCGAACTGACCGGCGTCCACGAGGCATCCGCGGGCCCCGGCTCGGCGTCCCAGGACTCCAGCCGCACGGCCGCGACGAAGTGGTAGATCTCGTCGGTGGGGGAGCCCCACTCCGGCAGGTCGGTGCCGTCCAGCCCGAACGTGTTGTACTCGACGTAGATCTCGTCGTCGAGCCTCCGCAGCAACTGTGCCATATCAACGCCTTCGCCTTGTTGGTGATCATCCTGGCTTGGCGGAGTATGTCCCACCGCACCGACAACTCGAGGCGCGCCGCACATCTTGACCTTGAACGCTCAAGACTGCGGAAGCTCCTGCTCTGGTCGTGATCATTTGAAGACAGGCTCTAGCCCTCGATGATCAGGTCGCGGCGCAGGATCCGGGTGAACGCGCCCATCGCCGCGACCATGTCGAAGGACTCGTCGAGCAGCCACTGCTCCTCAAGGCCGGTGATGGTGCCGATGATGAGCGACGCCACCGCGGTGGGGTCGGCATCCGCGCGTACGTGGCCGGCCGCGACGCCTTCCTTGACCACGGCGGCCAGATGGGCGCGGAACGTGCGGACGCGCTCCCGCGCCCATTCCAGCGCGATCTCCGGGATGTCGTTCGAGCCGAAAGTGCCGAGATGCCCCATGCGGGTGAGCTCGCGGTTCTGCCGGCTCCGCGTGACCATGTCGTACACGATCTCCAGGGCGCGGACCATGGCCGGCCCCTCGTACTCGCGACCGACCTCGACCGCGTCGAAGGTCTGCCGGTCGCGTTCGGCGAGCACCTCGGCCAGCAGAGCTTCCTTGGTGGGGAAGTGATGCAGCAGGCCGGACTGGGTGATCCCGGCCTCCCTGGCGATGGCCGCGAGGGAGGTCCCCCGGTAGCCCTGTACCGCGAACAGCGTGAGGGCGGCGCTCACGATCTTGGCGCGCCGGGCGGCACCGGCTCGCTCGGCGTCATGCGTCTTCGCCATCCGTCGTTCCTGTCGTCCGGGTGCCTCGCTCGACGCAGGCGGACGTGGTTGCGCAAGGCCCAATTTCTTCCGCGCCAGCCTACCGTTCACCCGCGTGGCCGGCCGCTCGGGAGGGCGCCTTGCCCCGTCAGCGCACTCTCTTGATCGGAAGAACCGCCAGAGCGCCCGCCCCCGCGACGATCGCCACCACGGGATACAACGCCGCGTACCCTCCGAAGATCGTGACGATGCCGCCGGCGGCGACGGGCGCGATCGTGTTCGGCAGGGTCGCGGCGATGTTGATCACGCCCAGATCCTTGGCGTGGTCGTCCTCACTGGGCAGGACCTCCGAGACGAGGGCCTGGTCCACCGAGATGAAGACGCCGAAGCCGATGGTCAGGACGACCGTCGAGATCATCAGACCGGCCACGCTCGGCAAGATCAGCGGGAACAGCGCCGATGCGGCGATGATGAGCCCGCCGACCAGGACGAGCGGCTTGCGCCGGCCCACACGGTCCGACAGGAGCCCGGACACCGCGATGGCGAGGATGAACCCGGGCAGGCCCATCAGTCCGATCAGGGGAACCAGCCGCGCGGCCTCGGTGAGGCTCAGGCCGATGTACTCCTGGGCGATGTAGATGTTGAAGGTGTGCACCATGTAGTAGCCGCCGAAGATGAGCACGCGGCCCAGGAACGCCCAGAAGAAATCGGGATGGCGCAGGGGGTTGACCCAGAACGCCTTGAGGAACGCCGGGACGGAGAACGCCGGCCGTGCCACACCGCGGTTGTCGGTGTCGGGATTGAATACGATGAACACCACGATGATCAGCAGGATGACGCCCGCGAAGCCGGCGTAGCCGACGGGGATGCGGGTGGCGAAGGCGGAAGCGAAGACCGGGCCCGCGATCGCCGCGGCGATCGCGCCGAGCCCGGTGAGCGTCGAGTACCGTCCGCGCAGCCGGGAGGGCACGCGGTCGGGCAGGATCGCCGCGAGCGGACCCTGGAAGGCGTTGAAGCCGAGTTGTACCGCCATCATGACCACGACCAGCTGAGTCACGGTCGTCGATAGTCCCGCGGTGATCAGCCCGACGGCGCCGATGAGGGCTCCGGCCAGCATCCACGGCGCGCGTGCGCCGAAGCGCGTACGGGTGCGGTCGGACAGGACGCCGACGAGCGGCTGGATGATCATCGCGGCGAGCGCGCTCATGGTGTTGACGATGGTCAGGTTCTCGACCTTGGCCGCGTTGTCGATGGCCTGCACCTGAAGCGCCAGGAAGTAGGCCGAGACGGCGTAGCCCAGTGGTGCGGCGGCGCTGACGAACGGCACGGTGACGAGCAGCCGCCGCAGACCGCGGTCCTCCCGGTGCCGATCGCCGGGTCCGCACGACTCAGGAGACGCGGGCGCGGTCGAAGAGACGCCGGCCGCGGGAGTCTGCGGCGGGGACTGGTGCGGGAGCCGCTCGTCCACCGTGATGTCCCTACGGCTCGACGCTGTCGTTCAGGGCATCGCCCGCGAGCCGCCACAGCTCCTCGACCTGGGACCGGAACCGGTCGTGGTCGTGCGCGGGAAGCGAGAAGACGAAGGGGGCGCCGCGCAGCATGCCTTCGACGGCGTCGCGCGCGACCTCACCGGGTTCGATGGCCATCGGGACGGTTCCCGTTCCGAACAACTCGGCCGCCGGGGGGCCGAACACGTCGGGCCGGTTGCGCTGGGAGTCGAGGATGCGGGTCGCCACCTGGCCGGGACACAGAATCGTGACGCCGATGCCGTCGGGCTCGAGTTCGGCCCGCAGCCCGAGTGAGAGGCCGACGATGGCGTGTTTTGTGGCGCTGTAGAGGGACGTGCCCTGCGGGTCGGGCAGGAAGGCATGGGTCGACGCGGTGTTCATCACGTGTCGCCACCCGGTCCGCTCGCGCATCCTCGGCAGGAAGGCACGCAGGCAGTTGAGCATGCCCTCGATGTTCACCGACGAGAGCCAGCGCCAGTCACCGAGTGATGATTCGGCGACCGTGCCGAAGGCGAGCACGCCCGCGTTGTTGCAGAGCACCTCGACGGAGCCGAACTCGGCGTAACTGGCCTGCATGAGGGCGTCGACCGACTCGGGGTCGGAGACGTCGACGCGAATGCCGAGCGCGGGAATCCCGTTCTCGCCCAGTTCGCGGGCGAGGCGCCGGGCGTCGGCGCCGTCTATGTCGGCCACGACGACCGACATCCCGCGCGCGCCGAGTTCGGCCGAGAGCGCGGCCCCGATGCCGCTGGCCCCACCGGTGATGACCGCCGTACGGCCGGCGAGTTGATCAGATCCAGGCATCGCGGTATCCCTTGCTCGAAGCCGCCATGAATTTCGTCGGCGAGCCTACTGACTGATCAGTCGGTTTGCTAGCTCCGAGAATGCCGCGTGATCGCCTCGATACTCGTCCGTGATGGACGCCGCTCTCAAGCCGCCCGGCCGCGTGTCTATAACCTGTTCTCGTTTGCTGCTAGGGGTTGATCCTGGAGATCACGGACTCGGCGAAGCGCTCCAGCTTCTCGATCTTCCTGGCCAGCGGCTCGGTGTCGGGACCCTTCACGTACGGCCACCGGAAACCGACGATCAGGTCGGTGATCCCCTTGTCGGCCAGCCGCTTGACCCGGTCCGCGCTGTAGGCGTCGGAGGAGATCGCGTGTATCTCGAAAGGCCGGTCGGCCGTTCCCTCCTCGGCCCGCAGGGCGGCCAGCCTGGCCAGCAGCGCGTCCAGCTCGTCGGCGTCGCCGCCGCCGTGCATCCATCCGTCGCCGAGCCGGGCGGCCCGGCGCAGTGCCGCCTCGCTGTGCCCGCCGACCAGGATCGGAATCGGCTCGCTGGGCGCCGGGGACATCTTCACCGGCGGCAGGTCGTAGAACTCGCCATGGTGCTCGAAGTAGTCGCCGCTGGTCAGGCCGCGGACTACCGCGATGGCCTCGTCCATCCGCCTGCCGCGTCGCGACCACGGCACCCCCATCGCCGCGAAGTCCTCGGGCCATGGGCTGAGCCCCACGCCGAGGCCCAGCCGGTTGCCGGTCAGGCAGGCGATCGAACTCGCCTGTTTGGCGACCAGCACCGGCGGGCGAATCGGCAGCTTGAGCACAAACGTCGTGAACCGGATCGTCGAGGTCGCCGCTCCCATGGCCGCGGCCAGGACGAACGTCTCGATGAAGCTCTTGTCCTCCAGGAACTCCCGGTCGCCGCCCAGGGCGTACGGGTAGCTCGCGTCGGACTCCTTCGGATGGACGATCGAGTCCGCCACGCTGACGCTTGCGTATCCCGCCGCCTCGGCGGCCTGGGCCAGCGGGACGTAGTACGACGGGTCGGTCATGGACTCGGCATAGGTGAACCGCATAGAAGCGGAGCGTAATAGAACCTGTTCCACTTGAGAAGCGGCTCTCGCCCAGCGGGGCGTGGAACAGGTTCACGAACACCAGGTCACACTCGGCCGCCTCACCAACCTCGTCCCGCTCGTACTGGTAGCGTGAATACGCCTCGATCGTGTCGCGCTCCACCGGAATCACCTGCGGCTGCCGCGCCTTGGCGAACGGGCCGTTGGCGTTCAGCCGCCGCCGGACGTGGACGTGCGGCCCTTCATGCCGGCAGCCCAGCACTCGGGAATGCGGCAGCCGGTTGCATGTCCTCCCCGCCGCAGGCCGAGGGCCTCACCGATCCGCATGCCGGTCTCGGCCAGCAGCTGGATCAGGAAGACTTCGCGGGCATGCCGGGCCAAGCCGAGCAGCGCGGCAATCTCCTCATCCGACAGCCACTCATAGGGGGGCTGTCAAGAAACGCGTCACCAGCCCCAAATGGCAACGTCTCCGCAGGTCAGCCAAGGTGCCTTCCATAGAGGCATCGGCTCACAGATCGGGTTCAAGGGGTCGTTGCAACACCGCCTGTCAGCGAGCATAGATGCTCGTTGAACGCCTCGGCGGGAGTACGCCAGCCGAATGTCTTGCGGGGGCGGCTGTTCAGTGTGGCGGCGACTGCGCACAGGCCGGCGTCCGTCCCTCCACGGGCAGAACCGGGACGTGCTTCGACAATGCCATCACCGAGAGCTTCTTCGCCTCCTTGGAGTGCGAGCTGATCGACCGGCGCACCTTCCGCACCAGGTCAGAAGCCGAACGAGCCATCTTCAGCTACATCGAAGGGTTCTACAACCCCCGCCGACGCCACTCCGCCAACGGCCAGTTCAGCCCAGCTGAATACGAACGCCGATACACATCCAAGAACGCTCAAGATCCCAACTATGCTGCCGCGTAGTCACAAGCCCTGATGTGTCTACCGAACCGGGGCAACTCCACCAAACAGTACGCTGGGCTCGATCTGCACCAGCTGCGCCACAGTGCCGCCACCCACCTCGGCGAGGCCGAGGTGCCGCTGCAGCTCATTATGGGCAAGACCCGGCACAAGAACCCGCGCACCGCCATGCGCTACGTCAAACCTGGTGCTGAAGCCATCGCCAAGGTCACCGAGATCCTGGCACCCCGCCATCGTACCCACTGATCAACTGAGTGGCGGCTAGCCGGAGCTGTAGGAGTTCCGGGCCGGGTCCGGAGTCGACCGACGACACTGGCCATCAGAGCGAGGACGTCACTGAGGCGAGCGTGGCGATCTCGGCGGCGATGGCCTCCGGGTCGGCGGCGACGCTGACACATGCGATGCCGTCCAGGCCCGGGTGGGTGCCGATACGCACGCCGTGCCGCGCGTTGCGGAGCAGGTCCAGGTCGTTGATGTCGTTGCCGAAGGCGTTGTACTGGTCGATACCCAGCGAGGTCAGTGCCTCCCACTTGTTCGTGGTGCCCGGGGCGAAGTCGATGATCGCCTCGTCGAGGTGGTGGTTGATGCTCATCCCGAGCGTGCGGCCGGCCTCGGCGAGGGCACCCATGTCGGTCGCTTCGACCACGAGGAACTTCACGACGGCGGGAAGGTCGGCGAGGCCGACCTGGCGGGCGAGGAGACCCTGGTCGACGCGGCTGAGGATCGGGTGGTCGGCCGGTCCGGTGTAGGCGTAGTCCCAGGGGCCGTCGGCGAGGTAGCCCGCCCGGAACCGGTCGGCCTCGATCAGTAGCTTGTCAAGTTCGCCGGGGCCGAACACGGCCCGCGTCCGGACCTGGCCGTCGACGGAGACGAGGCTGCCGTTCCCGCCGATCAGCGTGGCACTCGGGAAGGCCCCGCCGAGGACGGGCAGGAGGTCACGGACCGGGCGGGCGGAAGCGAAAACCAGCTGGTGGCCAGCACGCTCGCAGTCCTCGATGGCGCTGAGGATCCGGCTGTCGATCGTCCGCCCATCGAAGCAGAGGGTGCCGTCGATGTCGAAGACCGTGGTGCGAGCGTCAGAAGGGAGCACGGGCGAGATGATATCGAGGCGGTGCCCCACCCCGGCGGCCGCCCGTCGAGCGCGACGCTCCGTCGGAAGGTCGCTCATACCGGCACGCGAAAGAGACACGGCCTCGGCGGCGATCGTTCCACGCCTGCTGGTCTTGGGCGCGCTCGACGTGGGTGACGACCGTCTTGGGCATCAGGCCGTCCCGGCGCGGACCGTGACGACGGCGATCAGGCTTGGGCGGTGCTCGTCAGGCGAAGCACGGCCCGCGCGGTCTCATACCGCCAGGCGGCGATCGCCCGCTCAGGCCCGCTGGCCCGCTCCAGCCGCCGGCCAGCCTTTTCCGAAGTGGCCGGGCCACGACGGACGCTGAGCGAGCGGGGCGGCCGGTTTCCCCCGCGATGAGAGCCGTCGGTCGATCGCATCACATAGTAATTATACTGATACGAACCGCCACGGAGGAGGGGCCGCGCCGACTGCATGATCATGCAATCCGGCTGCATAATCGGCCGAAAAAACCGGGATGAATCGGACAAGCCGCCGCCCGTCCGGGCACCCCCGGGACACCCCCGGACGTTTGCGCAGGTCAGGGCGTCGCCCGCCGGAATCTATGCCGGACAGAATTGCTGCACTGTCCGGTATGGCCGCGTCCCGGGGTTCGGAGTGTGGCGGAACGAAAACGCACGCCAAGCCCGCCCCATGCCGGAAGCGGCCCATCCTCTTGCCCGTGTCAGGAATCCCTGACATCGTTGCGTGTCAGGGATTCCTGACAGCGGAGGTGGTCATGAGCTGGCAGAGCGACGACGGACACCAGGGGCGCACCGAGCGCCTGCCCGGCGGATGGCGCGGATGCTGCGAGTGCGGATGGACCGGCCCATCGCACGTGACCGCCACCGTGCTCGATCCCGGCCTGCCCCCCGCCGTCGAGGAGGAGATCCACCGTGAGTGGGCCGCCCATCTGCCCCCTCCGTCCCTGCGTGCGCTCCGGCAGGCCGCTGTAGCGGCCCAGGCCGCCCAGGAGCACCTGGAGGCCGCCGTGCGCGCCGCCCGCGCCGACGGTCGCTCCTGGGCCGACATCGGCGCTGCCGCCGGCATCACCCGCCAGTCCGCCCACGAACGATGGGCCAAGTCCTGCGACTAGGTTCTGTTTTGTGGATCATCTGAGCCATAGCAGTAGGCAGGCGATGGTCACGGCCGATCGGTAGTGGGCGGCGAGCTTGTCGTAGCGGGTGGCGATGCCTTTGAAGTGCTTGAGCCGGTTGAA
>NZ_JBVJHH010000092.1:0-8860 GCF_055586905.1 Streptosporangium sp. NPDC048886
AGACGCTGTCGTGGCCGGACAGGTTGTCAGTGATCACTGCGATCGTGCCGGTCGGGCTGCTCTTCTCCAGCAGGGCCAGGAAGCGCTGCCGGCCGACGCTGTTGCGTGAGGGGGCGCACATGGTGACCGCATGGCCGTCGGCGATGCGCAGGCCGCCGTAGACCCAGGTCTTCTCCGGCCGCAGCGCGACCCCCGGATCTGAGACCGGCGGGCCGTACGAAAGGAGGGACCTCCGTGGCGAAAGGTGTGTCCCGGCCGCGGAGCCTTGAACCGCCCGGAGTGGGCCCTCGATAGTCGGGATCCATGAACGAACTGCTAGCCGAGACCGCGGCGCGGCTGGGCGTGACGGGCGCCCAGCTCGCGGTGGTCGTGGACGGGAAACCGACCGAGGCCGTGACCGGCGTCGCCAACGCCGGGCTGGGCACGCCCGTGACCACGGACACGCTCTTCCAGATCGGCTCCACCACCAAGCTCCACACCGCGGCCCTGGTCCTCGGCCTGGCCGACGCCGGGCTGGTCGACCTCGACCGGCCGGTGCTCGACCACCTTCCGGAACTCCGGCTCCCCGGCGCGGAGGCGGTCACCCCGAGACATCTGCTGTCGATGAGCAGTGGCCTGGACAACGGCCCCTACGCCGACACCGGTCGCGGCGACGACTGCGTAGCACGATACGCCGAGCTGCTCGCGGAGATCCCGCTCGCCTTCGCCCCGGGCACCGGGTTCGGCTACTCCAACGCCTCGACCGTCGTCTCCGGCCTGCTGGTCGAGCGCCTCACTGGCCTGACCTGGGACGAAGCCCTCCAGCAGCGGCTGGCCGTCCCGGCGGGCCTCACCCACACCGTCAGCCTCCCCGAGGACCTGCCCTACCATCGGCTCGCGGTCGGACATGACATCAGGGGCGAGGTCGTCAGGCCGTGGGGATTCTCGCGCGGCCTCGGCCCGGCCGGGAGCACGCTCTGCTCCACCGCCGCCGACCTGGCCAGGCTCGGCCAGGTCATGCTGGCGTACGGCACCGCCGCCGACGGCACGAGGGTGCTGTCCCGCGAGGCGGTCGAGACGATGCAGACCCCGCACGTGAAGGTGGAGGCCCGCTGGTTCGCCGAGCAGTGGTGCGCCGGGCCGTACCGGAAGGTCTGGGACGGCGTCGCCGTCTACGGCCACGGCGGCACCAACCTCGGCGGTTCCTCGACCCTGGTGTGGATCCCGGAACGGAACGCGACCATGGCCGTCACCGTCAACACGCCGTCCCAGGGCTATCCCTTCGCCGACGCGGTCTTCGCCGCGGTCTGCGCGGAGATGCTGGGGCTGGTCATGCCCGTACGGCCCGAGCCCGAGCCGGGTCTGCCCGTGGACGCCGCGCTCTACACCGGTGTCTACGAGACCCACGACACGCGCTACGAGGTGCGGGACCGGCCCGGCGGCATCGCCGTCACGGCTGTGTCGGGCGGGGAGAGCCTGACCTGCGACCTGTTGCCGCTCGGCGGCCACCGGTTCTGGCCGGCCGACGACCGGCTCAGTGGAATGCACCGCTGGGACGTCGCCTTCGTCCTCGGAGACGACGGTCGTGCCGTGCGGTTCCTCAACGGAGCCTTCGCCGCCCGCCGGAGCGGAGACTCCGGCGCCTTCGCCGTACGCCGGAGCGCCGACCTCAGCGGCTGACCAGGCCCGCGTCGTAGGCCAGGAGCGCCGCCTGGGTGCGGTTGGCGCAGCGCAACTTGGTGAGCAGCCGGGAGACGTAGCCTTTCACCGTCGTCTCACTGAGGAACAGCCTGCCGCCGATCTGCGCGTTGGACAGTCCCTCCCCCAGGCAGGTCAGCACCTCCCGCTCGCGCCCGGTCAGCCCGGCGACCAGGCCGCGCGCCTGGTCGCGGGCGGGACCGGAGGCGGCGAAAGCGGTGACCAGCCGCCGGGTCAGGGCGGCCGAGACGATCGCATGCCCCTCGGCCCCGACCCGGACGATGTCGATCAAATTCTCCGGGTCGGTGTCCTTGAGCAGGAAGCCGACCGCGCCGGCCCGTAACGCCCGCACGGCGTACTCATCCAGGTCGAAGGTGGTCAACATGATCACTTTGGGCGCCCGGGGCAGACCGCAGATCCGCTCGGCGGCGGTCAGCCCGTCCACGCCGGGCATTCGGATGTCCATCAGCACCACATCGGGTGCCAGCCCTATCACCGCCTCGACCGCCTCGGCACCGTCGTAGGCCTCACCGACCACCTCGATGTCGCCGGTCCGGGACAGGATCGCGCTCAGGTGCGCGCAGACCATCCGCTCATCGTCCACCAGCAGCACCCGGATCACCGGCCCGCCCCCCGCCGGACTTCCCGCGCCCGGGACCACCGACCCGTCTCCGGCCAGGCTCCCCGCACCCGGGGTCACTGGGTCGCCCCCGGGAGCGTCGCGGTCAGCTCGAAGCCGCCCTCAGCCGTCGGCGCCGCATGGAACACCCCGCCCACCAGTTCGACCCTCTGCCGTAGCCCCAGCAGCCCCGTCCGGGAGGAGGGTGGCAGCGCCGGATTCACGGTCATGGTCGCCGGGTTGCGGACGCTGACCAGCAGCGCGGAATCCTCCTGGCTGAGCCGGACCTGGACGGGAGCGCCGGGGGCATGCTTGCGCACGTTGGTCAGCGCCTCCTGGACCACCCGGTAAGCGGTCCGGCCGAGCGCCGGCGAGACCGCGATGCCGTCGTCCTGGGCCAGCTCGACCACCAGCCCCGACTCCGCGACCAGCCGCGAGACGTCGACGAGCGTCGGCTGCGGGGCCAGCTCGACGGGCCCGGCGTCGTGCAGGACGCCCACCACCTCCCGGAGCTCGTCCAGAGCGCGCCGCCCGGTCGCGCGCAGCTCCTCGGCGGCCTGCCTGACCTCGCCGTTCGGCGCCGCCATCCGCAGCGACCCCGCCTGGAGCACCATCAGGCTCACGTGGTGGGTCACCACGTCGTGCATCTCGCGGGCCAGCCTGGTGCGCTCCTCGGCCCGCGCCTGCTCCGCGAGGAAGCGCTGCTCCCGCTCCGCGCGTTCGGCCCGCTCGGCCAGGGCCTGGTTGAGGCGGCGCTGGCTGTCGGCGTAGAGGCCGAGGACCGTCGGAGGGACCACCGCCAGCCCGCAGATGGAGATCAGCTGCAGTGCCATGGCCAGGTCCCGGGCCTCCCACAGGTGCGACATCACCAGCAGGGCCGCGGCGGCGACGGCGACCGTGGTCCGCCGATCACCCCGGTGCGCGCCGAGGGAGTAGAGGGCGAACGGCGTCGCGAGGGGCACCTCGATGTATCCCAGCGGGACCATGACGAGCGCGACCGCGAGCGGGAACCGCCATCTGGCGAGCAGCGCGACGGCCCCGGTCACCTGCACCCAGAGCCCCTGCCACGGGACGTCGGGCAGCAGTGCCATCGGCACGGCGCCGTTGATCGCCAGGTCGCTGGTCACGCCCACCGCGCCCACGGCGACGGCGAGCGCGACGTTCCCGGCGGCCCGCCCCGCCCTGACATACAGCTTCACATCACCAAGCTATCCGGGCCGTCCAGCCCTTCCCCCATCTCCGCGGGAGGACGCGACGAAAGTAGGTCCGCATTCCCTACCTTCGCGACGCGATCGCGCATCTTCCGCAGCTCGTGGCGACCGTCCGCCCGGCGCGATTCTCGAACCTCTCTCACCAGGAGGTCTCATGAACGATCCGCCGAACGCATCCGCGTCCGCCGATCCCCCGGCGCCCCCGATGTCCCGGGAGGACGCCAGGGCCGTGCTCGGCGTGACGGGCAAGAAGGACGACACCGCCCCGCTGCTCCAGACGCTGAGGGAGCACGGCACCGGCCTCTTCTTCATGATCGGGCTGACCGTCCTGGCCGTCGTGGACAACTTCCAGACCCAGGCCTTCAGCGTGCTCACTCCCGAGGTGTCCGCCGGCCTGGGGGTGGACCTGGGCACGATCTCCGGCATCGTCGGCGTCCAGGGAGTCGCGGCGGGTCTCGCCCCGTTCGCCGTCGCGGCGTTGCTGCGCCGCTACCCCCATCGCGTACGGCTCGCGCTCGGCACCGGCTTCGCCTGGAGCGTCACCACCCTGTTCACCGGCATGGTGAGCGGGCCCGTGTCGCTGGGCGCGCTGATGCTGGTCAACGGGGCCACCACGGGCACGGTCGCGCTGCTCCACCCGCCGCTGCTGATGGACGCCTACCCGCCACCCGCCCGGATGCGGATCATGTCGCTCTACTCGGCCTCCTCGCCGCTGGCCAACATCGTGGCGCCGCTGTTCATCGCGGGCCTGGTGTCGTGGATCGGCATGGACTGGCGGGCGGTGTTCGTCTCACTCGGGGTGGTCTCCGTCCTGGCCTGCCTGTCCGCGCTGAGACTGCGCGAGCCGGTGCTCGGCCGCTGGGACGTGGCCGAGCTGAGCGCCCGCGCCGGGTCCTCGCCGCCGTCGGGCCACGGCGACCCGATGGGCTTCCTCGCGACGGTCCGGCGGGTGACGCGGATCCCGTCGATCCGGCGGATGGCCATGGGGTTCACCGCGATCGGCTCGCTGGCCGTGCCGTACGGCGTGGTGATCTCCACGTTGCTGAACAGCGAGTGGGGGCTGTCGGTCGGCGAGCGCGGGCTGTTCACCAGCGCCACCGCGGTGGTCTCGATCATCGCCCTGGCCGTGTTCGGCGGCCGGGCCGAGGCCGCCTACCGGGCGGGGCCCGCCCGGTTCATGGCACTCAGCGGCGGAGCGCTCGCGCTGGCCGCCTCGGCCTTCGCCATGTCGGCGCTCGTGCCGAGCCTCTGGCTGGTGCTCGCCCTGCTGGCCCTGGGCCAGGCGCTGCTGGCCGTCATCGGGCCGTGCCTGTTCATCGGCGGGCTCTCGGTCGTGCGGCCGGAGGACCGGGCGCACGCCATGGCCGCCCTGGGACTGATCCTCGCCTTCGGCGGGCTGGCCGGCGCCGGGCTGCTCGCCCTGGCGACCGCCTTCCTCGACCTGCGGGGGGCGATGCTCCTGCTGCTCCTGCCCGCCGTCGCCGGGTCGCTGTTCATCGCGACCCTGCACAAGACCCTCATGGGCGATCTCGACGCCCTGATCGACCACGCGATCGGAGAAGACAGACAATGCTAGACAGATACAGAAGGGCCGAGGCCCTGCACGTCTCCCGGAACGACAGCCTGGTCCACCGGGCGACGGTGGTCCCCAGCTGGGAGGGCGACTCCTTCTGGTACCGGGTGAACACTCCCGAGGGCCCCGCCTGTTTCCGGGTGTTCCCGGAGAGGGGGGAACGGCGGGAGATCGAGGACCCGGGAGGCGAGCAGGCGCCGCCGCCGGAGGTCACCGGGGTCCGGACGTCCCCCGACGGCCGATACACCGTGGCCGTGCGCGGCGACGACCTCGTGGTGAACGGCGAGCCCCTCACCGCGGACGGCGAGCCGGACTACGCCTACGGCCTCCCCAGCGACCAGGGAAAGCTGCCGATCGTGGCCCGGCAGATGGGCATGAGCGTGCCACCGCTGGTCGAATGGGCGCCGGACGGCCGCAGGTTCGTCACCCTCCGGGTGGATCAGAGGCATGTGCCGGCGCTCACCATGATCCAGTCGTGCCCGCCGGACGGCAGTCCCCGCCCGCTGGCCCACACGCTCCGCTACGAGATGCCGGGCGACCCGCTGCCCACCTTCCAGCAGATGATCTTCGATGCGGAGACCGGCGACCGGGTCGACATCGCGATCGAGCCGCTGGCCTTCACCCATGACGCCCCGATCGGCATCGGGCGGGTCTGGTGGGAGGACGACGACACCCTCTGGATGCTGTACGGCACGCGCGGCCACAGGGCGGCCAGGCTCTACCGGATCGACGCGCGTACCGGTGCCGCCGAGGTCGTCCTGGAGGAGTCCAGTGAAACGATCATGAACTCGTCGCCCACGATCGTGGAATCCCCTCTCGTGCGCACCCATGGCGACGAGGTGCTCTGGCACTCCGACCGCTCCGGCTGGGGTCACCTCTACCTGTATGTGAACGGCGAGCTGAAGAACGCCGTCACCGAGGGGATGTGGCTGGTCCGCGACCTGGTCCACGTCGACTGGGACGCGCGGGAGGTGTTCTTCGTCTCCGGTGGGCACGGCTCCAACCCCTACCAGCGGCGACTGTGCCGGGCCGGCCTGGACGGGACCGGAGTCACCGTGCTCACTCCCGAGGACACCGACCACCAGATCGCCGCCTCGCCCGACGGCCGCTGGTTCGTCGACACCCACGCCGCCCCGGGGCAGGCTCCCGTCACCGTGCTGCGCGACGCCACCGGTGCCGTCATCACGGAGTTGGAGCGCGCCGACCTCACCGCACTGGAGGAGGCGGGATGGCGGGCACCCGAGCCGTTCACGGTCAAGGCCGCCGACGGCGTGACCGACATCCACGGCCTGCTCCACCTGCCCGCGGACTTCGACCCGTCCGGGAGCTACCCGATCCTCGACTCGATCTACAACGGGCCGCAGATCACCCGGCAGCTCCGCACGACGCTGCGCGGTTTCACGATCGACCCGTTCCTGCTCGACCCCGCGGGCGGCGCTCCGATGTTCGCCCAGCTCGGCGTGGCCGTCGTGGTCGTCGACGGGCGCGGCACGCCGTACCGGTCGAAGGCCTTCCAGAACGCCTCCTATGGCGACCCGACCGCGACGGCTGGTATCGACGACCACGTGGCGGCGATCAGGCAGCTCGCAGCCGAACGCCCCTACCTCGACCTCGCCAGGGTCGGGGTCATCGGGCACTCCGCCGGGGGCGCCGCCGCGCTCCACGCGGCGCTGCGCCACCCGGAGTTCTTCACCACGGCCGTGGCCTCCGCGGGCGACCACGACCACAGCGGCTACTACGCGATCTGGGGAGAGACCTACCAGGGCCCGCCGCCCCAGGACTACACCGCCGGATCGCCGCTGCCGCTCGCCGGGCGGCTGCAGGCCAAGCTACTGCTGCTCTTCGGCGAGATGGACGACAACTGCCACCCCGCTCTGTCGCTCCGCGTCGTCAACGCGCTGATCGCCGCGGACAGGGACTTCGAGATGCTCATGGTCCCCAACGCCGCCCACGGCTACGGCCCCGCCGAGGCCCACGTACTGCGCCGCCAGTGGGACTTCCTCACCCGCCACCTGATCGGCCAGGAGCCCCCGGCCGGCTACCGCATCGACCCGACCTTCGGAGCAGCCAGATGACCGACGACCTCCTCGACCTCCCCCAGGCGCGCGGCCCCCGCGACGTGCGGGACTTTCCCCGCCCTGACGACCTGAACGCCAGGCTCGCCGAGCTCGCCGGGCGGCACGGGATCACCGGCGCGGCCATCGCGTTCAGCCGGGGCGGCACCGTGGTCGAGGCCGCCACGGGCGTGCTCAACACACGCACCGGCGCCCCGGCCACCGTCGACTCGCTGTTCCAGGTCGGCTCGGTCGCCAAGTCCTGGACCGCCACGCTGGTCATGCAGCTCGTCGGCGAGGGGAAGCTCTCCCTGGACCAGACCGTCCGATCCGTGCTACCCGGTTTCGCGCTCAAAGACGAGGACGTCGCCGCGAGTGTCACGGTCCGGCAGCTCCTCACTCACACGGCCGGCTTCGAGGGCGATGTGTTCGTCGACACCGGCAGGGGCGACGACGCCGTGGAGAAGCTCGTCGCCCTGCTCGCCGGCGTGCCGCAGATCTTCCCGCCCGGCGCCATGTGGTCCTACAGCAACGCCGCCTACTGCGTGCTCGGCCGGATCGTGGAGGTGCTGCGCGGCATGCCGTACGGCACGGCCCTGCGCACCCACCTCGTCGCCCCGCTCGGCCTCACCCACGTCGCCACCTGCTCCGACGAGGCGATCCTGTACGGAACCGCGGTCGGCCACGCCGGCGGCGAGCCGGTCCCGGTCTGGTCGCTGATGAGGTCCAACGAGCCCGCCGGGTCGAGCCTGGCCATGCGCGCCCGCGACCTGCTGGCCTTCGCCCACATGCACCTGCGTGGCGGCCTCGCCGAGGACGGTGTGCGCGTGCTGCCGGAGAATCTCACGCTGCTGATGCGCGAGCCCCAGATCGAGCTCCCCTACCTGGGACGGTCGTCGTCGTGGGGGCTCGGCTGGGACCTGCAGGAGTGGGAGGGCGGGGTGATGGCCGGACACGACGGGTCCACTCCCGGGCAGGTCGCCTCGCTGCGGACGGTGCCGGAAGCCGGGGTGGCCGCCGTGCTGCTGACCAATGGCGGCGACCCCGGCCCGCTGATCACCGGGCTGTTCCAGCCGGTGATCGAGGAGCTCGCCGGGGTCGGGGCGCCCGCGTCGCCGGTGCCTCCGGCTGAGCCGCTCGCCGTCGATCTCGCCCGCTACGTCGGCCGCTACCTCTCCGACGCGGTCGCCTGGGACGTGGCCGCCGACGAGGCGGGATCGCTCTGGCTCACCGCCATCCCGGTCGGCGTCATGGCCGAGCACGGCGGGCCGCAGCGATTCCGGCTGGTGAGGCTGGGCGGCGACACGTTCCTGTTCGCCGAGCCGCGGGGAGGCGTTCACACAGCCGTCACCTTCGTGGGCGGAGAGCGGATCGAGTTCCTGCACACCGGGCGCGCCAACCCCCGAGAGGGACTTCTGCCTGGTTAGACGCCGTTCGCGGTGCCCCGGCGAGTGACGACCGGCAGCGCCCGCCGTGATCACCTGCCCGGCGAGGTCCATTCGGGATCTCCGGCATGACGCGGGAACGGATGTCCGGCGACCGGCGCTCCGGCCGCCGGACATCCGTTGACCGGGCTGGAGTCGGCGGCCGGAAGAGCACGGGAGTGGAAGGACGGGGATGTCTCAGGCACCGGCCCGCGACGGCGCGGTGGTCCCCAGCAGTTCCTCGATGAGGTCGGCCGCGCGGGTGGTGCCGCCCTCGGCCCGGACCTCGGCGCGGATCTTCT
>NZ_JBVJHH010000093.1:0-8119 GCF_055586905.1 Streptosporangium sp. NPDC048886
TCAAACGAGCCCTCTCCCGACAACTGTTCAAACTCCTCGAACGCGACCCAGAACCCCTCCAAACAGCCGCTTGACAGATATAGCAGCCTCGAAAAGTCCCGTTAGCGGAGTGGGACCGACCGGCTTACCGTGACTTTCCGTTCGAATGTGTCCAGCGGATCTGTTTCCGCAGGTCGTAGCGTCGGTCGGCGAGACGAAGCGTGCCCGTGCGGGCCCGAAGGGCCTCAGCCCCTGGACTGCCCCGCTACCCGAGAGCCGACTGCTGTCTGGCGCGAAGTTCTTGAAGGTCGGGGATGTGGTTGTACAGCGTGCCCACGCTGACGCCTAGCAGCTTCGCGATCGAGGTCACCGACCGTTCCGGGTCGGGCAGCAGATCGCGGGCAGCCTTCAGCAGGTCGGCGTTGACGACGGTGGGGCGGCCGCCGGTGCGGCCGCGGGCCTTGGCGGCGGCCAGGCCTTCGTGGGTGCCGGCTACGATGAGCTCGCGGATGAACTCCGCCAGGGCGGCGAAGACGTGGAAGACCAGGCGCCCGCCGGGCGTGGTGGTGTCGAGCTTTTCGTGCAGGCTGGTGAAGCCGATCTGACGGCGGCGCAGGTCGCCGACCATGGTGATGAGGTCGGCCAGGGAGCGGCCGTAGCGGGCCAGTTCGGGCACGACGAGGGTGTCGCCGGCTGACAGGAAGGCGTGGCAGGCCTTCAGCTCCGGGCGCTGCGCGTTCTTGCCGGACTTCTTGTCGGCGAAGATCTTGCGGCATCCGGCGATGGTGAGCGCGTCGATCTGCCGGTCCAGGCTCTGGCCGCGGGTGGAGACCCGGGCGTAGCCGATGAGGATCTCGCTGCGCACAGCGGGGAAGGCGCTCAGCAGGTCGGCGTCGGCGAGGAAGTCGCCGGGCGCGTTCAACGATGGGGTGGTCACTCCTGAATTCTCTCAACAAACGGTGCTCAGAATTGTTGAAGACACCATGTTGTTGAAGCGAGTTGTTGAAGCCCGTCCGCCCTGATGGACGTCCTCCGCGCCCGAGTCTTCAATAAACGAGCGTTTCTTGAAGCCCCGTCGCGTCGGCGGTCACTGCCTCCGACGGACCGCGAGCGGCCGTGATGAGGATCTGCGAAGCGGCGAGTGCCCCCGCCCCGCTGGTGCGGGACAGGGGCACTTTGGCATGGTCGTTGATCGGTTAGTCGGTGGCCTTGGCCGCGGTCTCGATGAGGCGGGCCGTCAGCCCCGGCTGGCTGATCATGGGGACGTGGGAGGCGCCCTTGGCCTCGACGACGTGGGCCTTGGCTCGCTTGTAGAACCAGCGTTCCAGGTCGGGCGGGATGGCCTTGTCCTCGGTGGCGACCATGCCCCAGGAGGGGATGGTGTGCCAGGCGGCGGCGGTGGTCTTGTCGGTGAAGGAGGAGGCGGCGAAGGGCCGCTGGGTGGCTTGCATGATCCGGGTCACCGAGACGGGCAGGTCGGCGGCGAATGCGGCGCGGAACTTGTCCGGCTTCAGATACAGGTCGACGCCGCCGGGATAGGGGACTTCCTTGACCGCGGCGGGGATCTGGGTGCCGGGGTATTTGTTGATCAGGGCGCCGAGTTGCTCGCCTTCGTCGGGGACGAAGGCGGCGATGTAGACCAGCGCCTTGACGTTGGGGTTTCCGGCGGCGGCGTTGGTGATGACGGCGCCGCCGTAGGAGTGGCCGACCAGCACGATCGGGCCGTCGATGGATTTGAGGACGCTGGCGATGTAGGGGGCGTCAACGGGCAGGCCGCGCAGCGGGTTGGCCGGGGCGATCGCCGGATAGCCGTCGCGCTGCAGCCTGGTGATCACCTCGTTCCAGTTAGAGGCGTCGGCGAAGCCGCCGTGCACCAGCACGATGGTCGGCTTGGCACCACTGGTGCCGACGGCCGACGTGGAGGCAGCCGAGGCGGCCGGGACGGCCAGGACGGCAGCGGCCAGCACTCCCGCGGCCGCGGTGAGCATGGTCCGGCGTGACCGCGAGGCGGTGGAGATCGTCACGTGAGGCTCCGGGCGAGTCAGGCCGCGGCTTGGCGGATGAGAGCGGCGACGGCGGCCGGCTGGGAGACGTAGACGGCATGGCTGCCGATCGCGTCGACCACGGTGGCTCCGGCCCGCTCGGCCATGGCGCGCTGCGCGGGCACCGGGATCATGCGGTCCTCGGTGGCCACCAGGTACCAGCTCGGCTTGGCGCGCCAGGCCGGTTCGGTGACCGCGCCGCCGAGGGCGTCCAGGCCCCAGGGCACCTGCGCGTCGGCCATGAACGCCGCGGCCTGGGCGGGCAGGTCGGCGGCGAAGGAGTGGTGGAACTTGTCGCGGTCGAGGAACAGGAAGCCGTCGACCGGCGGCAGGATCGGCGGGACCGGTGCGCCGGGCGGCGGGTCGGCGATGAGCGTGTTGACCGACTCGCCCTTGTCCGGGGCGAAGGCGGCGATGTAGGCGAGGGCGGCGACGTTGGGGTGGGTGCCGGCCTCGCTGATGACGACGCCGCCGTAGGAGTGGCCGACCAGGACGGCAGGGCCGTCGAGGCCGTCGAGGACCTGGCGGGTGGCGGCGACGTCACCCGCCAGCGACAGCGTCGGGTTCTGCACGATGCGGACGGTGAAGCCGTCCCTGGTCAGTTCGTCGTAGACGCCCTGCCAGCCGGACCCGTCCACGAACCCGCCGTGCACGAGCACGATGTTCTTGATGGCCATGAGTTGCTCCTGACCTGGATGAATTGAGCCTTACGAGCTTCATCCAAGCCCTGCGGCCCACGGTTGAACCATGCGGAACAGCAGGCAGAACTGCCGGGGTCAGCCCGTTGCCAGGGCGCGGCAGCGGGCGGCGGCTTCGGTGTCGCCGACCGTCTCCCACACCTCGGCCGCGCGGGCGTAGGCGCGGCGGCTTTCCTCCTGGCGGCCCGCCTCAGCCAGCGTGACCGCGAGGATCTGCAGGCTGTAGGCCAGCGAGCTGGAGATCTGCACCTGCTCGTGCAGGGCCACCGCCATGGTGGCGGCCGTGATCGCCTCCTCATGACGGCCCACCAGCCGCAGGACCTGGCCGATACGGCCCAGCACGTGCGGCCGGGTGCCGGTCGCGACGCTGGGCGTCATGTGCTCGCTGTCGAGCAGGTCGCGCGCCAGCTGGTACTGCTCCAACGCTTCGACCGGCCGGTTGTCATCAAGCAGGCAGTCGCCGTACATCAGCAGCACCTGGCAGTAGGCGTCGACGTCACCCGCGGCCTTGAACATGTAGGCCGCCCGCTGGGCCGCCTCGGCCGCCTCTGTCAGCCGCTTGAGTTTGCGCAACGCGGTGGCGGTGTACTGGTGGGCCCAGGCGATCTGCATGGTGGCCGCGGCGGAGGGGTCGGCGGCGGTGGCCACCTCCAGCGCCCGGGTCGCGTAGCCGAGGGCGGCCTCGGGGTGGATGGCTGGGGGGATCATCTGCACCCAGGCCAGGTAGTTGAGCTGGGTGGCCTGCTGGGCGGCGTCGCCGAGCGCTTGGGCCACTCGCTCGCCGAGAGTGAAGACCTCCTGCCAGTGCGGTCCGTGCATCCACCGGTCGGAGAACCAGTGCATCGACTCGGCGCAGTCCAAGACCTCCGCGTGCCGGCCGCGCTCGGTGGCCAGCCGCATCGCGCCCAGCCAGTTGTCCACGTTCACCCGCAGCCACTGCTCGGCCTCCTCCACGGTGGCCACACCGGGTTCCGGGCGTTCCGGAGGGCCGTGAGCGGGCTCGAACCAGCGGCCCGCGGTGGTGGCCATCCGCAGCAGCCAGCCGGTCATCGTTTCGGTGGTCGCTTCCCGGTCGGCTTCGGCCTCTTCGGCGTGCAGGCGTTCGCGGGCGAACAGCCGTACCAGGTCGTGGAAGCGGTAGCGGCCGGCGGCGCTGTCGTGCAGCAGGCCGAGGTCGACCAGTTCGTCCAGCACGTCCCAGGCCTCCTCAAGCGGGAGATCGCCGACCACCGCGGCCAGGGCGGCGTCGAAGTCGCGCCCGGGGACCAGGAACAGCCGCCGGAAGACGCGGCGGCCCTGCAGGGGAACCTGTTCGTACGACATCCCGAAAGCGTTGGCGATCTTGAGATCACCGGCTTTGAGCTGCGCCAGCCGACGCTCCTCGCTGGTGAGCCGGGCCGCGAGCCCGGCGGCGTCCCAGCCGGGCCTGCTGACCAGGCGGTTGCCCACGATCCGCAGCGCCAGCGGCAGACCGCCGCACAGCCCGGCGAGTTGGGCGAGCGCCGCCGGATCGTCGTCGGCAGTACGCTCACTCACGATCGCGGCCAGCAACTCGGCGGCCTCCTGCAGGGGCAGGGGCCGCAGGCTGAGCCTGCGCCCGCCCGCCAGCCCGGCCAGCAACCGGCGGCTGGTCACCAGCGCCCGGGCGGGGCCGCCGCCGGGCAGCAGCGGCCTGACCTGCTCCTCGCTGGCCGCGTTGTCCAAGACGAGCAGGACCCGCCGGTCGGCCAGCAGCGAGCGGTACAGCGAGGATCGACTGTCGAGGTCTTGCGGCATCCGCTGCTCGGCGACGCCGAGTGCGCGCAGCAGTGTGGCCAGGGCGTCGACGGCGGCCACCGGCTGAGCGGACATGCCGAACAGATCGAGGAAAAGCACCCCGTCGGGGAAGCTGGGTCGCAGCAGGTGGGCGGCGCGGATGACCAGGGTGGTCTTGCCCAGCCCGGCGGCGCCGGTGATCAGCCCCACCCCGGCGGCGCCGGGCTCTGCGTCGCGACCGACCAGCTCGTTCACCCAGGCGACTTCCGCGGTGCGGCCGGTGAAGTCCTCGACCGAGCGGGGCAATTCGCACACGCCCGCGGGCCGCGCCCAGTGATCGCCCAGGCGGGCCTCCCGCGCCAGTTCGACGAGCTCCTTGCGGGCGGCGTCCTGCAGGCCTAACGCGTCGGCGATCGCGGTGATCGTCCGCTGCTGGGGCCCCTTGCTGCGCCCCCGTTCCAGGTCCGACAACGACCGGACGCTGATGCCCGAGGCCTCGGAAAGCTGCTCCAAGGTCAGGCGCGCCGCGTGACGGTGGCGCCGCAGCACCTGCGCTAAGGCTGGCAGATCGGTGATGGGACTGCTCCTACCCTGCATGGAACCACGATGATCAGCGGGCGGGATCAGCCTACTGGGCGGTGGGGCCGGCCAGGAGGTCGACGATGGTGGGCTCGAAGAATTCCATCCCGCCGGGGTACCGCACGATCAGTGCGCCGCGGTGGCCTCGCAAGAGGAACTCCGTTCGCCGGTCCGGCACCCAGGGAACCGCCTTCTATGCGAGGCTCTTGCCGTTCGCTGAGCCCCGTTGCGGCGGGGAACCCGCGCCTGTCTCCTGGCGGCGTCGGTTTACAGGATGCCGTCGTCCTCCCAGTCCGGCTCATCGGGGTTGCGGAGGGCGCGGACGCCGGCGGGGCCGAGGTCGGGCCGGGCGAAGGAGTGGGTGCCGATCACATTCAGGTGCTGGCGCACGAACGGCGACAGCCGCGCGACGTTCTCCTCAGCCAGGGGGTAGCCGTCGGCTTCGAGCTGGTCGAGGGCCCGGTCGAGGTAGAAGGTGTTCCACAGCGTAATGCAGTTGAGCACCAGGCCGAGCGCGCCGAGTTGGTCTTCCATGCCCTTGTGGTAGCGCTGATACAGCTCGCCCTTCTTGCCGTGGAAGATCTTCCCGGCCAGGGCGTGCCGGGACTCCTGCAGGTTGCGCACGCCCTTGATGTCACGCCGGTAGGGCTCCTCGACGGCGTAGGTGAGGATGTGCAGCGTCTTGAAGATGCGGCCGTAGTGGGCGATCGCGTCGCCGAGCCGGGTGGGGTTGCCATAGCGCTGGATCATGCGCATCAGGTCGTGGGCGCGGATCTCGCCGGTGTAGATCGACACCACGACCCGCAGGATGTCGCCCCAATGCCGCCTGATCTTCTCCAGGTCGATCTTCCCGCGGGCGAACCGGGACAGGCTGCCGTAATCGGCGTCCTGGATGCGCCAGCCCTTCTGGTCGGGGATGTCGGCCAGCGCGGGCCGATACTGCATCCCCAGCAGGTGGACCAGCCCGAAGACCACATCGCTGTAGGAGCCGGTGTCGGTGACCAGGACCTCCGGGCGCGGCCCGCCGTCGCGCCGGAACGCCACGTCGATCATGTGCAGGGAGTCGCGTACCGTGCCGGTGACCACCTTCGCGCCGAGCCCCACGCCCCGGTCGTTGATCATGTTGAGCCAGGTGACCCCGCGAGAGCGGCCGAAGTACTTCTTGTTCGGGCGGGTGTAGATGGAGGGCACCGGGACCACGAACCGCATCCCGTCGATCGCCGCGACCAGCCCGCCGCCCAGCGCCTGGGCGAAACCGAGCTGGCCCTGGGCGTCGAGGAGCGGGCCGTTGGCCAGGGTGTAGGTCTCGGCCGACAGGTAGTTCCGCGCCACGTGCGAGAGCCTGCCGCGCTCCAGCGCGGGCGTCCCGGCCTTGATCACCGGCGCGTAGCCGATGTTCAGCGCCTGGGCCGTCAGGCAGGCCGCGACCGAGATGGGGAAGTCGGCCAGCTTGCTCACCCCCCTGCGGCCGAGGTGAAGGCGGCCTCGAACGCCGGCACCCGGCCCATCACCTCCAGCAGCAGTTCCGGCAGATCGACCCGCGGCAGCATCGCCAGGACCCGCTTGCGCAGATCGATCAGCGACGGCGGTTCCGGCAGCGCCGTCAGCTTGGCCACATGCAGCCGGCCTTCGCCGTCCACGCTGACGTCCGACCCGTCGCGCCCGACCCGGCTGGCGACGTCGTTGAGCGCCAGGTGCAGCACCAGCGCGTGCTCGGCGAGCATCAGACCGGGATCCTCGGGCAGCTGCAGGTCGACCAGGGCCGGGCCCTTGGCCGCCTCCCACCGCGCGCCGTCCAGGAGCTGCCCGCGCGGGTCACGCCAGCGGGCCGAGGTCTCGGCGTAGACGTCGCGGCGCTTGAGGTGGCGGTGGAACTGGGTGAGGACGCACATCGTGTAGGCGTTCTTGTCCACGGTGCTGCCGTTCGGCAGGTTCTTGAACACTAGCCGCTTCCAGGAGCCACTCACCAGCGCGGGGTCGATGTCGGCTTCGGTGACCTTCTTCTTGCGGCCGTCCAGCAGCCGGGGCAGCTGCTTCATCGCCGCCAGCGCCCGCGCGCCCTCGGCGTTGGCGCCGAACTCGATCACTGTGGTCAGCGTCTTGAGGAACCCCGACACGGTGGCGATCCGGGAGGCCAGCAGCGCCCGCATCTCACCGTCGGCGTCGCCGTCGGGCGGCGGCACCATCTCGGTCACCGCCGCGACCGCCTCGCGCAGCTCGCGCCGGGGCACGATGGCGTCGATCGCCTCCCACACCTGATCGAGGCGCGGTTCCTCGCCGTATTCGGTGACCTCCAGCAGCATCTGCAGGATCGTCCGCTGACGCGGGGACAGCACCTCGAACAGAGTGTCGTAGAGCCGGTCGGTGGCCTCATCACGCACCCGGGCCACCAGCCGGGCCAGCGTGGTCACCCCGGGCAGCAGGATCTTCTTGGTGCGCAGCCACGTCACCCCGTCGTAGAAGATCGTCTTCTTGCCGTCGCCGGTGTTCCACGCCCGGGCGTCCGCCCAGGCGATGAAATCCGCCTCGGCCTCGGAGAACTCCTTCAACGCGTAGGCGTCGCGGATCACCTCCTGATGCTCGAACGGCGTGCTGCGGCGTTCGGTGTAGCGGGCGATCTGCGTGACGCCTTCGATCCCGAGCTGGCCGGCGAGGTAGCTCAGCACCTCGCCGGGCACGTCCAGCGGATCGGTGAGGAACCGGCCGACGAACCGGGCTGTGGTCACCTGCAGAGCGAAGCCGAGACGGTGGTGCGCCCCACGCCGCTCGGCGATCAGTGCCCGGTCCGCGTCGTCCAGGAAGAAGAACCGCTCCAGCTCCGCCTGGGACGGAGCACCCGAGAACCGGCCGTAGACGGCGGCCTCGTCATCACTAAGGAACTCAACTGGCATAGCCGCCGAAAGTAGGGCAGGCCCAGCAGGCGGGGCGAGCAGAAGATCAAATAGTTAGCTGGCGGGGCTGCTAGCGGGATTTTTCGAGGCTGCTATATCTGTCAAGCGGCTGTTTGGAGGGGTTCTGGGTCGCGTTCGAGGAGTTTGAACAGTTGTCGGGAGAGGGCTCGTTTGA
>NZ_JBVJHH010000094.1:0-8013 GCF_055586905.1 Streptosporangium sp. NPDC048886
AACGGATGCAGTACCGTCCTGCGCTGCTCGACGGCTTCATCGCCCAGACCGGCCTGCTCCTCGAACCGCTGTAACTTCAGCCTTTCAGGCTCAGTTGCAAATCGGTCGGATCTTGGGCCGTACAGGCCGTGACCTGGGCGGCGGGCTCCCCGCGAATGACCGCGGCTGACCGCTGTTGACCGCCCTTAATGGCCCGCTAATGGCCCGACGATCCGGGAGGGTCCTGCGAGACCCTCGTCCGCCACCGACGTGCGAAGACGCGACCTCCCCACCGCAACCCGCGAAGGAGCAGCCGGACCAACCCGAAGAGGAATGCGATCTCGAACAACAGGGAGCACATGAGCAGGACTTCGCTGAGCGACTCCCTACCGCTCTCACTCGCCCATCCGATGAGTACGGAAGCGGCGGCCATGCCCAGCACATACCCGAGCATCGCCAAAGCCTCGTTGTACCCAGCTCGCATGAGTTGATCTTAGGCCCGCCCCAACGCGGTCAAGGCTCTACGAATCCGTCCGAGGACTGCACCATGAGCAGCTCCGCCGGCGCCCCTGCGACGGGCACGACGTCCGTGACGGACCTCTTCCTTATCAGGACTGTCCCGGTCATGCTCCAGGGCTTGGAACCCGGTCCTGACCAGTGCTGGACGGGTGTGGACGTGAGCCGTCGTGTGCCTCTGTTGCAGTATTCGTTGCAGTACGAGGCTCAGTCGGTGTAGTCCTCGAACTCCCACTCTCCGATACGGCCGATCTTCTCGGCGAGTTCACCCCATGTCGGAGCCTCCAACACGGCAATCCGACCGCTCAGCCACTCGGTCACCTTGTCGGGATGGAATTCGGGCACGAAAAGCCAGTGCCGACCAATGAGAAAGGGGTGACGCTGGAGCTGTTCCGCGAGGGCCGATGGAGTGCAGACGGTGAGCTGGAACTGTTCCTCACCTGGCTCGCCCTGAGAGCCGACATACATCTCCAGGAGTTCACAAGCGTGGGTCCGGTCCTCGATGCTCCGCCCAGCCTCAAGATCAACCCAACGGAAGTCGCTCACTCGTGCTCTCATCGCCCAATGATCGCGCAGCGACACCGCGTCTTGCCGATGAATTGTCAGCTTGGGAAGTCTCTATCGCACCTGGTCGCTGAGCTGGGGAAGGGCTGACCTGCGGGGGAGCGCTTCGAGTACCCGTCATTCCCTGTGAGTCCCCCTTGCTCCCTCTGCTGACGGGCACGCAACGGGCACGGCCTGAGAACCCCGTGCGGACGCACACACCCCTCTCGCTGGATCTTCCCGTCGCCGTCGTCCCACCCTCGGGGAGCGGGCCGGGGCCAGGGCGCCAAGGTGGAGCGCCCCACCGGACGAACGACCTTGGCGCCCTGGCCCTGGTCTGCTCGGCTTGCCCTGGGACGACGGCGACGGGAAGATCCGGCCCCCAGCCACCTACCAACCTGGCTCGTGCCCTGGCGATCATCCCGGAGCCGGAGCGCCCCCGCCGGAGGCGTCGGTCTCTGAACCGGATACTTCCGCACGCTGTGCCCAGTAGCGTGCGATACGCGGGAACCTGCGTTCCAGCTCTTCGTCGCTGTCGATGACCCACCGTTCGCCGCGTAGCTC
The DNA here is from genome assembly GCF_055586905.1 of Streptosporangium sp. NPDC048886. Taxonomy (NCBI): domain Bacteria; kingdom Bacillati; phylum Actinomycetota; class Actinomycetes; order Streptosporangiales; family Streptosporangiaceae; genus Streptosporangium; species Streptosporangium sp. NPDC048886. Next base: position 1,603 of record NZ_JBVJHH010000094.1, read on the forward strand.
GAAGCGGTCCTCTCCTAGACCACTGCGTTCATGTGCCGCATCTTGCAGGGTGTCCAACTCCAGTCCGCTGAGCTTCTCGTATGGGTCCCATGCGACGTAGGCGAGCGATTCGAATTCGGGCCATTCGTCGTTGGTCCATAGCAATTCGCCGTCGGTTCGTTCCCTGACCAGGTCCCAGAGGTGCAGGACTTCGGGGACTTCGATCAGCCTGTCGGGTTCGGCGACCACACACTCGAAGGTGTCGCGTCCGAGGCTGACGAGCCAGCTACGGAAGTACAGGAAACCATCGTCTGACCCGGAACCGAAGACGGCGAAATAGGCTGCCCAAAGTTCCCAGGTGTTGGACCGGTACTGACAGATGTCCGTCCGCATCTGGAAGTCGATGACGTCATCGACAGAGTGTGTGTTCAGCTGCCTGTCCAGCCAGGCCAGTCGCGCTTTTTTGGTGCTGGTCTCCCGCCCGGACTGTTCGATGAGTGTCCAGAAGGCGTCCGCGTCCACGAACCGTGATCTTGGCATAGGCGGTGGCTTCTGGCTAGGGAGATCTCGTGGGAGGCGGTGTGTCGCTGGGTCGGCGAGTCTCGTTGGGTACGGCGGGTGCGCGGTGCGGCTACGGCCCGGGGCGCCGCCGGCCGGGACCGGCGCCCACGCCGCACGCCCGGACGGCGGGCGGCAGAGGGCCGAGTACGGCGGCGCGGCGCGCCGCCGCTTGATACCTATAAGAACAATTCGGCAAATCACTCGTGGAGCTGTGACGCTCCGAGTAGGTGGGTGCCGTCGTGGTGGCGGATGGCCGGCGCCTGGTCGTGGTGCATGGCGTCGAGGACGCGGATGGCGAACGCCTCGGATGCGAGCTCTTGGACCTCGTCGGCGGTGACCCAGCGGAAGGCGCGGGTCTCGTCGGTTTCGGTGAGCTGGCCTCCGATGACCTTGCAGCGGAAGACCAGGGCGACGATGCCGCGGGTCATGTTCTTGTAGACGCCGGTCAGGGTGACGGGCTCGACCGTCAGGCCGGTCTCTTCGTGAATCTCGCGGAGCAGGCCAGCGGTGATGTCCTCGTCGCGCTCCAGGACTCCGCCGGGTGCTTCCCAGTGGCCGTTGTCCCTGCGCTGGGTGAGGAGTGCGCGGCCCTGGTCGTCGATGATCACGCCTGCCACGCTGACGGAGTGCTGCGTGTTGTGGTGATCCATCGGATTACCTCCGGGGCTGCTGATCGCTATTGTCGAACTGCGGTACATGTATGTACGAGTTGAGGAGTGGTCGTGGCCGAGCTGCCGTTGCCGGATCTGGACCCGACCAGCGACCGGGCCGTCTTCCGGTAGATCGCCGATCACATCAGGCATGCGATCGAACAGGGCACTCTCGCCGAAGGTGACAAGGTGCCCTCAGAAGCTCAGCTCATGCAACATTACGGCGTCGCGCGGATGACCATCCGCAACGCGCTCCAGGTCCTCCAGGGCGAGGGCCTGACGGTCGCCGAACACGGGCGCGGCGTCTTCGTCCGCTCTCATCCTCCGGTCCGCCGGCTGGCTTCCGACCGGTTCGCCCGTCGCCATCGCGAGCAGGGCAAGGCCGCGTTCATCGCGGAGACCGAGGGAGCGGGCGGGAAGCCGACCGTCGACTCCATCAAGATCACCGAAGAGCGGCCCTCGGCGGACGTGGCCGAGCTGCTCGGGATCACCTCAGAAGATCACGTGATCGCCCGGTCGCGCCGATATCTGATCAACGGTCAGCCGGTGGAGACGGCCGTGTCGTACATCCCGGCGGAGATCGCGCGGGACACGCAGATCGCGCAGCCGGACAGTGGCCCGGGAGGGATCTATGCCCGGCTGGAGGAGTTGGGTTACCGGCTGGATCACTTCGTGGAGGAGATCCGTTCGCGGATGCCGCTCCGTGATGAGGTGCGGGCGCTCAAGCTCGCGCCGGGTGTTCCGGTGTTTCACCTGGTCCGTACGGCTTACGCCACCGATGGTCGCGCCGTGGAGGTGTGCGACACGGTGATGTCCAGCGATGCCTACGTACTTTCGTATGAGCTTCCCGCCCGATAACGCTTGACGAACTCCTCTAGAGGAGTCATAAAGGAGTCGCACCCAAACTCCTATAGACGAGCAGACGTCTGGAGGGGTTGTCTCTGGTGCTGTAGGAACCGGCGGATTCGAAGGGGCGAAGCCTTATGGCCGACCTGTGTGTGTCCTGTGAGGGGCGGGGGTGGAAGTACGTCAGCCCCCGGCGCGGACTGATCGCCGGACCAGGTGAAGCCGCTCCTGTTCTCCGTGTACGCGATGACTGCTCCACGTGTCAGGGATCTCGCACTCAGGAGACCTCGCAGGGACGACCGTCGTGAGTGCGGCCTTCGCGGCGAGGGGTGTCTCACCGCTGGAGACGGCGGAGTCATTGCGGTCCGAACTCGATCGCTGGAAGATCTCCGCTGATGTTCACGGCGGTTATGGCCTGGCGCTGGTGTCGGTCTGGGTGGGACTGGTCGTCTGGTGCGACGGCGACCGGTTCTGGTGGCGCACCGGCTGGGACGATCGACGTGAGCGCTTCACCTACGCCTGGCATCCGGCGATCGAGCCGGCCCGCGCCGCCCGTCGGGTCGCGTTCCGGTACAGGGACCTCCGCGACGCGCCTCCGCCGTCTGAGCCGATCGCCTAGAACGCACCATGCTCCCGCTCGACGAGTGCCTGAGCCCGCACGTGGCCATGGCCCAGCGTGATCATGTGCGGCTGGACTGGCGGGAACCGCATCGGGCGCTTGAGCGGGTGCGGTCGAGAAGGTGGACCTGCGCGTGCCGGGCCACGGTGTACGAGCTGTACGAGGGCGGGGGACAGGCGTTCATCCGGCGGACCCTTCAGCTCGAAACCGGCCACCAGATCCACGAGACCCACCGATGGTCGATCGCTGAAGCTCGGGCGACCTGGACAGAGCTACTGTCCGGACGAGCCCGGTAGAACGAGTGTGGCGGTGCGGTTGATGAGGCCGAATGGATGAGGGGGGTCTCGGAGTCCCGCACCGTCACACTCTCCACCCACGCATTTTGATCAGCTATGCAAGCCGGGTATCCGTGTCTATGCTGACGATAAGTCGAGTAGTTGGGTTGTTGTCATGTCCGTATCTGATGAGGAATACGCCCCGCCGAAGTACGCGCAGATCGTTACGGCGATCCGCCGCAAGATCGCGGATGGCACCTATCCTCCTGGTTCGCAGTTGCCCTCGGAGACGCAGCTCGTTCGCGAGTTCGCTGTCAGCCGTCCTACCGTGGTGCGGGCGCTTCAGGTGTTGCAGCTTCGCGGGATCATCGACCGCGAGCACGGCAAGGGCTCTTATGTGAAGACCCCACCGCCGGGTTCTGACGACGCCCCTTCTCGGCCTGGCCGCGCCGTACTCGATCGAGTGGAAGCCACTGAGGGCGGAGCGGTTATCGAGGTGGGATCGCATCCCGCGCCGGCCAATGTCGCGGCCATGCTCTCCTTGCCCGAGAAGACGCCGGTCATGATGCGCCGCGTCCTGCTCAGCGAGGCCGACGAGCCGTGCGAACTGGTCACCTTCTGGTGCCCGATCGAGCTGGCCGAAGGGACCGACCTCGGCCGCCAGGTGCCGCTGACGGTGAGCGTCCGCCAGCACCTCCAAGGGGCCAGAGGGCTACGGCTGGATCACGTCGTGGAGCGCCTGGCCGCCCGTCACCCCTTGCCCCAAGAGGCCAAGGTGTTGGGGCTGGGCAAGTCGGCCGCCGTGCTGGGCGTTCTGGCGCGTGTCTACGACGCTTCGGGCCGTCCTGTGCTGATTATCGACATCACGCTTCCCGGCGCTCTGCATGAGCTGGAAGACGCCTACACCTTGTGATGTGACCTAAGTCACACCCACTCTCGGAAACTCGTATTGTCGAGTACTCGTTTCCGAAGTAGCTTGTAACTCGATAGTACGAGTTAGCGACAGTACGACAGGAGAACAGATTATGGCCATCCAGGGCCCCATCCCCGTCAGCTTCGACCAGGTCTTCCCGCACGGCTGCTACATCGTCGGCGAGGTCGAGCAGGTCAAGGACTTCGACGCCTCCGCCAAGGGGCGCACCGTCTACGCCAAGGACAAGACCACCGGCGAACCCGTGTGGCAGGTCGCGGTCATGGACGCCGACCCCACCGTCAAGGCCGGCCAGAAGACCGTGTCGGTCAAGATCCTGTCGGCGGTGCAGCCGGTTCCCCCGGTGCCGCTGCCCGGTCTGCCGTTCACCCCGGTGGAGTTCGAGGCCATGACCGTCACGCCGTACGTCGGCCAGAACACCGGCCGCCTGGCCTGGTCCATCCGGGCCCGCGCGATGCGCGCTCCCCGCACCGCTGCGGCTCCGGCCAAGCAGAGCGCTGCGACCGGCAAGGACATAGCGGCCTGACACGTAAGCGGGGCCGCCAGAAGGTGCAACTTCCGGCGGCCCCTCAGCTCTCCCCGACTCCACATCAAGGAAGAAGGCACCAGCCTAATGTTCAAAAAACTGCCCGGCGACGAGGCACAACACCTCGTCTCCACAACCCCTGACACCGCCGTGGTCTTCCGTCCGGCCGTCGTCCAGACCCCGGCGTTCATCACCATCGTCATCTTCACGTGGCGGCTGCTGTCCGCTCTCGTGCGGCTGGTCTGGCGGCACCCGATCGCCTCGACCGTCGTCGCCGCTCCGTGCACGCTGGCCTGGCTGTACGGCTGGCAGTGGGGCGTTGCCCTGGTCGCCCTGGTGCTCGTCGGCCTCACCACGTGGCGCTTCGTCGATCGGGCTTCGTTCCTGCGACTGGTCGGCTGGCGGCTGCTGGCCTGGTGGCGGCTGGTGTGGGTCTACCGGCGGCACTGGCAACCGGTAATGATCATCTCTGGTCTCGGCCGGCACGTGCGCGGCCGCGACTACCTCCCCCGCCTGGTCGGCGTCTCCTGCACCTCGTGGGCCGACCTGGTCACGGTGAAGATGCTCACCGGCCAGTCGGTCACCGACTGGGCCGACCGCATCGACCACCTGGCCCACGGGTTCGGCGCACCCTCCTGCCGGGTGACCGTCGCCCGGCCGGGCCGGCTGCTGCTGGCCTTCCCCCGCCGCGACCCACTGGCCACACCCTTGCCCGCGCTGCCCATCCCGGCGGCCTCGGTCGGGCCGGTCGAGATCGGCAAACGCGAGGACGGCACCCCCTGGCGGCTCAAGGTCCACGGCACCCACATCCTGGTCGCCGGCGCCACCGGCGCGGGCAAAGGCTCGATCATCTGGTCCGTCATCCGCGGCCTGCTGCCCGCCGTCCATGCGGGCCTGGTCCAGGTGTGGGCGCTGGATCCCAAGCTGATGGAGCTGTCCTTCGGCCGGGCCCTGTTCGACCGCTACGCCGCCGGCCCGGCCGCCTGCGCCGACCTGCTGGAAGCCGCGGTCAAGGTCATGCAGGAGCGGGCCGGCCGCTTCGCCGGAGTCCGGCGCGACCACATCCCGACGGTGGAGGATCCGTTCGTCCTGGTGGTGGTCGACGAGGTGGCATTCCTGACCGCCTACCAGTCCGACAAGGGCCTGAAGCTGCGGATCTCGGCCGCCCTGGCGACGCTCACCACCCAAGGGCGGGCGGTCGGGGTTGGTGTCCTAGCCGCGCTGCAGGACCCGCGCAAGGACGTACTGAGCATCCGCAACCTGTTCCCCGACAAGATCGCGCTCCGTCTGGATGAGTCGGAACAGGTGGACATGGTGCTCGGCGACGGCGCCCGTGACCGGGGCGCGCTGGCCGACCTGATCTCCCCTCAGCCGGAGCAGGGCGCGGGCATCGCCTACGCCCGGCTGGAGACCTCGCCCGAGCCGACACGCGCTCGCGCCGGCTATGTCTCCGACGCCGACATCCGCGCCATGGTCGCCGCCTTCGCCGCCGACACCCTGCCCCTGCCCCCGATCGGTGAGGGGGCCTGATGAGAGTCACCTTCCACGCCACCCTCGCCGAACTCGGCGCCTACGGGCTGCTCGACCTCCACGACACGGACACGCCGCCGCACTTCGAGCTGGCCAATCTCCGGCTGTGTAAGGACCCCTACAGCGACGCCTACCGGCTCTGCGCCGACGTGCTCGACCGAGAGGAGGCCATGTGACCGACACCCTCGTCCACCCGCCCACCCCTCGACCGCCACCCATCCGAACGGCTCCGACCGCACGCTTCCCCGCCTGGTCCGCGACACCCTGCCCCTGGCGCTCGATGTCGCCGTCGAGGTCGCCAAGCTCAACGGCGTCTGCATCCGGCCCATCGAGATGCGCCGCCTGGACACCCACACCGGCACGACGGAAGCCTTCGACCTCCCCTGCGGGACCACCCAAGAGGCCAAGTGCCCGCCGTGCGCCAAACGCAACCAGCAACTCCGCAGAGCCCAATGCCGCGAGGGCTGGCACCTGGAGGCCGAGCCCATCGCCGA
>NZ_JBVJHH010000095.1:0-7814 GCF_055586905.1 Streptosporangium sp. NPDC048886
CGTGGTCGCCGCCGAGGAGGAGGAGCCGGTGGTGGGGGAGGCGGAGGGGGCGGGGGTCGGTCCGTTGCCGCCCACCCCGATCATGGCCTGGCTGGCGGAGCGGGGTGGGCCGATCGCCGGGTTCAACCAGACGGTGGTCCTCCAGGTGCCGCCCGACCTCGGCCTGGACCGGCTGACGGAGGCCGTGCAGGCCGTACTGGACCATCACGACGCGCTGCGGCTGAGGGTGTCCGGCCCGGAGTCCGCACCGGATGCGACAGCCGTCAGGCCCGGGGGACTGGAGGTGCTGCCGCGCGGGGCGGTCCGGGCGGCCGACTGCGTGCGCCGGGTCGAGGTGGGCGTCGCGGGCGGTGGTGCCGAGGGTGGTGGCGATCCCGGTGATGGGGAGTCCGGCAGCGGTGACCTCGGCGGCGTCCCCGGCGCTGCTCCGGGCGGCGTCCCCGGTGGTGCTTCGGGCGAGGGCGTCTCCGGTGGTGGGGGGCTGGCGGGGGTGGTCGCGGGGCAGGCCGGGTTGTTGCGGGCGGGGTTGGATCCGGGGGCGGGCCGGATGGTGGGGGTGGTCTGGGTGGATGCCGGGCCGGGGGTGTCGGGGCGGTTGGTGGTGACGGTGCATCATCTGGCGGTCGACGCGGTGTCGTGGCGGATTCTGCTGCCGGATCTGTTCGCCGCCTGGCAGGCGGCCGTGCGGGGTGAGATTGTCGCGTTGGCGCCGGTGCCGACCTCCTTCCGCAGCTGGGCCCGTCGCCTCCAGGACGAGGCCCGCGACAGGGCCGGAGAACTCGACCTGTGGATCGACATCCTCGACGGGCCCGACCCGCGCGTCGGCAGCAGACCGCTCGACCCGCGCGTCGACACCGTCGCGACACTGCGCAGCCTCCGCCTCACCCTGCCCCCCGAGCGGACCGAGCCCCTGCTGACCACCGTCCCCGCCGCGTTCCACGGCCGCGTCAACGACGTGCTGCTCACCGGGCTCGCCCTGGCCGTGGCGCACTGGCGCAGGAAACGCGGCGGCCGGGGCAGCTCGGTCCTGCTGGACCTGGAGGGACACGGCCGGGAGGAGATCTCCTCCGGCACCGACCTGTCCCGGACCGTCGGCTGGTTCACCGCCCTCTATCCGGTCCGGCTCGACGCGGGCGTCACCGGCTGGGCCGACGAGCGGGCCGTGGCGCAGGCGGTCAAGAAGATCAAGGAGCAGCTCAGGGCGGTGCCCAACCCCCTGGGCTACGGCCTGCTCCGCCACCTCAACCCCGACACCGCCCCCGAGCTGGCCGAGCTGCCCCGGCCGCAGATCGTGTTCAACTACCTCGGCCGGGTCGCCGTCGCCGAGGGGGACTGGAACCTGGTCCCGGCCGCGCTCGGCGGGCACGACCCCGGCATGCCGGTGGCCCACGCCCTGGAGATCAACGTCACCACCCACGACCGGCCGGACGGCCCCCACCTCGAGGCCGTCTGGTCCTGGCCGGCAGGGGTGCTCACCGAGGCCGAGGTCAGGGAGCTGGCCGAGACCTGGTCCGGGGCGCTGGAAGGGCTGGCCGCACACGGCCGGGGCGGCTACACGCCGAGCGACCTCCTGGTCGACCTGGACCAGAACGAGATCGACCGCATCCAGGCCGCATGGGAGAAGCGATGACGCAGGTTCAGGACATCCTCCCGCTCTCGCCGCTGCAGAACGGCCTGTTCTTCCACGCGCTCCACGACGAACACGACGTCTACACCGCCCAGGTCACCCTCGATCTCGACGGTCCGCTGGACGTCCCCGCGCTGCGGAACGCCGCCGCCAGGCTGCTCGAACGCCACCCCAACCTGCGCGCCGCCTTCTGGCACCAGGATCTCAGCCGGCCCGTCCAGGTCATCCCGGAGCGGGTGGAGCCGTCGTGGCGGGAGGTCGTCACGGCCGACGCCGAGGGCGTGGCCGCCGAGGAGCGGGCCCGCCCGTTCGACCTGGCCACGCCGCCGCTGATCCGCTCCGTCCTGGTACGGCTCGCGCCGGACCGGCACCGGTTGATCCTCACCAACCACCACATCCTGCTCGACGGCTGGTCCACCCCGCTCCTCGTCGCCGAGCTGCTCGCGCTCTACCTGGGGGTGGAGGCCCCGGCGGCCCCGCCGTACAAGGGGTATCTGGCCTGGCTGGCCCGCCAGGACCGGGACGCCGCCCGGTGGGCCTGGGACCGCGCCCTCGACGGGATCGAGGGACCCACGCTGATCGCGCCCGGCGTGGCCACGCCCGTCCCGCCGGACAAGGTGAGCCTCGAACTGGACACCACCTTGACGGCCGCGCTGACCAGGCTGGCCCGCCGCCGGGGGATCACCGTCAACACCGTGCTGCAGGGGCTGTGGGGGGTGCTGCTGTCCCAGCTGACCGGCCGCGACGACGTCGTCTTCGGCGCGATCGTCTCGGGGCGCCCGCCCGAGCTGCCCGGCGTCGAGCGCATGATCGGCCTGTTCGTCAACACCCTGCCGGTGCGGGTACGGCTCCGCCCGGAGGAGCCGGTCGGGGAACTGTTGGAACGCCTCCAGGACGAGCAGGCCGAGCTGTTGCCCCACCACCATCTGGGACTGACCGAGATCTATCGCGGCGCCCTGTTCGACACGGTCACCGTGCTGGAGAACTACCCCTTCGACGCCTCCGCCGCGGACACCGCCCTCGGTGACGTCCGGCTGACCGGGTTCGGCTCGGTGGACGCCCACCACTATCCCCTCGCCCTCGCGGCCATCCCCGGTGACCGTCTCACCCTGCGCCTGGACCACCGCCCCGACCTGTTCACCGCGGTCCAGGCCCGGCGGCTGCTGGAGCGCATGCGGCTGCTGCTCACCACGCTGGTCACCGCCCCGGAGACGCCGGTCGGCCGGCTCGGCGTCCTGGACGCCGCCGAGCACCGCCAGATCGTCGAGGAGTGGAACGACACCGGCGCGCCGGTGCCCCGCCGTACGCTGCCCGAGATCTTCGAGACCACGGCCGCGCGGGTCCCCGACGCCACCGCGCTCGTGGACGGCGAGACGGTCCTGACCTATGCCCGGCTCAACCGGCGGGCCAACCGGCTGGCGCGGCTGCTGGCCGAGCGCGGGGCCGGGCCGGAGCGTCTGGTCGCGCTGGCGCTGCCCCGGTCCGCGGACCTGGTCGTCGCGGCACTGGCCGTGGCCAAGGCGGGCGGCGCCTACCTGCCGGTCGACCCGGACTATCCGGCGGAGCGGATCGCCCACATGCTCGCCGACGCCGCTCCTTCCGCGGTGATCGACGCGGCGTTCCTGGCCGCCGCGGACGTGTCCGGATATCCGGCGGAGAACCTTGATGTGCGGCTCGCGCCGGAGAACCCCGCCTACGTGATCTACACCTCGGGTTCGACCGGGCGCCCCAAGGGCGTCGTCGTGACCCACGAGGGCATCGCCGCGTTCGCGGCCGCGCAGACCGACCGGCTCCGGGTCGGCCCGGACAGCCGGGTGCTCCAGTCCGCCTCGCCCAGCTTCGACGCCTCGGTCATGGAGATGCTCATGGCCTTCGCCGCGGGGGCCGCGCTCGTCATCCTCCCGCACGGCGTGTACGGCGGGGCGGCGCTGGCCGAGGTGCTGGAGAGCGGGCGGATAACCCATGCCCTGATCCCGCCCGCGACCCTGGCGAGCGTGCCCGAGACGGTGCTGCCGGACCTGCGGACCCTGGCGGTCGGCGGGGAGGCCTGCGGAGCCGGCCTGGTCGGCCGCTGGGCTCCGGGCCGCCTGATGATCAACGCATACGGTCCCACCGAGGCCACGATCGCCGCGACGATGAGCGGTCCGCTGACCCCGGGCGAGACCCCGCCGATCGGTTCCCCGCTCCGGGACGCCCAGGTGTATGTGCTGGACGCGTGGCTGCGGCCGGTCCCGGTGGGGGTGGCCGGGGAGCTGTATCTGACCGGGCCCGGCCTGGCCCGGGGGTATCTGGGGCGGGCGGGGTTGACGGCGGAGCGGTTCGTGGCGTGTCCGTTCGGTCCTGCTGGTGGGCGGATGTATCGCACGGGTGATGTGGTGCGGTGGCGTGCGGAGGGGTGTCTGGAGTATGTGGGGCGGGCCGATCTCCAGGTGAAGGTCCGGGGGTTCCGGATCGAGCTGGGAGAGATCGAGAGCGTGCTGGCCCGGCATCCGCGGGTGGCCGATGCCGCGGTGGTGGTGCGGGAGGACCGGCCGGGGGACCGGCGGCTGGTCGCCTACGTGGTTCCCGCTCCGGCGGGACAGGGCATCTCCGGTGCTGGTGCTGGTGCTGGTGCTGGTGCTGGGAGGGACGGTGACGGCTCCGGTGGGGTTCCCCTTCCGGCGGGTCCGGTCGAGGGGGACATGGTCCCTGCTCCCGTGGGGCGGGCGGTGTCGGCGGAGGTGGATGCGGCGGAGTTGCGGGGGTGGGTGGGGGAGGTGTTGCCGGAGTACATGGTGCCGTCGGTGGTGGTGGTGCTGGATGTGTTGCCGGTGACGGTGAACGGGAAGTTGGATCGGGCGGCGTTGCCGGTGCCGGAGGTGGCGGTTTCGGGGCGGGGGCCGCGGACACCGGTGGAGGAGGTTTTGTGTGGGGTGTTCGCGGAGGTGTTGGGGGTTGGGGTCGCGTCGGTGGGGGTGGATGACTCGTTTTTTGATTTGGGTGGGGATTCGCTGCTGGTGATGCGGTTGGTGAGTCGGGTGCGGTCGGTTTTGTCGGTGGAGTTGCCGGTGCGTGTGGTGTTCGAGGTGCCGTCGGTGGCGGGGTTGGCGGTGTGGGTGGGGGGTGTTTCGGGGGGTGTGCGGCCTGGTGTGGGGCGGGTGGTGCGGCCGGGGGCGGTGCCGTTGTCGTTTTCGCAGCGTCGGTTGTGGTTTTTGAATCGGTTGGAGCCGGGGTCGGCGGTTTATAACTTGCCGGTGGTGTTGCGGTTGTCGGGTGGGGTGGATGTGGGGGTGTTGCGGGGGGCGTTGGGGGATGTGGTGGGTCGGCATGAGAGTTTGCGGACGGTGTTTCCTGAGGTGGGTGGGGTGGCGTGTCAGCGCGTCCTCGACCCCGCCGAACCCCCGGTCGAAGTGATCCAGGTCGGCGGCGACCGGCTCGGAGCGGCGCTGGCGGCAGAGGCGGGACGGGGCTTCGACCTGTCGGTGGATCCGCCCCTGCGGGTCTGCCTGTTCGAACTCGACGCCACCACCCACGTCCTGCTGCTGGTGTTGCATCACATCGCGGGGGATGGCTGGTCGATGGCTCCTCTGGCCCGTGATGTGATCACCGCTTATGCGGCGCGTTCCGGGGGGCGGGTGCCGGCGTGGGAGCCGTTGCCGGTGCAGTATGCCGATTACGCGTTGTGGCAGCGGGAGTTGCTGGGGGAGGAGTCGGATCCGGGGAGTCTGGTCAGCGCGCAGGTGGCGTTCTGGCGTTCGGCGCTGGCGGGGTTGCCCGACGAGATCGCGCTGCCGGTCGACCGTCCGCGCCCGGCGGTGGCGTCGCACCGGGGGGAGACGGTCCGTTTCGAGATCGGGCCCGATCTGCACCGGGGGCTGATCGGGGTGGCGCGGGAGGCGGGGGCGAGCCTGTTCATGGTGGTGCAGGCCGCCCTGGCGGCACTGCTGACCCGGCTGGGGGCCGGGAACGACATCCCGATCGGGTCGGTGGTCGCGGGCCGGACCGATGAGGCGTTGGACGATCTGGTGGGCATGTTCGTCAACACGTTGGTGCTGCGGACCGACACCGGTGGGGATCCGAGTTTCCGGGAGCTGGTCGGCCGGGTGCGGGAGACGGATCTGGCGGCGTACGCGCATCAGGATCTGCCGTTCGAGCGGTTGGTGGAGATCGTCAATCCGGCCCGGTCGATGGCCCGCCACCCCCTCTTCCAGGTGATGCTCGCCTTCCAGAACAACCCGCCCGCCGTCCTGGAACTCGACGGCCTGTCCGTCGCCGTGGAACCGTTCACCCCGGCCACCGCCAAGTTCGACCTCCAGCTCACCCTCGCCGAGCGTCCCGAGGGGGGCGTCGAGGGTGGCCTGGAGTTCAGCCTCGACCTGTTCGACCGGCGGACGGCCGACGACATCGTCACCCGCTTCCACCTGCTCCTGGAAGCCGTGGTCGCCGCCCCCGACATCCCCATCGGCCAGATCGAGATCCTCACCCCCGCCGAGCGCCGGACGATTCTGGGCGACTGGGCCGGCACCGGCACAGAACCGGCCCCGTCCACCATCGTGGAGCGCTTCGAGGCGCAGGCGGCGCGGTCGCCGCATGCGGTGGCGGTGGTGGGGGCGGGGGTGGAGTTGTCGTATGCGGAGTTGGACGCGCGTGCGGGTGCGCTGGCGCGGGTGTTGGCGGGGTTGGGGGTGGGGCCGGAGCGGTTTGTGGCGTTGGTGGTGCCGCGTTCGGTGGAGTTGGTGGTGGCGGTGGTGGCGGTGCTGAAGGCGGGGGGTGCGTATGTGCCGATCGATCCGGGTTACCCGGATGAGCGGATCGGTCACATCGTGCGGGATGCCCGTCCGGTGCTGGCGGTCACCGTCGCGGAGTCGGAGGGGGTGCTGGCCGGGTATGGGCGGCGGGTGTCGGTGCCGGAGGAGGCGTCGCCGTTCTCGGTGTTCCGGCTCGGGGAGGACGCCTCCCGTGAGGCTTTCGTGGTGGGCGGGGATGCGTCCGGTGATGTCGTCGGGGTGGGTGGGGGGTCTCGTGGGGTGGGGCGGTTGTTGCCGGCGCATCCGGCGTATGTGATCTTCACGTCGGGCTCGACGGGGCGGCCGAAGGGGGTGGTGGTCTCGCATGGGAACGTGACGCGGTTGCTGGTCTCGACGGAGGGGTGGTTCGGCTTCGACGAGACGGATGTGTGGGCGTTGTTCCACTCGTATGCGTTTGATTTCTCGGTGTGGGAGTTGTGGGGGGCGTTGTTGTATGGCGGGCGGTTGGTGGTGGTGCCGTTCGAGGTGAGTCGGTCGCCGGGGGAGTTCGTGGCGTTGGTGGCTGCGCAGGGGGTGACGGTGCTGAATCAGACGCCGTCGGCGTTCTACCAGTTCATGCGGGCCGAGCGGGAGGGGCCGGGGGCGGGGTCGTCGCTGCGGTATGTGATCTTCGGCGGCGAGGCCCTGGAGGTCTCCCGGCTCGCTGGGTGGCACGGCCGGGGAGTCTCCCTGGTGAACATGTACGGAATCACCGAGACCACGGTGCACGTCACCTGTGCCGTGCTGGATCCGGACAGCCCCGCCGGCCTGATCGGGACTGGAATCCCTGATCTGCGGGTGTATGTGCTGGATGGGGGGTTGTGTCCGGTGCCGCCGGGGGTGGTGGGGGAGTTGTATGTGGCGGGGGCGGGGGTGGCGCGGGGGTATGCGGGGCGGCCGGGGTTGACGGCGGAGCGGTTCGTGGCCGATCCGTTCGGGCCTGCTGGTGGGCGGATGTATCGGTCGGGGGATCTGGCGCGGTGGGATCGTGCGGGGCGGTTGGAGTATCTGGGTCGGGCTGATCAGCAGGTGAAGATCCGGGGGTTCCGGATCGAGTTGGGCGAGGTGGAGGGGGTGTTGATGCGGCATCCGCTGGTGGCGGAGGTCGCGGTGGTGGTGCGGGAGGACCGTCCGGGGGACCGGCGCCTGGTCGCCTACGTGGTCGGACATGACCGTACGGCGACGGATGCCCCCGAGAGTGCCCGCGAGGTGCCGGGTGCTTCCGTGAGTATCCGTGAAGCGCCGGTCGCTTCCGTGAGTGACCAGGTGGCGCCGGTCGCTTCCGTCCCGGGTGTTGGGCGGGGGGCGGCGCCGGACGTGGGGGAGGTGCTGGAGGCGGGGGAGGTGCGGCGGTTCGCGGCGGGGGTGTTGCCGGAGTTCATGGTTCCGGCGGCGGTGGTGGTGTTGGGGGCGTTGCCGTT
>NZ_JBVJHH010000096.1:0-7209 GCF_055586905.1 Streptosporangium sp. NPDC048886
CTTCTTCCCTCGACAAGAAGAATGATCAACCAAGGGCTGTCTAACTGAGAACTCAGGAGCGGCTTCGCAAGCCACCAAGGTTAAAGATCAAGCTAAGAGGGTGTCTCATGTGGTGAGTCGGCGGTAGCGAATGAGGGCTGCGGCAACGGCCACGAAGGACGCGAAATGGTCGGCATGGCGCTCGTAGCGACGGTGTAGGCGGCGACAGCCGGCCAGGAGACGGTGCGTTCGACGACCCAGCGGTGCACCGTCTGCCAGGAGGCGCCGAAGACCGGCGGCAACTGCCGCCAGGTGCAGCCGGTGGTTGCCACGTACACAATCGCCGCCAGAATCACTCGTCCCCCCGCCGCCGCCCGCCGCCTTGCGGCCGAGTCGGTGGCGGCGGGACCACGCGCTGGAACAGCTCCCACAGCTCATCGGGCACCAGTTGTTGGAGGAACGCATCCGCGAACGATCTAACGACCGATCCCCAAATGAGTCACGGTCTAAGGAGCGGGCGCCGAGGTGGGGCCCCGGGTCGGGGCTGAGGGTGGCGGTCAAGCGGGAATCGTAGCGACGAGGCCACCGTCGACCACCAGGTCTTGGCCGTTCACGTACGAGGCATCGGACGAGGCCAGGAACGCCACCACGCCGGCCACCTCCTCGGGCTGTCCGAAGCGCCCGGCCGCCACCCGGCCCTTGATCGTCCTGGCCGTCTCCTCATCCAGAGATGCCTCCGGGTACATGGGGGTGTCGATGTATCCAGGACTGATGGAGTTCACCCGGATCCCGTGGGGCGCGAGTTCGGCGGCCAGCGTTCTGGCCAGGTTGTGCACGGCCGCCTTGGTGGCCGAGTACAGGGCGAGGATGCCAACCCCCCGATGCAGGGTCCATGACGCGTTGATGACGATGGACGAGCCGTCGGGCATCAGCGGCAGCGCCTTCTGGATTACGAAGAACACCCCCTTGACGTTCACGTCCACAGTGGAAGAGAAGTCGCTCTCGCTGATTTCCGCGAAGGGCTTGAACGTCCCGGTCCCCGCATTGGCGAAGATCGCGTCGATCCGCCCGTACCGCTCCTTGACAGCGGTCATCAGCGCGTCCAGGGAGGCGAGGTCGCCGACATCCGAGGCCACGCCCATGGCGCCGATCGACTCGGCGACGGCCGCCACACGCGAGGGCGAACGGCCGGTGATGACGACGTGGGCGCCCTCGGCGATGAGACGGCGCGCGGTTGCCAGCCCGATGCCGCTGGTCCCACCGGTGATCAGTACGACCTTGTCATTGAATCGAGTCATGACGAGCAGCCTGGGGGATCGTGCGGCGGGTAGGTAGTGTCCGTTTATCCGAGGTTTCACACCACCAGGCACAGCCGCCGCGCCAATGACTCCAGCTTCTCCTCGGTGTCCGTACCCGGCTGGGGATTGTGAAGCAGGATCCGGTGCCCCGGCCGGTCGGGCACGGCGAGGCTGGTGTACTCGAAGCGCAGCTCACCCACCTCGGAATGTATGACGGACTTGAGCCCCTGCGCGGTCTCCGCCACGTCGTGCCGCTCCCACAGTCCGGCGAACTCCGCGCTCGCCGCCACCAGATCATCTGCGATCCGTACGAACTCGCCATCCCCGGGATGCCGCGCCGCGTCCGCGCGGAACTGCGCCACGATCGTTGGCGCCGCTGCCTTCCAGTCGGCGAACGACGCCCGGTACCGGGCGCTTGTGAAGAATGACATCAGGCAGTTGTGATCGTAGTCGCCAAACCCGAACACTTCGCGCGCTACGGAGTTCACCGCGGCCAGGCCCCAGTGCCGGTCAAGCACGTACGCCGGCCGCGGCAGCCAGGAGTCGAGCACCCGCAGCAACTGCTCCGACAGCGGATCGTCCAAGTCGGGAGCGGCCGGCGGGTTGAGCCCTGCCAGCAGATACAGGTGCGTCCGCTCGGCCTCGTCGAGCCGCAGCGCGCGAGCGACCGCGTCGAGCACCTGCGCAGAGACGGTGATGTCGCGGCCCTGCTCCAGCCAGGTGTACCAGGACACCCCCACCCCGGCCAGCACCGCGACCTCCTCGCGCCGCAACCCGGGGGTCCGCCTGCGCCCCGCCTCCGGCATCCCGACGTCCCGCGGACTCAACCTGGCCCGACGGCTGCGCAGAAAGCCCTTCAGCTCTTCACGACGGAGTCCTTCACGGTGAGGTTCCTCACGACGAAGTCCTCCACCACTCACCCCACGGGAAAGCTTCTCACCAGGTTTCACTGGCCCAGGCTACCGGCGCAAGAGCTTGATCAACTTGTCGCATCCAAGCATCCGAACGGCCGGTGGTGGTGACACTCGGTCATCAACCGCTATCGCTACTGGAGGTTCCATGCCTTGTGGCCGCGCGCCCGCGCGCCCGCGTCAGCCCGGCGGCCCCGGCTGACCGCTGGGCGCGAGCCGTACGGTTCGACTCGCGCCACATACTGCGATCGCAGGTAATACAGTCCTTGCCCGTATTGCCTGCGTTGCCCGCGATACGGGATGACCAGGCAAAACGTTCTAGCGGCACGGCGAAGCTTTTCCCGCAGCACCCGGGCCGGCCGCGCGCAGGCAGGTCGCGACTTGGTTGTATGGGCCGTCGGCCAGGACGTCTCACGATCAGCTGTAACGGGCACTACTCGCGTATCCCAGCCAGCTCCAGTGGTCGGTGGCGAAGGGCGAGGCGAGCAGGGACCAGGCTGGAGATCAGGGCGAGGAGAAGGCAGACCGCCACGCTCACGCCCACGGTGCTCCATGGCAGGGAGAACAGAATCGGCGCCTGCCCACATAACGACCCCTCTCGGCGTTCGTGACACAGGGTCCGTTGGATTTTCCGCGATTGCTACCGAGACCCCCTAGACCGCGGTGATGGGACAGAGGCTGGGTCTGGGAGGCTGCCCTGGTGCATATTGTCCTGCTTGGGCCGGTTGGGGCCTTTGATGACGTGACGCCGATCGACATCGGCGGCGTGCGGCTGCGCATGTTGTTGGCCAGGCTGGCCCTGGAGGCAGGTCGTCCGGTGTCCGCCGACTCGCTGATCGATGATCTGTGGGGGGCGGAATCGCCGTCGGGGGCGGCCAGCGCGCTGCAGGCGTTGGTGTTCCGGTTGCGTAAGGCGCTGCGCGGGGCCGGAACGCTGAATTCCGTGGCGGGCGGCTACCGGCTTTCGGTGCGGGCCGAGGACGTGGACGCGCACCGGTTCGAGGAGCTGGCCGGGCAGGGCAGGCGTGAGCTGGCAGCGGGCCGGTACGAAGAGGCGTCCGCGGTGCTTGGTGCGGCGCTGGGGTTGTGGCGGGGCGCGGCGCTGACGGATGTGCTGGAGGCGCCGTTCGCTCGTGGTGTCGCCGCGAGGTTGGACGAGGTGCGGGCCGCGGCTGCCGAGGATCGTTTTGACGCTGAGCTGCGACTGGGCCGGCACGCCGAGGTGCTGACCGATCTTGGGGTGGCAGGCGCCGAACGTCCGCTGAGCGAGAGGCTGGCTGGGCTGCGGATGCGGGCGTTGTCGGCGGCCGGACGCCAGTCGGATGCGTTGGCGGTGTATGAGGAGATCCGAGGCAGGCTGAGCGAGGAGCTCGGCATCGATCCCTCGGCCGAGCTGCGGGACGTTCATCTGGCCCTGCTCCGCGGCGAGTTGGGCCAGCCTTCGGTGCGACAAGAGGCCGTACCGAGCCGACTTCCCGCGCAGCTGAGCAGTTTCGTCGGCAGGGACAGCGAGTTGGATCAGTTGGCTGAGCTGATGGTCGTTTCCCGGCTGGTGACCATCGTCGGGCCGGGCGGCGCGGGCAAGACGAGGCTGTCGCTGGAGGCGGTGACCCGGGATCGGGCCCACCAGCGCGGCCGGGTGTGGTTCGTGCCGCTGGCCGGGGTGATCGCACCGGATCAGTTGGCCGACACGATGCTCGGCGCGCTCAGCTCCCAAGACAGCCGTCTTTACGAGGGAGGGCAGATACGGCGGGCCACCCCGGTCGACCGGCTGGCCGAGCTGCTGGATGTCGGCGAGGCGGTCCTGATAGTGGACAACTGCGAGCATCTCATCGAAGCCGCCGCCGAGCTCACCCACGAGTTGCTCGCCAGGCTGCCGCGTCTGCGGATTCTCGCCACCAGCAGGGAACCGCTGGCGATCACCGGGGAGATGCTGTGCCATCTCGGCCCGCTGGAGCTGCCCGCGGAGAGACCAGAGCCGGCGGAGGCGGCGGAGTCGGCCGCGGTGCGTCTGTTCATCGACAGGGCCGCTGGTGTCAGGCCCGGCTTCGTGCTGGACGATTCCACGGTGGGCGCGGTGGTGGAGATCTGTCGGCGGCTGGATGGTCTGCCGCTGGCGTTGGAGCTGGCCGCGGCCAAGTTGCGTTCGATGAGCGTGGAGCAGGTCGCGCGGCGTTTGGATGATCGCTTCCGGCTGCTGACCTCGGGGAGCAGGACGGCGCTGCCGCGCCAGCGGACGCTGCTGGCGGTGGTGGAGTGGAGCTGGGATCTGCTGGAGGAGCCCGAGCGGGTGCTGGCCCGCAGGTTGTCGGTCTTTCCCGGTGGTGCGACCCTGGCCGCGTTGGAGGCGGTGTGTGCTGATGAGCTGCTTTCGGCAAGGGATGTGCCGTATGTGCTCGATTCGCTGGTGGAGAAGTCTCTGCTGAACGCCACCGACGACGGCGATGAGCCTCGCTATCGGATGCTGGAGACGGTTCGCGCGTACGCGGCTGCTCAGCTGGTCAGGTCAGGTGAGGAGGTGTCCACGCGTTTCGCCGGGTATTTCCTGGCGCTGGCGGAGGAGCACGAGCCGTTGTTGCGGACCGGGCAGCAGCTGCGGGCGATCGCGCTGTTTGATGCCGAGCACGACAACATGGTCGCCGCGCTGCGAGCGGCCGTGGACGCCGGGGACGGGGTCACCGCGTCCCGGTTCGTCGGCGCGCTGTTCTGGTACTGGGGTATCAGAGGGATGAGCAGCCAGTTCGAGACGTTCCTGGCTGAGGTGCTGAGGTTGGGCTACGGCCTGCCCGATCACGCGCATGCCACCATGGAGGTGGTGCGGCTGGCGGCGGGCAGCTCGGCGCGCTCGGCGATCGCCGGCGTCGACTCGGCGGCGGCACGGGAGTTCCATCCGGCGCTGCCGCTGGTGCGGATGTCTCAGCTGGCCTTCGTCAGCGGCGGCGCCGAGCTCGTGCGACGTCGGCTGCGGCAGTCGCTGGACTCGCCGGACCCGTGGGTGCGAGCCAGCGCGCACTGGGCGCAGGACTTCGCTCTCACCGAGCAGGGCGATCTGCGGGCCGGCGCCCACGCCCGGCGGGAGGCGTTGCGCGGTTTTGAGGAGGTGGGCGATCGGTGGGGGCTGGTGATGAGTCTGCTCCCGCTGGGCCGGGATCATTCGCTGCGGGGTGAGTACGACCAGGCGATCGCCCTGCTGGAACGGGCAGTGGCGATCAGCTCCGAGCTGGGCACCGAGGACTACCTGTATCTCAGCAGGGCCAGGCTCGCCCGCGAACGCAGACGCAGCGGCGATCTGGACGGCGCGCTGCGTGACATCCTCGCGGCGCGGCGCCAGGCCAGCGATCGAGGCCATCGGCGGCTGGAGGCCAACATCCTGGTGGGGCTGGCCAACCTGCACCGCCGTGCGGGCGACCTGGAGCAGGCCAACCGTACCCTCGATGAGCTGGAGTCGCTCGGTCAGCGCCGGGCGATCCCCGAGGAGTTGGCCCGGGACCTGATCGTGAGCACCCGGATGGAGAACCGCCTCGCCGAGGGCGAGGCCGCCCAAGCCCGCCGGCTGCTGCCCCAGGCGGCCGGTTCCCTGTTCGCGCAGGGCTCCAGCGCCGGCCTGGCCTGGACGGCGGAGCTACTGGCCGGGCTGCTCGCGCTGGAGAACGACCCAGCGGGGGCGGCCACCGCGCTCGGAATGAGCCAGGCGATCCGCGGTGCCTTCGACCTCGGCGAACCAGAGCTGCGCGAACTGGTCACCAAACTGACCGACCGACTCGGCGAGCCCGGCTACCAGCAGGCATACCGCCGAGGCGCCGACCTACCGAGGAAGGACGCGCTCAACCGGCTGGCCGGGGAAGCCGGCCAGCCGGGGGCGCCGTGAGCTCTGCCCCTGTCCTTCACACGGCCGGCTGTCCGGTCAGCGCCAGGAAGACCTCGTCCGGGCTGGGCAGGCGGAGCCCCAGCTCATCGACGCCGATACCGGCCCCGTCGAGCCGTCTGACCAGAGCGGAGACCAATATCGGATCGGCGATCGGCACGGTCAGCAAGCCGGCGTTCGGATCGTGGGCGGGCGTGGCCCCGGTCAGCTCGGCCAGGATCGGGCGCACCGCGTCCAGATCGGAGAGCAGGGTCGTGCGCACCTGTAGCCGCTGACCACCGACCCGCCGCTTCAGCTCTTCCGGGCTGCCTTCCGCGACCACCCGGCCGTGGTCGATCGCAGTGATCCGGTCCGCCAGTTGGTCGGCCTCCTCCAGATACTGCGTGGTGAGCAGTACCGTGCAATCCTCGGTCATCAACCGCCGCGCGACCTCCCAGACCTCCTTGCGGGCATGTGGATCCAGCCCCGTGGTCGGCTCGTCCAGGTACAGCACCTGCGGTCGGCCGACCAGGCTCGCCGCCAGATCCAGCCTGCGGCGCATCTCCCCGGAGAAAGTCCTGACCGGATGGTCGGCGACATCAGCCAGCTCGAACCCCTCCATCAACTCGGCCGCCCGCGCTGTGGCCCGCTGCCTCGATAGATCCATCAGACGCCCCAGGGACACCAGGTTCTCCCGGCCCGACAAACTCTCATCCACCGACATGTCCTGTCCGGTGAGCCCGATCAGGGCGCGGACCCGCACCGGGTCCTTCATCACGTCGTAGCCACCGACCGTGGCGTGGCCCCCATCCGGCCGTAGCAGTGTCGCCAAGATCCGCACGATGGTGGTCTTACCCGCCCGATTCGGGCCGAGGAGACCGATCACCTTTCCTGCGGGCACCTCCAGATCGACCCCGTCCAGGGCGACCATCTCCCCGTACCGTTTGACCAGCCCCTCAGCCCGGATCGCGTACGACATCGTTCGTTCCCTTCGGTCCTCAACGCGCCATCTGGCGGGGCACGGTCTTACCCAGCCCCATGGCTGCGATCGCCGGCTGGGTTGACTCGGTGGTCATGGCCCCTCGTTTCACGGTCGCTTTCTCGTCTGCCACGACCATGACGGGACCCGCTGACATCCCGCGAACAGACCGGATACAGCTCGCTGACAGATCAGCGG
>NZ_JBVJHH010000097.1:0-6583 GCF_055586905.1 Streptosporangium sp. NPDC048886
CGGCCTGACCAGCGCGAAGGCCACAACGACGAAACCCAAGCCCAAGAAATCCACTAATCCGCGACCACGACGCACAGGTTAAAGATCAAGCTAGGGCTTCGTTCCTTTTTGAGCGGCAAGATTAGACGTACTATCAGGTCCCAGTGGGTCGTTGATGGGCGGTGAGGCAGTGCCGAAGCTCCTGTTCGCGCGAGCGCCGAAGGACCCGGTCGAGGAACGCAAGATCCGTAAGCTGGCCGGCGCCCGGCACGCTCCGGCCGATTGGATCCGCAGGGCCCAGATCATTGCGTTGAGCTGGGAGCGGCTGCGGGTGCCGCAGATCGCCCGTGAGCTCGGTTGTGCGGAGAAGACGGTGCGCTACCGGCTGGTGCGCTTCAATGCCGAAGGCCTGGACGGGCTGGGAGATCGTCCTGGCGTCGGCCGTAAACGGCGGATCAGCGAGGCCGAACGCTCGCAGATCATCGCGCTGGCCCGCACTTCGCCGCCGGGCCAGCCGGTGCGCGATCAGGCAACCGGTGAGCTGGCCGCGGCCGATGAGGCCGGGCCGGGCAGTTGGACGCTGGACACCCTGACCCAGGCTGTCCACGAACTGGGCATCGTGATAGCACGCTCGCAAGTGCGACGAATCTTGCTGGCCGAAGGGGTGCGCTGGCGCCGTACCCGCTCCTGGGCCACCAGCCATGACCCGGACTTCGCCCCAAAAGAACCCGTGTTGTTGCCCTCTACACCTGTCCGCCGCCGGGAGTGACGGTCGTGGCGGCCGATGAACTCGGCCCGGTCCTTCCCCGAACCTTCGATCCCGTCCCCGGATGGAGCACTGACGGCCGGCGGATCAAAGCAGCCTTGACCTACAGTCGCGGGCAGGAGAAGACCTGGGTCTACGGCGGCTTGCGCGTCGCCGACGGCCATGCGGTCACCATGACCGCCGCCTCGCGCAACGGTATCGGCTGGCAGCGCTTCCTGGCCCTGCTGGAGCAGAGTAACCCGACCGGCACGATCGCGGTGATCACCGACAACCTGTCCAGCCACAACAGCGTCTCCACCCGCGAATGGCTCACCGAGCACCCGCGAATCCAGCAGGTGTTCATCCCCAAGGGGGCCTGCTGGCTCAACCTGCAAGAAGCCTGGTGGCGCATCTTCCGCCGCCAGGCCCTGGCCGGGCAGACCTTCGCCGATTCTGACGAGATCACCTACGCCACCACCGTGGCGACCATGCAGCTCAACACCCGCGCCCGCCCCTGGATCTGGAGCAGGCCGACTCCCGAGCCTCGTCGCCGCCGACGCCGTTTTATCTACCTGCTTTGAGGAACGAAGCACTAGGTACAGCTCCCACGGACCGCTCATCGCCAGGGGCGTCACTCGCACCAACCTGGGCCAGCCCGTAGAGGCCACGTGCGCCTCGATCTGTCGGCCCTCTGCGCCAGGATGGCCCCATGCGCTTGGTAACCGATGAGGAGCGCCGTGCCCGGTTAGGCGTGCGGCATGCTCTCGCACCCACGGCCAAGGCGGCCTCTCCCGAGGAGGCCGCGAGTGCGGTGGTGTGTCTACACGCCACCGACCCGCCGAGCGTGCACCTGTCCTGCTGGGCACGGGTCGACGCGCTCGACATCGACGACGTCGAACGGGCGCTCTACGACACACGTTCCCTCATTCGACAGCAGTCGATGCGCGAGACCCTGTTCGTGTTCCCCTGCGATCTTGTGCCGGCGGTGTGGGGAAGTGCTTCGGCCCGGGTGGCCGCGGCCCATCGCAAACGGCTGGTCAGGGACCTCCAACGCTGGGGGCCGGCCGCTGAGGGGCAGGGAGCCGCATGGCTTGCGACTGCGGAGGAGGCGGTGCTGGCGCACCTGGCCGACGGCGTGCCGCGGTCCTCGAAGCGAGTACGCGAGGAAGTGCCCGAGGCCGCCGGTTTCATCGAGCAGGCTCCGGACAAGTCCTGGGGAGGACGGATCGCGATCGCTCCGCGAGTGCTCACCCAGCTGAGCCTGGACGGCGCGGTATCGCGCGCGGTCAACGCTGGAGCCTGGTACACGAGCCGCCCGACATGGACGACGACACAGGCGTGGTGGGGGGACGAGGTGCCCGAGGCGCTTGCGGCGCGGCAGGGCTATGCCGAGTTGGTGTCCCGGTGGCTGTGGTCCTACGGTCCCGGCACCGTCGATGACCTCGCTTGGTGGCTCGGCGGCACCAAGTCCGCAGTCCGCACCGCGCTGGACGACATCGGCGCGCAGCGGGTGTCCCTGGAGGACGGCTCGGTCGGGTGGCTGCGCGAGGACGATCTCGCCCCGGTCGTCGCCGCCGAGCCGTGGGTCGCGCTCCTGCCGTTGCTCGATCCGACCGTGATGGGCTGGGAGGCACGCGCCTTCTACCTCGGTGCGCACGCACCCCAGTTGTTCGACAGTGCAGGAAACGCCGGGACTACCGCCTGGGTCGACGGACGCGTCGTCGGTGCATGGGTGCAGGATCCCGGCGGTGTGGTCGAGCTGCGCCTGCTTGATGACGATGTCTCCCCGCAGGCCCGCGAGGCGTTGGCGGCCGAAGCGCGGCGGCTCAGCGCGTGGCTCGACGGCCAGCGGGTGTTCACCGTCTACCCTTCACCGGCCATGCAGCCTGGCGCCGGGCGTTGACGCGAAGGGGCCGCGGGTGGGCCGGGGGCCTGGGGCGGTGCGTGTTTCCTCCGTGTCCGCTGCTCCGGGTCGGCATCGCCCGGTTCTGCGCCCTTTGAAGACCGTTGTGCGGGTCACGGGGGCTCTTGGGTGCCGGCGGTGAGGCGTCGTCCCCAGGCGCGCATGTAGGCGATGGCTTCCGGTGGGCCGTGGACCACAACGGGGGCGTCGAGCGCTCCGATGCAGAAGGTGGCCCAGTCCAGGGAGTCGGTGGCGATCTCCACCCGGCACGAGGTGTCGTCGATGGGTTCCACCGTCCCGTAGTGCGCGATCTCCTCCCGTACCCGTTCGGCGGGGGCCCCGACCGTGGCGCGGACGGGATACCTGGCGGGCATCGCCCTGATCCGGGCGCGCATGTACTCAACGGGATCGTCGGCGGGGAGGGGGCGGGGGGCGAACGTCGTGCCGGTGCGGCTCGCGTCACCGATGCGGTCGACGCGGAAGGTGCGCCAGTCGGCCCAGTCGAGGTCCCAGGCGATGAGGTACAGGCGGTTCTCGACGCGGACGATGTGGTGCGGGTGGACTGTCCTGGCAGCGGTCTGACCGGTGCGGGTGCGGTAAGCGAACTCCACCGTCTCGGTGTCGCGACAGGCCAGGGCGAGGGTCGTCAACAAGGTGACATCGGTGACGCCCACGCGTGCCTCGGGGGTGGGCGCTGGGACGGCGACGGCGCGGAGGCTGTCGATGCGGCGTCGGATACGCACGGGAAGCACCTGGACGATCTTGGCCATGGCGCTCAGCGCGGCGTCGGCTGACGTCGGGTAGGGGCCGGAGGTGATCTCTTGGAGCCCCATGACGATGGCGGCGGCCTCGTCCTCGCTGAGTACCAGGGGCGGGAGCGAGGCGCCGGGGCTGAGTTGGTAGCCGCCACCAGTGCCCCGTGTGGCGGTGATCGGATACCCGAGCTCCTGGAGGCTGTCGATGTCGCGGCGGAGCGTGCGCTGGCTGACGCCGAGGCGGCGCGCGAGCTCGTGGCTGGGCCAATGGCGCCGGTTCTGCAGCAGTCCGAGGAGTTCGAGGACCCGGGTGCCGGTCGACATGAGCCCACTCTAGGCCCACTTGTGGACATATAGCGGCCACAAGCCCAGTGATGATGGGAACCGCCACCGAAGCGGGAATGGAGCGCACGCCAACACATGATCAGCACTGCCAATCTGTCCCGGAGTTTTCGGGCTCCCGACGGCGATGAGGTCCGCGCTGTCCGGGGCATCGACCTCTCCGTGGCGCACGGGGAAACGGTCGCCGTTCTCGGCCCCAACGGCGCGGGCAAGAGCACGCTCATGCGGATGCTCTCGACGCTGCTCCCACCCACGGGCGGCACCGCGCGCGTCGCCGGCTTCGACGTGCGGACCCAGGCTCCGCTGGTGCGCGAGCGCATCGGCTACGTCGGCCAGGGCAACGGCGCCGGGCACACCCAACGGGCCCTGGACGAGGTCGTCACCCAGGGCCGCATCTACGGCCTCGACCAGGCCGCGGCCCGCGCCCGAGCCGCCGAACTGCTCTCGGCGCTCGGTCTGGAACAGTTGGCACGCCGCAAGACGCAGGCGATGAGCGGCGGCCAGCGGCGGCGCCTCGACCTGGCGATCGGGCTGGTGCACCTCCCAGCGTTGATGTTCCTGGACGAGCCGACGACGGGCCTCGACCCGCAGAACCGCAACAACCTCTGGGACCACATCATCGGGATGCGGCGCCGCAGCGACATGACCGTCGTCTTCAGCACCCACTACCTGGAGGAGGCCGATCAACAGGCGGATCGGATCGTCATCATCGATCACGGGCGCATCATCGCCGAGGGCACGCCGACCCAGCTCAAACAGCGTCATGTCGGAGACCGGCTGACGCTGGAAACAACCGACCACGCTTCCGCCGAGCGCCTGCGTGGGCTCATTGCGGCGATGGACGGTGTCGGGACGGCGACCCGTCAGGGTGATGCGGTCACCGGGCAGGTCGCCGACGGCCGCGTGGCACTGCCGAGCGCGATCGCCGCCGCCCTGGACCAGGGGATCACCGTGGTCGCAGCCGACACCCGGCTCCCCACGCTCGATGACGTGTTCCTCGAACTCACCGGCCGGAGCCTGCGCGACGCCGGCGGGCGAGGCGCCACCGGCACCGAGGACAGCGACCAGACACCGCAGAAGGCCGCATGAGCACCATCACCCCACCCCGCAGACGCAACGTCGCAGGCGACACCCTCATCGTGATGACCCGCGAGCTGCGCCCCGTGGCCGGTGACCCGTTCTCCCTGGTCGTCGGACTGATCCAGCCGCTGTTCTTCCTGCTCCTCTTCGGGCCCCTGCTCGTGCACGACACGACGACCGGGACCGCACACCAATCCCCGTGGGCGTGGTTTGTCCCGGGGATCCTCGTGATGACCTCGCTCTTCGGAACGGCGGGGACCGGATCCAACCTCCAGTACGACCTCCAGGGCGGCTCGCATGAACGCCTCCTGGTCACGCCGTTGGCGCGCTCGTCGCTGTTCATCGGACGAGCGCTCAAGGAGTTCGTGCCGCTCGTCGTCCAGGCCGTCGTGGTCGTCCTGGTCATGGTCCCGTTCGGTTTCCGCCCCGATGTCGGCGGCGGCGTCCTGGGCCTGGTGCTCCTGGGTGTCCTCGGCGTCGGGATCGGGTCACTCAGCTACGCACTGGCCATCGCCGTGCGCGAGCAGGACTGGATGTTCTGGACCGTGCACCAGACGGTCCTCTTCCCGCTGATGATCCTCTCCGGGATGCTGCTCCCCCTCGATGAGGGGCCGCAGTGGATGCGCGTCCTCGCGCAGTTCAACCCCCTCACCCACGTCGTCGAGGCCGAACGCGACCTCTTCGCCGGACAGATCGCGACCCCCGACGTCGGCTACGGATTCCTCGCCGCCGGCACGACCGCCGTCCTCGGCTTCGTCCTCGGGCTTCGCGCCCTGCGCGCCAGCACCGACTGACAACACCCGTACGAAAGGACCACGAACATGCGCATCCTCGTCACCGGAGCGACCGGCCAGGTCGGGCGGCACCTCGTCGCGCAACTCCACGAAGCCGGACACGACGTCCGCGCACTCTCCCGCACCCCCGCCAAAGCCGACCTCCCGACCGGTGTCGAGGTGGTGGCGGGCGACCTCACCGATGCCGCCACGCTCGAAGCGGCCATCGAAGGGGTCGACGCGATCCACCTGATCACCTTCGGCGGCGACGGCGACCTGACCAACGGCCCCGAGATCATCGACCTCGCCGCACGCCACGGCATCACTCGGGCCACAGTCCTCAGCGGCTGGTCGCCCACCAGCATCGAAAGCGCACTGGAGTCCAGTGCGATCCGCTGGACCCTGCTGCAGCCGGCGGAGTTCATGTGCAACGCCCTCGAATGGGCCGATGAGATCCGCTCCCAGGGCACCGTGTCCATGCTCGCCACCTTCCCCAGCGCGATGGTGCATGAGGCCGACATCGCCGCCGTGGCCGCCACCGCGCTCACCCACGAGGGCCACGAGGGTCGGAGCTACCCGATCACCGGGCCCGAAGCCCTTACCCCGGCGGAACGCACCCGGATCATCGCCGAGGCCACCGGGCAGGACATCGCCTTCGTGCACCTGAGCGAGGACGCGGAGCGCGCCCGGCTGCGCGGCTACGGATACGACGAGGACTACGTGGAGTTCGGAATCCAACTGGCCACGAACCCGCCCGAGGCCAGCGGTGTGGTCCTGCCCACCGTCGAGGACGTCACCGGCACGCCCGCGCGAACCTTCGCCCAGTGGGCGCGGGAACACGCTGAACGGTTCCGCACCGCGCCCTGACCCGCACGGGCCGAACCCGGGGCGCCGCACAGCGGAGATTTTCTGCATCGGAACTGTGATTCTTGACCTACGGCCCGGCTGGGCCTGCCACGCTCGACGCTGGCACCTGGTATGACCCGCATTCGGAACTGGCGCCCGA
>NZ_JBVJHH010000098.1:0-5140 GCF_055586905.1 Streptosporangium sp. NPDC048886
TTCTGCAGGTCATCAGCGGTTTGGCGGCCCGGCTCCAGCTGTACTTCGCCCTCGACCTTGTGCGCGGTCGCCGCGGTGGTGCGGGCCTCGATCGCTGGCATGCCCGCACGCTCGGCGCCTTGGCCGAACAGGAACTTCAATGGGTCGTTGACCGCGCCTTGCATGTCGATCTGCTTGGTCCGGATGACGGTGCGGATGTTGAACGACAGGGCCATGGAGACTCCGCCGATCAGGATCAGCCGGCCCGTCATGGTTGAGGTGGGGCCGTTGATCGTGGCCGCGCATACCCACAGGCCGCCGGCCAGCGTCGTCAGCGTCGAGTGCAGGCGCCCGGTGAGGCTACGCGCGTGCGACTGATGCCAGGTCAGGGCGGTCAGGGCTAGGGCGCACGTGGTGATGAACACGGTCGTCCAGGCGATGACCTGCGGGTCATCGGAGTCCAGGCTCACGTGGAACACCCAGCCGAGGCCGAACAGGAACGCGCCGACCATCCACGGCGGGAAGTACAGCAGCGCCTTGGACACCTCCCGGGTGGCGACCTGCTCCCAACTCCCGCCGTCCGGCGCCGCAGGAACCATCTGCGCCATCTGCGTGCTGTTGCGGCCCATCAGACGTTGCCCCAGTCGAACGTTGACTTGCGCCGCTCCGGATTGGCCTGCGGCAGCACGTCGATGAACTCCTTACGGAACTGGGCGTGGAACTTCACCAGCTCGACGCCGGCGCCGCGCTGCAGCTCCGCGGCACGCTTGAGCCGCTTGACGACGCGGCGGGCCCGTAGCCGCACGTCCGGGGCGCCGAATACGGCGAGGATCGGGTGGCCCTTGTAGGAGCGGATCAGCACCGCGTACAGCTCATCGGAGCCGAGGAGGAACTCCTCGCCGATGTCGCGGCACAGGCCGCGGCCGACCTTGGCGTAGTTGGTGATCGCGACCGGCCCTTCCCAGGGGATCGCGGACAGCTCGGGGATCCGGCTACGGCCGGAGGCGTCGGGGCTCACAGGTCGTCCTTCCAGGTCTCGCGGACCGCGTCCCGCAGCAGGCCAGAGATGTAGCCGATGCGGCGGGTGCCGACTGCCGCGGTGATGAGCGCGTCCAGGGCGCCGATGATCAGGAGGAGGACGTGGCCAATGGTGGCGAGCGCGACCAGCACCCAGACGACGGCGTTGGCCAGCAGGGCGCGGGTGCGCTCCCGCAGCGGGTAGCGGGCGTCGGTGACGACGTAGATGGTCCTCATCGGACGCTCCCGTTCACGGCCGCGGTCTTCTTCGGCTTGGGGTTGGCCTTGCGCTGCTCCCAGTAGGAGAGCTCCTTCACCCATTCGGCGCGAAGGCGGGAGGCGAGGCTGTGGTGGGCGCCTGCGAAGTCGGCGAGTTCGATGACGGACGGGTACGGCTTCTTGTCGGCGATGGCCTTGTCCCAGTAGTCGCGCATGATCGCGGTCTTCGGCCTGGGGTCCGACTCCGACTTCGGCTTGAACGTGATCTTCTTCGTGACCCGTCCCGTGACCGCGGGTGGGGTCACGGTGGGGGTCGCGACCTCAGTCACGGAGGGGTCGCCGAGGAGGCTCTGCTTGAGGTTGTAGGCGGCCGGGTTCGTGATGTCGAATGTGACCTTCGGCGTGACCCGCTCCGCGACCGCGACGGGGGTCGCGGAGGGGGTAGCGGTGGCTCCCTGCGCGGTCCATTCCTGAGGGACGAAAACCGGCGGCTCCGTTACCTTCTTCGCGACCTCGGATGTGACCCGTTCCGTGATCGCGGGACGGGTCACATTGCGGGTCGCATCGGCGGCGAGCATGACGATGTTGCTCTCCATCGCCCGCATCTCTTCCTGGACCTTCCGCATCTCCTTCAGGGCGGTACGTGCCTCGCCCAGGGCCGTGATGCCCGCGCTCATCTGCCGGGCCGCCTCAACCAGCTCGGCGAGCTCGCCCGGCTGGGCCGCCTTCATCCACGCGGACTCGGCGGGGAGGTTGACGAGCTCGGCAGCGGAGAACAGCGATCGCACCTCGGCGGCGAGTTCCTCCTGCATCTCCTTGCTGCGGCCGAGGCCGGTGTGGGCGTGCGCGGCGGCGTAGAGACGCTCCAGCTTCGCCTGGGCCCTGGCGATGGACTTCGCCTTGGCGCCAGCGTCGCGCAGGAGGCGGACCGCCTTGGCGGCCAGGGCGACCCGGTCGAAGCGGCGCCGCTGGTCGACTTCGCCCGCAGTACGGTCCTTGGCCTCGGCCAGACCGAGCCGGACCAACACCCGCTCGGGGGTGATGCGCCAGTGGATGCCGGCCAGGCCGGTGATGCGGCGCCGTTCGACGGCCATGCCGCGCTCCCACAGCCACGCCGCGACGAGCGGCGCGGCGAGGCGGAAGATGAACTCGGCGAGGCTGCGGGCGTCCATGCTGGACAGCACGGCCGACAGCCCGGTGAGGGCCCAGACGGCGAGGCCGTCGATGCCCGCGGAGTAGTTGTTCCGCATGTTGCGGCGGGCTCGCACGGCGCTGGTGATCACGGCGACTTCGATGAAAGCGAAGAGCAGCAGGCGCAGGGGGCCGTCGAAGCCGAGGACGTCGCCGGAGAAGCGCCACATGCCCTGGGCGGACACGCCGGTCGCGATGGATGCGGCCACCACGGTGAGGATGTCCTCGGCCGGGCGGGGCGCGATGTGGGTCCGGACGAAGCGGCGCGCTGAGCGGAAGATGGCGCGGAACGCGAAGAAGGCCAGGACCAGGGCAACGAGGCCGATCACCACGGCGGTGATCCATATGACGGTCGGCGGGACACGGCCGATGAGGTCGGTTATGGTCTGCATGCGGTTCGCACGCTCCTGAGCAGTAGGAGTGGGGCTTATCGCGCAGAAGGACCCTCGTCGGTAGGCGCCGGCGGGGGTCTTCTGCGTTTCAGGGAGCGGATGGGTAGGGGCTGGTGGCCGTGGGTCGCTCGGTCTCGGCCGCGGGGATCTCGGGGCGGTAGAACGGCATCAGTGGGCCGTACAGGCGCGCCACGTCAGCCAGGGTCGCGAAGGTGCCGGTACTGCTGGTGAGGTGCAGGCCGAAGTCGCGGTAGCCGTGGACGAACCACAGGAGGCCGCGGTTGTCGGTAGCTAGGTCGCCGGGTTGCAGCGTGTTCATGCGGGTCTCCTCAGCGGTTGGTGTGGTGTGGCCGGCCTCTGCCCGGAGTCGACACGGGCAGAGGCCGGGGTCCGGCAGGGACCGTGGGTGTGGACGCTGCCGGAGGGTGGCCCCCGGGCCTCCTGGGGGAGAGGCGCGGGGGCCGGGAGTCCGGAGGAGGTACGGGGGCGACCTCACTCCGGACGGTCAAAGGGGCGCGGGCCCGACCCCGACCCCTCCTACGAGGACGGGCCCGCTTGCCTCACGCGCCGCTGTTCGACACGTGAGGCCGACCCGGTATCTGGCGCCTGCGCGCGCCTGATTCCGGGGTGCTACACCCGGCTGCCGAGCCCGCAGCGATCACGGCAGCCGGGCTGTCTATGGGGTGCCGGGCTGGCGGGGGCGAGGGGCGTGCCGGCCGGACGGTGAGGCGCCGCACTGGCGTGGTTCCTGAGCTGTGCTGGGCCGTTTGGCCTCGTACAGCATGTGATCTACCCGGGGGATTGCCCGCAGGGGATCGCCGCAGTGGATGCAGGGCGGGTCCATGGGCTGCCAGTCGCTCATGGTGCGACCGCCTTCTGGGCTCGGCGCTCCTGGTCATCGAGCACGGCGACGAGGCCGCTGGGGGTCGGGGCGAAGATGGTGGGGCGGCACCCAGCTTCGCCTTCGGCTTGGGTGAGCGGTGGCCGTGTGGCCCACCAGCCGTTGGTCCGCCAGATCCTCCACCGGGGGTATCGGGGGGAGAGGACGGCGAGGACTTCGTCGTCCAGCAGTTCGCGGAGTTCAGGGTGCAGGGGCTCGGTGCTCATGAGGTCACCACCGGGAGAGCGAGACCGGCGGCGACCCCCATGGGGTGCCGCGCGGTGGGGCGCGCATGGGGGCCGCCGGTCTCGCCAGCTGTCGTCTCCTCTAGTGAGGTGTGACACAGCAGTTCACGGTAGTTCATGAACGTCCATGGTCTGCTCTGACCTGTCCTGCCCGGGTAGGCCCTGCCCTGCCCCTCTACCGTCAGACCATGATCGACTTCGAATTCGCCGATGACGAGACCGTCTGGGGGCAGCTGTACGACGAGCTCAAGAGGCGTATCCGAAGCGGCTACTACAAAGAGCGAAGCCCTATTCCCAGCCTGGTGCACCTGGTGCAGGAGTTCGGCGCCGCGCGCGGCACCGTGCTGAAGGCCACCACGCGGCTCGCGGCCGAGGGCTACATCAACCCGATCCCGGGCCGGGGAACATACGTGCTCCCCCAGGAACGGTGGCCGCAGGAGTAGGGCCGTCACGGGACAACCCCATTCAGCAGCTGCTCCTCGTCGCGGAGCCGCTCAGCGAGCTCGTCGAGGGTGTCGCCGTCGAAGTAGAGCTTGCAGCCGGCCTTAATCTCCGGCGTGCTCGGCCGGTCTGTACGAACTGCCCAGGGCCGGCGTGTGCCGGTGCCGGACCCGCGGAAGTCCCACCGGGGGAACTCCTCGCGCAACGTCTTGGCGTCGCTCTCCGAATACGTCATCCTTGCCTCACTCGCGGTAATCACGGGGGCCTAGTGACATAGTCGTGGTGCCCAACGTAAAATGCAATAGGTAAATTCATATAGGCAAATTGTCCGTTTTGCGAACGGACTCCGCCGCCGAGGAGATGACGACGTGACCTCCAGCCCCACCGTCAAACGGCGCCGACTGTCCGCCGCCCTCCGTGAACTTCGCATCGCCGCACGCCTCGAGCCGAAGGAAGCCGCCAAGCGGCTGGAGTGGGACCAGACCAAGGTCCACCGCATCGAACGCAACAAGTGGGTCCGCCCTGACCCCAACGACATCAAGATGCTCCTCGACCTCTACGGCGTCGCCGACCCCCGCAAACGCGAACGACTCCTCACCCTCGCCCGCGAATCCCGCCAACGCGGCTGGTGGGCCGACTACAGCGACGTCTTCCGCGGCAGCCTCCCCGACTTCGAGGCCGGGGCCGCAGTGATCCAGACCTACGAGATGGCGTGCGTACCCGGCCTCCTGCAGACCGAGGCATACGCGCGAGCGATCATCGAAGCTGCGCACCTT
>NZ_JBVJHH010000098.1:5236-6417 GCF_055586905.1 Streptosporangium sp. NPDC048886
GCCGGGGCCGCAGTGATCCAGACCTACGAGATGGCGTGCGTACCCGGCCTCCTGCAGACCGAGGCATACGCGCGAGCGATCATCGAAGCTGCGCACCTTGAGAATGACGTCGACCGGCGCGTCCGGGCTCGTCTCGCTCGCCAGACGGTACTAAACCGGGATAACCCGCCACAGTTCTGGGCCGTCATCGATGAGGCCGCGCTCCGGCGGATCGTCGGCGGGCCGACCGTTATGGCGGAGCAGCTGCGCCACATCATCAAGGTCGCAGAGCAGCCCAACGTGGCTGTCCAGGTGCTTCCTTTCGAGGCTGGAGCCCACGCAGCGATCACGGGCGCGTTCGTCATCCTGGACTTCGAATCCGAACTGGACCCCAGTCTCGTATATGTAGAGAACGAGACAGACGCGCTGTACTTGGAGGAGCCCCCTGTGCTGCACAGGTATAACGTCGTTTACAGCCATGTGCAGTCGCGGTCCCTCTCACCGGAGGAGTCGCTGACGTTCATGGAGTCCCTGGCCGAAAAACTACAGCAGAGGTAGGCGAGGATGGATCGAAGCAACCAGCCTCCGCTCGTCTGGCGCAAGAGCTCGTTCTCTAGCGGCAGCGGCGACAACTGCGTCGAGGTGGCGGTCGCGCCCGGCGACCTGGCCCCGGCCGGCCACAAGGCCGATGAGGAGCTGCTCTACCTGGTCCGTGACTCAAAGGACCCTGAGGGCCCGAAACTGGCGTTCACTCGGGAGGAGTGGGAAGCCTTCATCGGCGGCGTGAAGGCCGACGAGTTCGGCTAACCCAACCTGCTCAACGCGACAAGCCCCCGTTCCGTGGCGGAGCGGGGGCTTGTGCGTGATCGAAGCACTCTCGATCGTAACTACTCGCCGGGGCTGCCGGAAGCTGTGGGCGGGCTCGTCTGGAAATGAGGAAGGGCTCCGGCAGTGCCGGAGCCCTTCTCTGGAAGCCTTCGCCGCGTCGGCCCGTTGGGAACGCGATGGGAACAGAATGCCCAACACCGTTCGGCAACAGCCGAAGATGACCGGCGATGAGTCAACTGATTGGGCTTACGTCACCAGCAGCAACCGGCAACGTCTGGCAGAAGCCAGAACCAACCAG
The DNA here is from genome assembly GCF_055586905.1 of Streptosporangium sp. NPDC048886. Taxonomy (NCBI): domain Bacteria; kingdom Bacillati; phylum Actinomycetota; class Actinomycetes; order Streptosporangiales; family Streptosporangiaceae; genus Streptosporangium; species Streptosporangium sp. NPDC048886. The sequence goes on from NZ_JBVJHH010000098.1 coordinate 6,342, forward strand.
AACCCTCATCAGCGGACAGCCACCTCGCTAGCCCAACTATGATCAACCATTGTTCGGACCACCTCCTTTCGGCGTG
>NZ_JBVJHH010000099.1:0-6086 GCF_055586905.1 Streptosporangium sp. NPDC048886
CGCCACCCTCGGCATACCTCATACCTCCGGGATAGCCGATTGCCGCAGGCCATCACAAGCCGACCCCGTCGTAACACCAGCCTTTCAAGCTCAGAAGCAGGATGTCAGGAGTTCGAGCCGTCACACAGCACGTGCTGTACTTCAGCGGTTCGCCGGCCACCGGTGCCCTGCTGACTCCGTGGGTCGCTACTCCCGTTCGGTTCCGACCACGAACCTGCTTACCGGCTGCCATGCGCCCCTGCCGGTTACCAGGCAGAATCGGGTTAAACGACGAAAGGTGCCGGATGGGCCGCCTGCGGGAAGCAGCTACAGGGTTCGCCTTCACGGTGATCTTAGGATTGATCGGGTTCGGTGTGATCTTCGGAATATCCGCGCTGTTCGACCTACCGTGGCTGGCGAACGTGCTGGGTGGCCGACCCGTAGAACTCATCGGTTCGCTCTTCCTACTGGTCCTGCTAGGACTCGTGGCCTTCGTTATACGGTTGGTGCGGAAGATCAGGGAAAGGCAACACCGGCCGGCTGAGTGACATCCGCACATATGAGTGCCGGAGGACCCGGCGACCGAAGGCAGGGTGAAGACCCCGTACGGGGTTGCAGTTTGGGTTGCAGTTCACCGCCGTACCAGCTCGTTCCAGGAGGGCCGCCGAGGGGCATTGGTCCAGGTGGGACTGTCCTGAACGGTGACGCCCCGAGCTGCTAATGCGGTTTATGTTTCCCATGCGGTATCTGGCAGAACGACAGGAAGCAACCCAGAAGACTCCACTGGAGTGCGCTGTCTTAGGCTTGACGCATGCCAAGCTTTGAGATCGTTACGCATGTCATGGCGCCTCCGGAACGAGTTTTCGACATCTCGCTGGACGTGGATGTTCACGCAGCCTCAATGGCAGGATCCTCCGAGGAAGCGGTCGGAGGTGTGACCGCTGGCAAATTGAAGCTGGGCGATACCGTTACATGGCGGGCGCGACACTTCGGTATCCGTTGGCGAATGACGTCTACGATCAGCGCTTACGATCGCCCTGGATATTTCGTCGACGAGCAGGTGTCAGGACCTTTCAAACGTTGGTACCATGCTCACTATTTTCGACCTTACGGTCACGGCGGTACGGTAATAAGCGACGTCGTTGAATTCGCCGCACCTCTCGGTCCTCTTGGGAGGATCGCCGAAATGCTAGCCCTCCGTCCCTACATGCCCAAGTTGATCCGGGTTCGGAACCAGTACATCAAGCAGGTTGCCGAAGCCGATCTCACGGCCGATTGAGAATCTGTCACGCATGACGGGACCGTTGGCCTACGCCTGTCAAGCCTGCATCCTGGGAGCCACCTTGGGAGCCACCCGAACGGACGATCATGAACTGAGCCGGACGGATCTGAACGGTCGAAGCTCCGGCGAGCAGCACGGCGAACGGTTCTGAATGGTCCTGGACGTCGTTCGGGGACCTACGGATCAGAAGGCTAGACTGCGCCTTTTTGTCGGCTTCTCGTCGTACTCTGGCCGTCATGTCTCAGCCGTACATGGAACAGTCAGGCTATGGAGACGCGCTCTGGGTCACCACGCTGGGTGGGCCGCACATCGTTGTTCCGGAGTCGGCCTGCCAGCACTGGAACGGGGTGCCGGAGGACTACCTCGACGACGAGGGAGACTACGGCCGGGCCTGTGAGGTCGACGGCTATATCGGTCTGATCGATGTTGGGCCGGACAAGGCCCTCGTTCTCGGCGACCATCCCGCCAGCACCACGTTCCTCCCCGAACACAACCTCTTCGTCCGCTGGATCGCCGCAGACTCGGCCGTGGACATTCTCCAGGCCGCCACTGACATGGTCGGTTCCGCGCAGTGGGAGGAGGAACTGGTGTGGGACATCAGGGAGCCCGTAATCCTATTCGACTCTGTCCACGGGCACGACTCCATCGGCACCGAGGAGCATCTGAGGGTGGACCTTCTGTCGGGGCGCTACACCGTCCGTGCTGCCTATGCCCAAACCGAGGCCGCCTACATGGTGATCGTTCAGCTTGTCCAGCAGATCTGACTCTGCGGGATATGCGCGGGATGATCTTCCAGTCCCCACGCTGGGGCGCATGTATCGCAGCAGCTCAGAGCCATTGTCGAGACCAGGAACGCAGTGCTCTTGAAAACCGCTAGGGGCTTTGCGGCTCCTCGTGGGTTCGAATCCCACGCTCTCCGCCAGGCTTACGAAACGGCGTCTGACCAGGGGCTTCCCCTGGACCAGGCGCCGTTGATCGTTTCCGGGCCGCACGGCCGTACGCCACCGTGAGCGGCCCCATGTCGCCGGTCGTGGGATATCTGTGGGATGGAACCCGGAGAGTCTCCCCAGGTCAAAACTGAGAAAACCGGGTCGAGGTAGTGGGAGGCCAGCGGTGGAACAGGTGGACTGGGGGCGGATACCGGGGCCGCGTTGGTACCTTCCCGAGGTCGCTCAGGCCGCGATGGAGGCGCTGGCCCAATCCGGGTCAGCCGAGCAGGCCGCCCATGCGCTGACCGATCTCCGGTACGCGGTCACGAACGACCACGCCGGAACCCACTATCCGGCCGCCGTTCCCACGACGGGCGTGCTTCTGTGGGCGATCGACAAGCGACTGGGGGCACCCCGGCAGGAAACGTTGAACACGCTGCTGGACTGGTGGGGCTGGCTCCCCGAGCCGGGTTTCAAGCGGCGGCGCGCCGCGCCGCAGCCAGCCAACGCGCCGACCGCCGGCACGCCGCCGCTGCCCATGGCCGATCCGTCTGGCGCCACAACCGGCCGGTCGAGCCGCCGCACACGTCTCTCTAGCCTGTAAGCCAGTCCGGGTATCCCTGGGACCGGTCACCCAGCGAGTGGGTCATCCTTCACATCCTGGCCAGCTCGCTTCCGCACCAGATATACGACTCCGGCCACAAGCTTGAGCAGAATGCTCAGCGACAGAAACACCCACAGCCCTGTCAGCCAAGCATCCGGCATGGGCCCGCGAAACCCGGAGAGCCCGAACACCGCACCAGCCCCGCTCCACCCGCAGAAGATGAAGGTGCACGCAGACCCAAGCTGATACCAAAAAGATCGCCGCACATCCATGCCGCCAACCCTCCCGCTTCATCACCCAACCAAACAGTGCCTCCGGCGGGGGCCTCCGGCTCTGGGATGATCGGCGCATCGAGTGTCTGGTCCGCAGGTGGCTGAGGTGGAAACCTGATCGTCCCGTCCGCCATCGCCCCGAGACAAGCCGAGCAGACCTGGGCCACGGGGTCAAGGTCGTTCGTCCAGCGGGGCGCTCCACCTTGACCCCTGGCCCAGGCCCGCTTCCCCTTCGGGCGGGACGATGGCGGACGGGATGATCAGTCAGGGGAGGTGTGCGCCGAGCGCGCCCGTTGCTTGCTGACGCCGAGGCAAGCCACCACGCGTGACGCGCCGGGAGACAGGAAGAGCTGAAAGCGATAGTCGGACTCGGTGCTCTCGACGATGCCGAGGATGAGGCGCTGAAGCCCACAGGAGCCGAGCTGCGTGACCGCCTCGTCAAAGCCGAGGGACGGGATGTCCATCCGGCGGGTAAGACGAGCGCGACGCTGGTAGATCTTGGTCAGGGGGAGCACCTCGACCGGGTCCGGCCAAATCTCGAAGGGCGCCCCAGCCATGAGCGCCCGACGGCATGCACAGCCTGCTTCGCCCGCGTTGTCCAGGAGCTGAACGAGCGTCTCTCTGTCCACGAATGCAGCGTACGCACAGCACAGTCTTCCGCCGCCATGCAATATACGTGCAATGATCATGAGGAGGTCGGCGTGCTTGCATCGCTCCGCCCCAGGTAGAAGGCCATGCGCCCGCCGTAACGGTCACACGCTGTAAAACCGTCGGCACTCCGATCTTGGGAGCCAACTTGGGAGCCAACGGGCCGTACGCCCTTGGACCGAGCTGGACTGATATGAACAGGTGGCTCGTGCGTGACCTGCGCGGCGAGCTGGTCTGAGCGCCTCTGAACGTCGTTTGGGGATCTACGGATTAGAAGCCACCGCTATATGTAGAGGTAACCTCCGGTCAACTCGGCGATCCGTATCGCTGCTCGTAGGTGGTCTACTCGGTCGAGTAGATCGATAAGTAGAGGTACGCGAAATCGTCGATGTTCGATGTGGTACATGATGGTTTCGTCGTCGGGGACGGTGTCGATCCAGTGCTTGACGAGCGTTTGCAGTTCAGCCGAGAACGCTGCCAGTTCTTCATGCCGGACCGTGAGGTCTTCGCCGGGTAGGAGGGAGAGGAGAGGAAGTCCGAGCAACTGCGCCGGTTTGACCCAGTGGTGGATCGCGCCGCGGCTCCCGAGGGCCGCCTCGTAGAGTTCCTGGCCTTCGCCTGACTCGTCAGCAGGACCGTACACACAGACGTCATACGACACGGTCCGACGCTATCGCGAATAGTGAACCGGACCCTTTCAGGGGTTGGGCCGACGGAGCAACCACACATGCGGAATATGCGTGGGATGAGCTTTGTTGGCCGTGCGTCCGATGAGAATTAATTTGCAGGTCAGAAGCGGTATTGGCGCAGCAAACGCAGTCCTCTTGAAACCGCTAGGGCTGGTGACAGTCCTCGTGGGTTCGAATCCCACGCTCTCCGCTCACCACCCGAAACGGCGTCTGACCAGGGGCTTCCCCTTGGCGGGACGCCGTTGACCGTTTCCGGGGTGCGCAGCCGTACGCCGTTGTGAGCGTCTCTGCCGGCGTTCGCGGCATATACGCGGAATGATATTGATCGCGTTTCCCCGGGTCGCAACCATTGGAAGGCGGGTTGGGTCTCCGCCGGCCAATGAGAAACCGTTGGGTCCGGGAGGCAGGTTCAGATGATGAGGTCCTTGGCCAGGACGATGCTGTCGTAGTTGGTGACGTCCCACTTCCATGTCCCGATCGACGTGTAGCCGTGACGCTCGTACCACACGATGAGGTCGGCGGCATGTGAGGATGTGTCGATCACCGCCTTCGAGGCGCCCAGCGCAGCGATGCGACTCTCGGCCAGGATCAGGAGACGATGTCCCAAGCCGGTTCCTCGCTGGGCCGGGTCCACCGCGAGCTGCCAGAACGACCCTGCGTCGGCGGGAGCTGGGTAACCAGGTGGAGTGTCGTACGCCCCTGTCACCGTGACACTGCCGACGATCGTTCCCTGCTCCAGGGCGATCCAGCACTCCCCTTTGTCCAGACGGCGCCGCGTGTCCTCAGGGGTTTGGTAGGAGGCGAAGAAGACGAGCCCGGCGGCTGCGTGATCCGCGTACGCGCGGTGCAGGAACGTGGTGAGCTCCTCCACTGAGTCGCCGTCGGTGAAACGCCGCATGATGATCGATTCCACAGGATCATGGTGTCCCACGGCTCCTCCAGAGATCATCCGGATAAGGCGGCTTCGGCGAACAACCGTCATATCAGAAAGAAAGGACCCCGGGGCGCCACCCGAGACCCCCTCACTTCTCCGCTCACGCCGCGAGCACGTCTTCGATCCGCCGATTGGCGATCTCCGCACCCCCGTCGATGCACTTGGCGTAGACCTTGAGCAGCACGTCCACCCTGTGCCCCGCCCGCTCGGCCACATCGGGAGCCGCCACCCCGGCGTTGAGCCAGAGCGAGACGGCTGCGTGCCGCAGGTCGTACGGCCGTGCCGCCAGAGGCGAGGCGACCTGTTCGACCGGGCGCAGGCCGGCGAGGTATAGGCAGGCGAAGAACCCCCGCAGGTGCCGGCCTCGATCGAGCCGCCCAACATAGGTCACGGCAGTGAGCAGTTCCCGCGCCTGGGCTGGATTGACGACCACAGGCCGGTCGACGACCTCTCGGACCTTGGCGGGACGGGGCAGACGGGACGATCAGGCGGAAGAGGTGTGCGCGTCCGCGCGGGGTTCTCCGGCCGTGCCCGTTGCGTGCCCGTCAGGAGGGCGATCAAGGGGGATTCGCGGGGAACTACGCTCACTCGCCCAGCTCTCCCACAGGTCAGCGTCTTCCCAGCTCAGCGACCAGATGCGATAGAGATTTCCCAGGCTGCTGAGCTTGAAAGGCTGGTGTTACGACGGGGTCGGCCTGTGATGGCCTGCGGCAATCGGCTATCCCGGAGGTATGAGGTATGCCGAGGGT
>NZ_JBVJHH010000100.1:0-5054 GCF_055586905.1 Streptosporangium sp. NPDC048886
CCGCGCTCGCCCAAGGGCAGATGAGGATCGATCAAGGACCATTCGTCATCGGTGAGCTCTCCGCGCGCCATGACCCCGGCCTACCAGGACGGCAAAGCACCGCGCAGGCAAATCCCGCTGATCTCAACCTCGTACAGGCCCTAGCAGGAGCTCCGTGCACATTTCGGCAGGATTGACATGCCCGCGCCGTGTCTAACTACACGGCATTGGGACTAGTCGTCCAGGCCGCGGGCGCTGAGGGCCTCGCCTAGGGCGTCCGCGTGCCGCAGGGCGCTGACCACCAGCGGGACGGCGAACGCGCGCATGCTCCACGAGACGCCGCGGGCCCGCTGCGCCTCCCGCACCCTGGTGGCGAGCTCCGAGACGACGGGGACACTGCGCACGGTCAGCGACAGCAGCAGCGAGACGCGGAACGGGTCGATCCCGATGACGCGCAGCGGGCCGAAGCAGCGCTCCAGGAAGGTCATCATGTCCGCGAACCTGGTGGTGAGCGTCACCAGCCCCGCCAGGGCCACGGCGAGGACGATCCGCAACGTGGAGGAGACCGCCCCGTAGAGGTCCACCAGCACGAACTGCATCACGAACAGCACCACCGCGAACCAGCGCACCGGCTTGATCTGCGCCCACGCCGCGGCGGGGCCCACCCCCGAGACGGCGTACAGCAGCACGACCAGCGCCGTGAACGCGCCCAGCGCCACGGGCGCGCCGAGCAGGAGCAGCGTCGTGCACAGCAGGGCCAGGCCGAGCAGCTTCGCGCCCGCGGGGAGCCGGTGCAGGAGCGAGTCGCCCGGTACGTAGAACCCGATCACGACATGAGCTTCCGGTAGTGGTCGACCGCCGCTTGCGGCGTCGAGTCGGCGACGACGCGGCCCTGGTCGAGCACGATGACGCGGTCGAAGGAGTCGAGCAGGCCGAGGTCGTGGGAGACGACGACGACCTGCTGGGGCAGGACGCGCAGCAGGTCGGCGACCAGGCGGGAGTGGCGCAGGTCGAGCAGCGTGGTCGGCTCATCCATGATCAGGATCTGTGGTTCGAGCACCAGGACCGCGCACAGGGCCAGCAACTGCTTCTGCCCGCCGGACAGCTGGTGGGCGGGGTGGTCGGCGTGGTCGGCCAGGCCATACCTGGTCAGGACCTCGCGCACCCGCTCGTCGACCTCGGCACGGGACAGGCCCTTGCGGCGCAGCGAGAACGCGACGTCCTCGGCGACGGTCGGCATCACGATCTGCGCGTCGGGATCGGTGAACAGGAACCCCACGTCGCGCCTGATACGGGCACCGTGGTGGCGCGTGTCGAGGCCGAGGACCGTGACCTCGCCCGAGGTGGGCAGGGCCAGGCCGTTGATCAGGCGGGCGAGCGTGCTCTTGCCCGAGCCGTTCGCGCCGACGACGCCGATCCTGCGCTCTGGCAGCGCCAGCGTCAGGTCCGACAGCACCTCACGCTCGCCGAGCGTGACGTTGACGCCGGAGAACTCGATCATTCACACCACCTCGAACAGGGCCGCGACGCCCATGCCGCCGCCGACCGCTGCGGTCGCCAGTCCCAGGGTTCCCGAGGGCGCGCCCGAACGCACGAGCCTGGTGAACAGCCTGGTCACCACCACCGCGCCGGTCGCGCCCCACGGGTGGCCGAGGGCGAGCGCGCCGCCTTCGGAGCAGACGCGGTCCATGTCGGCCTCCAACGCGTCGGTCACCGCGAGGACCTGCGCGGCGAACGCCTCCACGATCTCCACCGCGGCGATGTCGTCCATCGTCACTCCGGTACGGCTCAGCACCCGCCGTACGGCGGGCACAGGACCCCAGCCGGGCAGTGAGGGCTCGCAGCCGGTGACCGCGCCCGCCTTCAGCCGCAGCCCCGGCATCCCCGCGCGCAGCCGCTCGGGCACGACGGCGACGGCGGCCGCGCCGTCGCTGATGGGCGAGGAGTTGCCCGCGGTGACCGTGCCGCCGGGGACGAACGCGGCGGGCAGCCGCGCGAGCGTCTCCTCGCGCAGGACGCGGGGCCGCTGGTCGGCGAGCCTGCCGTCGATCTCGACGAGCTCGTGGTCGAAGCGGGCGGCGACGGCCCTGGCGTGGCTGCGGCGGGCGTAGTCGTCCTGGCGCTCCCTCGACACCCCGCGCGCGGCGGCGAGGGCCTCCGCAGCGGGCCCCATGTCGGGATCGGGGTGGCCCACGGGCGCGAAGGGCGCCCTCTGGTACGGCTCGGCGGCGCCGCGCATGGTCCGCAGCGGCGCGGTCGACGCGCTCTCCGCGCCACCGGCGACGACCAGGTCCGCCTCCCCCGCGCGGACGGCCTGCCCCGCCAGGAGGATCGCGGCCAGGCCGCTGCCGCACTGGCGGTCCACGGTGAGGCCCGGCACCTCGTGCCCCAGGCCGGCCGCAAGCGCCGAGACGCGGGCGAGATTGCCGCCGGGACCCATGCAGTTGCCGAGCACGACGTCGTCGACCGCGAGGTGCGGGACCTCCCGCGCCACCGCCGCGATCACGGGCGCGGCGAGCTGGTCGGCCGTCAACGACTTGTAGGCGTGCCCCGCGGTGCCGATGGGGGTACGGCGGGCGGCCACGACAACGGGCTGTTCGCTCATCTCAGACCAGCCGCCTGATCTCGGGATCGCCACCGGCCAGCCGGGCGGCGACCAGGCCGCGCGCGGGCTTGCCCGTGGGGGTGCGGGGCAGGTCGCCCACGGCGTACCAGCGTCTCGGCCGCTGCGCCGCGTCGAGGCCGCCGCGCGCGACCGCTTCGAGCGCCGCCCGCGAGGGCGGGGCTCCCTCCAGCACCGCGGTCACGACCGAGCCGAGCTGGGGGTGCGGCGAGCCGATGACCACGATGTCCGTGACGCCTGGCACGCCGCGCAACACGGCCTCGACGTCCTCGGGCACCACGGTCGCGCCGCCGGTCTGGATCGCGCCGTCACCACGCCCGCGCAGCCGCAGCGGCTGCCCAGGCTCGTACGGCTCGGCGAGGTCGCCGACGCTCATCCAGCCCTCGCCGTCGGTCTTCAGCGGGCCCTCGGCCCCTGCCATGTAGCCCTCGGCCAGCCACGGCGACCGCGCCCACACCTCGCCCTCGCGGACCTGGATCTCGACCTGGGGAAAGGGGCGCAGTCCCGTGCCGTCGGCGTCGACGGCGACGAACGACATCTCGGTCGCGCCGTAGTACGACACGATCCTGACTCCGGCGCGCGCGGCCGCGTCCCGTGCGTGGGGAGGCAGGGCCGCGCCGCCCATTATCGCGGTGCGCAGCGGGCCGCCGACCTCCTCCAGCACGTCGAGGACGGCGGGCAGCCGGTGCGGCACCACGTGGACGACCGTCGCCCGCCTGAGCTGGACGGTCAGCGAGCCGGGCGACCAGCGTCCGGGGACGACGACCGTCGCGCCGGTCGCCAGGGCGTGGACGGCGGCGAAGCCGTACAGGGAGGAGACCAGCGGGCCCGGCACCAGCACCACGTCGTCGGGGCCGATGTCGGCCAGCTCGCTGAGGTGCGGGAAGGAACCCACCCACGACGCGCGGGTGCGCACCACGGCGCGCGGCCTGCCGGTGCTGCCCGAGGTCAGGCACGCCCACGCCAGGTCGTCGTCGGCGGGCACCGCCGACGCCCCTGCGGTCCCCGCGGTCGGGAGAGGCGCGTCGACGTGCGGGTCGACGGGGACCGTGGCCGGGAGGGGCGCGTCGAGGTGCAGGTCGACGGGGACCGTGGCCGCCACCCTCGCACGCTGGTCCTTCTCGCAGAGCAGGGGTGTGGCGCCCGCCAGGTCGGCGGCGAGCACGGCGACGAGCTGGTCGACGGGGTCGGTCAGGGTGATCGCGACCAGCCCCTTGCCTGGAAGGGGCCGGGCGATCACTTCCCGCCAGAGTTCGGCGTAGGTGAGGGAACCTTCGGGGCCGCACAGCGCCGGCTGGTGAGGGCGTTCGAGGGCATGGCGCTGGACCTGCGCGGCGACGGGCATGCTCGGTTCAACCGGCCTTGATCCGCTCGCGGTGGACGGCGGGGATCGCGTCGGGGTAGGCCCGCTGCGTGCCGCGCGTCACGATCGACGCGAGAATCGCCTTGGCCACGTCGCCGGGCAGGAAGAACATGCTGGCCAGCGCTACCTTGCTCAGCGGCAGCCCGGTAATGGCGGCCTGGACGGGGATGCCGAACAGGTAGATCACGCCGACGCCGCCCGCGAGGCACGCGACGAGCAGCCGGAAGATGCCGGGCGACTTGCCGCCGCGCTCGACGATCCACCCGGTGAGGGCCGCCCCTGGAATCCACCCGAGAAGGAAGCCCACCGAGGGGCTGGTGAACACGCCGAGCCCGCCGCGCCCGCCCGCCAGCAGCGGCAGACCGGCGGCCACCAACAGGATCAGCACCGCGACCGCGAGCGCGCCGCGCCACGAACCGAGGATCGCGCCGGCCAGCATCACGCCGAACGTCTGCAGCGTGATGGGGACGGCGTTGCCGAAGACGTTGAGCGCGCCCGGCAGGCCGAGGGCGGCGATCAGCGCGGCGAACACGCTGATTCTGGCGAGGTCCCCGGTCGGGAACCTGCGGCGGCTGGGGGATTCATTCATCATGCGTCTGATCCCACACCAGGACGTCTGGGTTCAAGCATGGAGAGATCCCACAACATTCTTGGCGTTCGTCTGAGCTACACGGACGTGACAACGGTACCTGGCCCATTGACATGTATGGTCTCCTCCGGCGTGGGTAGAGGTGGGCCCCGTCTTATGGAGGTGCCGCCGTGATGTCCGAGCCCAACGGAGTCGTCGAGTACCTCAGGGAGCACGTCGGCAGGGAGGCGGACTCCCAGGCGCACCGGGCCGCGCGCGGGATCCGTCACTGGGCCGACGAGCTGGCGTCGACGACGGGCGGCGGTGAGCCGGACTCGCCGGTGGACGTGGCGGTCCAGGAGGTCGCCGAGGTGGGACAGCGGCCGGGAGACCACGTCGGATGTGGTCTCGGGGCGCGGAGTACAGCGGAACTGTGATTCTTGACCTACGGCCCGGCTGGGCCTGCCACGCTCGACGCTGGCACCTGGTATGACCCGCATTCGGAACTGGCGCCCGATATA
>NZ_JBVJHH010000101.1:0-3825 GCF_055586905.1 Streptosporangium sp. NPDC048886
CTCTCCCGACAACTGTTCAAACTCCTCGAACGCGACCCAGAACCCCTCCAAACAGCCGCTTGACAGATATAGCAGCCTCGAAAAGTCCCGTTAGCAGAGCAGCGTTGAGCGGCTTGCTGTGACATTCCGTTCCGGACTCATCTGGACGACGCGTTCTTGGAGGGTGCCGGCAAGAACGACGCCGTAGCCACGAGTTGGGCTGATCTTGTTCTCAGAAATGACCAGTTCTTCGAGAGTGGATCATCACCTGACGCGTGTCCGGTCTGTCTTCGGCCGTCGTTCTCAGAACCTCTCGCAGAACTGTCTTCTCAGAACATCGCCCGCGATAGGTTTTGCGACGTGACTGAGCTCGTGGATCCGGCTGCCGCTGTCGAACGGTTCGACTGCCCGATGTGCGAGGCGCCGGCGGGCAGCACCTGCCGGACCAGGGGTGGCAAGGTGGCGCCGAAGTACCACACACCGCGCTTCGTGCTGGTGCCGCAGCTGCGCACTGAACTGGAGGTGCGCACTCCGGCCGGGCGCGGGCCCGGCCGTATCTGGCAGGCGGGCCCGGCGGTCGATGCCGAGGTGGTGGCGGTGGCCGCGGCCAAGTCGACCCGGGTCGGCTTGGCCGCTGCAGCACCGCCCAGCAGGAGCTGGACAGCCAGCTGGATGCCCTGAAGGTGGCGGGCTGCGAACCGATCTTCGCCGAGAAGATCAGCACGCGCGTCAAGGTCCGGCCGGAGTTCACCCGGGCGATGGATTATGCCCACACCATCAAGAGCGCGGTCCCGCATCAGCGGGTGATCTTCACCGTGCACGAGATGAAGCGGCTGGGCCGTGGCGCCGCCGAGCTGCTGACCATCGCCGAGCAGCTGCGCCAGGCCGACATCGAGCTGGAGCTGCTGACTGGGCCGCTGCAGGGGATGTACAACCCGTCCGGGCACGGGGCGGCGTTGTTCGCCTTCTTCGCTGGGATGGCCGAGTCCGAGCGGGAGTATGTGCGCGAGAAGTCCCTGAAGGCCAGGCGTCGGCCCGTGAGCGCGGCCGCCACGGCGGCCGGCCGAAGGTGTTCGACGACGACATGATCGCCTACGCGCGCGCGTTGCGCGCCCGGGGCGTGGCGGTGCCCGACATCGCGGCCAAGCTGGTCATCCCCACCGGCAAGAACAAGGGCGAGCACCCGTCGGTGGCCAGCGTCTACCGCGTGCTGGCCGAACAGCCCGCCACCACCGCGGGTTCTGTCGGCCTTGATGGCTTCGCATGAGCTGGCCGGGTGACCTGCTGGGTTTCGCCGCCGGACTTGTGATCGCCTTGGTCACCGCGCCGGTGGGCGTGTCCGGCGCGGTCTTCCTGCTGCCGATCCAGCTCAGCGTCCTGGGCGTGCCCAGCCCGGCGATCACGCCGACGAACCTGCTGTACAACGTCGTGGCCACTCCCGGCGCTCTGGCCCGCTATCGCGTTGGTGGCAAGCTGTACAGCCCGCTGACCCGGCTGCTCCTGTACGGCACCCTGCCCGGGGTCGTCGTCGGGGCCGTCATCCGCGTCTACGCCGTACCGGACGCCCAGGTCTTTCGTCTGCTGGTGGCGGTGCTGCTGCTCCCGCTGGGCGCGTGGCTGTGCGCCCGGACGCTGCGCCCGCCCCGGCGGCCACGTTCGCGCGAGCCCTCCTCGCGCCTGGTGTTGGTGCTGGCCCTGGCCGTCGGTGTCGTCGGGGGGCATCTACGGCATCGGCGGCGGATCGACCCTCGGCCCGGTCCTGGCCGGGCTCGGTCTTCCGCTGGCCAGGCTCGCGCCCGCCGCGCTGGCCTCCACCTTTCTCACCTCCATCGTCGGCGTGGCGGCCTACGGCCTGCTGTCGCTGGCCGCCCCCGGCGACATCGCCCCCGATTGGAGCCTTGGCCTGATGTGCGGGCTCGGCGGGTTGATCGGCGGCTACCTCGGCGCACGTGCTCAATCGCACCTGCCCGAACCGGCCCTGCGCTTCCTGCTCGGCGTTTTGGCCACGGCCCTGGCCCTGCTCTACCTCTGGCAGAGCCTCACCTGAGCCTCCTGCCGCGAGTGGCCGCCACGGCGCCCTCTTGTCAAGACATAGCCAATTCGGGCTATCATCGCTTCATGGCGATTGATAGTGATGCTGGTCGATGTGTGAACGCCGACATCGCCGCGGGCATCCCCCCGGCGGCGGCGTTGTTCCACTCGCTGGCCGATGAGACCCGGCTGAAGATCGTGCAGCGCCTGGCCCGCGGCGAGGCGCGGGTGGTGGACCTGACGGCCGAACTCGGCCTGGCCCAGTCGACGGTCTCCAAGCACCTGGCGTGCCTGCGCGACTGCGATCTGGTCGACTACCGCGCCGAAGGCCGCCAGTCGTTTTACGCGCTGACCCGGCCCGAGCTGATGGACCTGCTCGCCTCCGCCGAGCAACTGCTGGCCGCCACGGGTCACGCCGTCACGCTCTGCCCCGCCCCCGAGCCCGGCAGCTTCGAGCGCGCGGCCGACCTGCTCGCGGGAGGGGGGACGATCGCATGACGGCGCTGAACCTGCCCGGTCTCGGGCCCGCGCCGACCAGGCGTGCCGTACTGCGGCGCCGTATCCGGCTGCTGGTGGCCGCGACGATCACCTACAACGTGATCGAGGCCGTGGTCGCCATCACCGCTGGGACGATGGCCTCCTCGGCCGCGCTGATCGGTTTCGGCCTCGACTCGATCGTGGAGGTCGCCTCCGCGGCGGCGGTGGCCTGGCAGTTCTCCGCCGCCGACCACGAGAAGCGGGAACGAACGGCGCTGCGGGTGATCGCGGTCTCGTTCTTCGCGCTGGCCGCCTATGTCACGGTCGACGCCGTACGCGCCCTGGCCGGCGTCGGTGAGGCCGAGCACTCCACGCCCGGCCTGATCCTGGCCGCCCTCTCGATGGCCATCATGCCGTTCCTGTCGGCCGCGCAGCGCCGCGCCGGTCGCGAGCTCGGTTCCGCCTCCGCCGTGGCCGACTCCAAGCAGACGCTGCTGTGCACCTACCTGTCCGCGGTGCTGCTGGTGGGCCTGGCGCTCAACAGCTTGTTCGGCTGGTCCTGGGCCGACCCAATCGCAGCCCTGGTCATCGCGGCCGTCGCGGTGAAGGAGGGCCGCGAGACCTGGCGCGGCGATGCCTGCTGCGCCGTCCCCGGCCACGTCGACACCGGCAGCCACCTCGCCGCCGACGCCGACGAGCCGGGCGCCTCAACCGCGTGCACGGACGGCTGCTGCACCAACGACGACGGCTGCTGCACCAACGACAAGGACAAGGAGAACGACCGATGATCGGCCGCCCGATGCCCGCCCGTGTGCGGGCCGCCTACCGCAACGAGATGAACGCCGCCCGCGCCGCCCCCGACGCCGCAGCACGTTGGCGGCATCTGGAGCGGGCGCACATCATCTCCCAGCCGTGGCCCTGGCCACACACGGCCAACCACATCGCCATGTTCGCCCTGGCCCTCGCCCAGCGCGACCGCCGCGAGGCGATCGGCCAGATCATCCGCATCATCGTGGCCGCGCCCGGCTCCGCGCTGGGCCGCTACCCCGAAGGCAACACCGGCCGCGCCCGCGTCAGCCTCACCCAGCCCATGCCGCTGCCCGCCGACCTGGCCCAACTCCTGTAGAGCGCCTGACCGGGAAGATCCCGACGGCCTGGAGAGGGGAGTACGTACGCCAAGCTTCTCCGGGCCGCCGCCGCGCTCAGTCGTCACGGCTGACCTTCGCGAACTGGCTTAGCGTACGTTTTCGAGGCTGCTATATCTGTCAAGCGGCTGTTTGGAGGGGTTCTGGGTCGCGTTCGAGGAGTTTGAACAGTTGTCGGGAGAGGGCTCGTTTG
>NZ_JBVJHH010000102.1:0-3537 GCF_055586905.1 Streptosporangium sp. NPDC048886
GGATCTTCTTCCCTCGACAAGAAGAATGATCAACCAAGGGCTGTCTCACTGAGAAATCAGGCGCGGCCTCACTAGCCACCAAGGTTAAAGATCAAACTAGGGCGTGTCGCTAAACCCGTTTTGGTGCTGCGCGGGCGAGCCTGGATGTCGTGTCGCG
Source organism: Streptosporangium sp. NPDC048886 (assembly GCF_055586905.1). Classification (NCBI taxonomy): domain Bacteria; kingdom Bacillati; phylum Actinomycetota; class Actinomycetes; order Streptosporangiales; family Streptosporangiaceae; genus Streptosporangium; species Streptosporangium sp. NPDC048886. The sequence goes on from NZ_JBVJHH010000102.1 coordinate 158, forward strand.
TGAGGTGATCTCTGACGAGGCGTGGGCCGTGATCGGGCCGCTGTTCCCGACGGTGAAGTCGACGGGCCGCCCGCCGGTGGACCGGCGCACGGTGGTCGAGGCGACGGCGTGGCGGTTCCGGACGGGTGCACCGTGGCGAGACGTGCCGGAGCGGTTCGAGAACTGGAACACGATCTACAAGACATTCAACCGGTGGTCGGGGCAGGGCGTGTGGGCGCGAGTGCTGGAGAGGGCGCAGGCCCTCGCGCAGCAGGCCGGGGATCTGGACTGGGTGGCGTCGATCGACTCCACGATCGTGCGCGTGCATCAGCACGGCGCGACACTTCCCCGTGCCACAGGGGGCTTCATCGAATTACAAGAAGTTCGGTGACGAGCCGCCTGATCATGCGATCGGCCGCTCCCGCGGCGGGCTGACGACGAAGAACCACCTGGTCTGCGATGGAAAGGGCCGCGCTCTCGCGTTCATCCTCACGCCGGGGCAAGCGGCCGACACCGGCATGCTGGCCGCCACGCTGAGTGAGATCCGCGTCGCGGGCGCCAGGGGCAGACTCCGGTCCCGGCCCGACCGGGTGCTCGCTGACAAGGGCTACCCGTCGAAAGCGAACCGCGCCTGGCTGCGCGCCCGCGGAGTCTCGGTGACGATCCCGGAACGAGATGACCAGATCGCGCACCGCCGGAAGAAGCGGGGCCGGCCGATCGACTTCGGCGACGAGCCGCGCGCCCGTTACCGCGGCCGCAATGTCGTGGAACGCTGCTTCAACAAGCTCAAGCAATGGCGCGGGATCGCGATGCGCTCAGATGACCGTGGCTCCGGCACGGCGCGCGAGCTGAACAGCGAGCGAGCCGACTCCTCCCGCTGCGGCGGAGACGACAACGGTCTCCCCCTTGTCGAGTTGCACGGAATGTACGGCCCCCATGCCGTCACGCCGGCGACGTACAGGCCGCCCGCCACCTCCCATGAGACGTTGCGCGGTTTGGGTGTGAGGTTGTCGACGTCGACCAGGACCAACTCGGCCTGGGCGGACCGCTTCTCGGAGAACCCGATCACCTCGTCGCCGACCGAGAATCGGTCCACGCCGACGCCGACTTCCGCGACAACCCCGGCGAGATCGCTGCCCTGCCCGGACGGAAAGGTCGAGGGAGAGATGTCAGCCATCGCTCCGGTTCGGATGGCTGCCTCACCGGGGTTGATGCCTGCCGCTTTGACCCGCACGAGGACCTGCTCGTCCCCGGGCACAGGGCGGTCGATCTCGTCGACCCGCAAGACCTCGATTCCGCCGAACTCGTCGTATCTGACTGCCTTTGTCATTGTCGTGCTTCTCCTCCGACGCGCGACGCGCGGCTGACTTCGAGAACGGGAATGGTGGCCACCGGTGTGCGCGTCACCAGGGCACCGTCCCCGCGTCGTCGAAGAATCCCTCGGTCGGGCCGTTGTCGGGCAGGGTAGCGAGGCGAATCGCGATGGCCGCGCCCTGCTGCGGTGTACGGACGCCGCGAAAACCGTTGAGATCGGTGGCGGTGAAACCGGGACAGCCGGAGTTGATCAAAATGTTGGTATCACCCAGTTCCTTGGCGTATTGGATCGTGAGGGCGTTGAGGAAGGTCTTCGAGGCCAAGTAGGCGGCGGGAACCGGGCCCATGTCGATGCCGGGTGCGGTTTGCAGGGCGAGCGAGCCGACGCTGCTGGACATGTTGACGATTCGCGGTGAGGCCGAGGCGCGCAGCATCGGCAGCATCGCGTTGGTCACCCGGATGACCCCGATCACGTTGGTTTCCACGACGATTCGCACGGTCGCGGGATCGACCGTGGTCGGTGTCTGCGGCATACCGCCGGTGATCGCGGCATTGTTGACCAGAACATCGAGCCCTCCGGCATGGTCGGCGATCAATTCGGCCGCCGCGGCCACACTTGCGTCGTCGGTCACGTCGAGCGGCACACCGAACGCATCGGTCCCGGCCGCGCGCAGCTTCTCCACCGCGGTGTCGCGGCGTTGCCGATCACGCGCGCCCACGCCGATTCGCCAGCCGAGCGCGCCCAGGCCAGCGGCGATCTCGTATCCGATTCCCTTGTTCGCGCCGGTCACCAGCGCAATCGTCTGTTCACTCACAACTTCGATCCTGCTGCGATTCCGGGTGCAGCGTCCAAGATCGATCGGGTGGGCGGCGATACCGCACGGGTATCGGTCGTGGTCATCGCCGGATACCATGACCTGGTGGAGACGCGGGAGATGCGATACTTCGTCGCCGTCGCCGAGGAGTTGCACTTCGGGCGGGCGGCACAACGGCTCGCGATCGCGCAACCACCACTATCGCGAGCCATCCAGCAGCTCGAACGGCGGCTCGGAGTCGTCCTGCTACACCGCACCGCTCGCGCAGTCACTTTGACCGAGGCCGGGTCAGTGCTTCTGCAGGAGGCCCGGCTCGCCCTCGAAGCGGTCGAAGCCGCCGAGCGCCGCACCCGCCGCGCCGCCACAGACCGGCCCGGCGTGGTGCTGGCCACCAAGGCGGGAGCGTCCAGAGAACTGTTGTCGAAGCTGCTGGACGCCTACGCCGCCGACCCCTGCGCTGTCGCAGTTGAGGTGATGCTCTGCGGGCCCGGCGAACCGGAAAACCTGCTACGCAACGGGCGTGCCGACGTTGCTCTGCTCCAGCGGCCCTACGACATGACGGCCGGATTCGACACCGAGGATCTGCACACCGAACGGCAGGTCGTGGTCCTGCCCGCGGGGCATCCCCTCGCTCACCGACCCCACATGTCGATGGCCGAGGTCAACGCCCTGACGGACCTGCCCCTGCCACGTTGGCCTCGACGGGATGGGAGTTATCCCGACGGCCCCGGCCCGCAGGTTCGCGACCATACCCAGTTGACCCAGCTGATCGCGCTCGGACGGGCCTGCGCTCTCATGCCCGAGTCGCTCCGAGCCCAGCTACGCGACGATCACGCCATCGTGCCCGTGCCGGACGCACCGGCCGTCACGACCGTCATCGCCTGGCCACCACACAGCAGATCCAAAGCCGTCGCCGACCTAGTCCGTACGGCGATACGCCTCTAGCCGATAACATCCGTGAATGCCGCTGTCGCGAGGCTCGACGGGGCCAAGCCCGTCAAAATTGCCCGGTCAGCTCGGCGCCTCATGTGCCGGAGCATCGCGCCGGACGCCCAGTCGCCTTCGCCATCGGGAACAGCGGCCCGATCACGGCCCACGCCTCGTCAGAGATCACCTCACGCGACACGACATCCAGACTCGTCCGCACAGCACCCAAAACGGGTTTAGCGACACGCCCTAGCTTGATCTTTAACCTTGGTGGCTTGCGAAGCCGCTCCTGAGTTCTCAGTTAGACAGCCCTTGGTTGATCATTCTTCTTGTCGAGGGAAGAAG
>NZ_JBVJHH010000103.1:0-3279 GCF_055586905.1 Streptosporangium sp. NPDC048886
CGGGTTCCCCGGGCGGCGCCCCCCTAAGGGGGCCCCCGCCGGCCCGCCGCGCGGGGGGCCCCCCGCCGGCCCGGGGGTGCGGGGCCCGGCGGTGGCCCGGCCGGACCCCTCACCCGCGTCCCCCGGAGCGACCGGCCCGGCGCCGGTCGGCCCGCTCAGTGCTGGACGGCCTTCTCGGCGCCGATGCCGGTGAGGGAACGGACCTCGATCTCGGCGTATTTGTCGGCGTTGTACTCCTTGCTGAGCCGGGTCCCGATGACCCCGGCCAGGAAGCCGAGCGGGATCGAGACGAGGCCGGGGTTGCTCAGCGGGAACCAGGCGAAGTTCGCGTCCGGGAACAGCGAGGTGGCGCTGCCCGACACGACCGGCGAGAAGATCACCAGGACCAGCGCGGAGACCAGGCCGCCGTAGATGGCCGAGACCGCGCCGGCGGTGTTGAACCGCTTCCAGAACAGGCTGAACAGGATCGCCGGCAGGTTGCCGGAGGCCGCCACCGCGAAGGCCAGCGCGACCAGGAAGGCCACGTTCTGCCCCTGGGCGAGGATGCCGAGCCCGATGGCGACCGCGCCGATGACGAAGGAGGAGATCCGGGCGACCAGGATCTCCTCCTTCTCGGTGGCGCCGCCGCGCTTGAACACGTGGGCGTACAGGTCGTGGGCGAAGCTGGAGGAGGAGGCCAGCGTCAGACCGGCGACCACCGCCAGGATCGTGGCGAAGGCGACCGCGGCGATGAGCGCCAGCAGGATGGTGCCGCCGACCTCGCCGAAGATGGCCTGCCCGACCGCCTCGGCGAGCATCGGCGCGGCGGTGTTGCCCGCCTTGTCCTGCGCCGCGATGGCCTTGCCGCCGACCAGCGCCGCGGCGCCGAAGCCCAGCACGAGGGTGAGCAGGTAGAAGGCGCCGATGATGCCGATGCCCCACAGGACCGACTTGCGGGCCTCCTTGGCGGTGGGGACCGTGTAGAAGCGGATCAGGATGTGCGGCAGGCCCGCGGTGCCGAGCACCAGCGCCAGGCCCAGGCTGATCAGGTCGAGCTTGCCCGCCAGGCCCTGCGCCTCGGTGCCGTACTTCCCGCCCGGGTTGAGGAACGCGTCGCCCTTGCCGCTCTGCGCGGCGGCCTCGCCGAGCAGCGCGGAGAGGTTGAACCCGTACTTGCCGAGCACCAGCAGGGTGATCAGGGTCGCACCGCCCATGAGCAGCACGGCCTTGACGATCTGCACCCAGGTGGTGCCCTTCATGCCGCCGACGACCACATAGATGATCATGAGCAGGCCGACGCCGACGATGGTGAGCGCCTTGCCGCCGGGAGAGGTGACGCCGAGCAGCAGGCCGACGAGCGCGCCGGCGCCGACCATCTGGGCCAGCAGGTAGAAGATCGACACGACGATGGTGGAGACGCCCGCGGCGGTGCGGACCGGGCGCGGGCTCATCCGGAAGGCCAGGACGTCGGCCATGGTGAACTTGCCGGAGTTGCGCATCAGCTCGGCGACCAGCAGCAGCGCCACCAGCCAGGCGACCAGGAAGCCGATCGAGTAGAGGAAGCCGTCGTATCCGGACAGGGCGATCGTCCCGGCGATGCCCAGGAAGCTCGCGGCCGACATGTAGTCGCCGCCGATCGCCAGGCCGTTCTGGGCGCCGCTGAAGGACCGGCCGCCGGCGTAGTAGTCGGTGGCGCTCTTGGTGTTGCGGCTGGCCCAGAAGGTGATCACCAATGTCCCCGCGACGAAGAGCAGGAACAGGATCGTCGACAGTGTCTGGTGGCTCATACGACCTCTTCCTCCACGGTCTCTTCCTCCGCCTCGTGGCGGATCTCGTCGGCCACCGGGTCGAGCTTCCTCTCGGCGTATCGGGAGTAGGCCCAGGCGATCAGGAACGTCGACACGAACTGGAGCAGGCCGAAGATCAGCGCCACGTTGATGTTGCCCAGGACCTTGGCGCCCATGAAGTCACGCGCCCAGGCGGACAGCACCACGTAGAGCAGGTACCAGGCCAGGAACGCCGCGGTCATCGGGAAGGCCCACGACCGGAAGCGCCGCTTCAACTCCTGGAACCTCGCATCACCCTGAATCTGTTCGTAGACAGATGGATCGTGTTGCCTGGCGGTCACAGGACCTCCCATGAATGTGATCTGGATCACGGCCAACGTAGGAGGGACCGTACCCCGGGAGGAGACCCGAGGACGGACTCTTCGCCCAGGTGGCGCCGGGTCGCGGTCAGTTGGGCAGGGCTTGCGGTGAAAGGTCCATCCGGTGCGGTGAACGGTCCACCGGTCCGGGATCGGCCTCCGTCGAGGTCGGCGTGTCGCCGGGGTTCCGGGGGCGGCCTGGGGGGATGGTCTACGCATGGTCCATCGAGGGTGAAAGGGGACACCATGGAGGAGGAACTGGCCAGGTTGACGGGCCTGCTGTACGAGATGGGGCTGCTCAAGCGTTACCGGCGCACGGGGTGGCTGGTCGCGGGCGTGCGAGACCCCGAGAGCATCGCCGACCACTCCTTCCGGGCGGCCGTCATCGCGACCGTGATCGCGGCGATGGAAGGCGGCGACCCCGAACGCGCGGCGTTCATGAGCCTGTTCCACGACTCCCAGGAGACGCGGATCACCGACATCCCCTACCTCGCCAAGCGCTATCTCAAGACGGCCTCCAACGAGGAGGTCACCGCCGACCAGACGCGCGGCGTCCCCTCGGCCGTCGCCGAGGTCATCGGCGGCGCGGTCGGCGAGTACGAGGAGAAGACCAGTCTCGAAGCCCGCTGCGCCCGCGACGCCGACAAGCTGGAATGCCTCATCCAGGCCGTCGAGTATCGGGAGCAGGGTCACCGGAACGTCCAGCCGTGGATCGACAGCTCACTCGCCGCCCTGCAGACGGCCTCGGCGAAACGCCTCGCGGAGGAGGCGCTCCGCACCGGCCCGCTGGAATGGGTGGCGCACGTCCTCAACGGAGACCCGGACGCCTGAGCCGCGCATGGCGACAGGCACGGACCGCCGGTGACGCGGGCGGCCGCTCCACGTCGGGCCGGATCCGGTGCCCGTCCGGAGCGCCGGACCCTTCCTCCTCCCTTCCGGGACCCCTCCGCCCTTCCGGGGCCGCCGCCCGTCTCCGGCGGCGGTCCGGACTAAGAAGGACGGTCCGGGCTAGGGACGGTCCGGGCTAGGTTCTGTTTTGTGGATCATTGAACGTTGAGTGCGGGCCTCGCTGATTCTTCGCGCTGCGCGCGGTCCGTGCTCGGGCTGTGGCTTTTGGGGCTGTGCCCCGAACCCCAGGTGAGGGGCCTACCGGC
>NZ_JBVJHH010000104.1:0-3167 GCF_055586905.1 Streptosporangium sp. NPDC048886
ATCGGGGGTTGTCGGTGCCGGGGGAGGTGTCGGTGGTGGGGTTCGACGACTCGCCGTTGATCGCTTTCACCGATCCGCCGCTGACCACCGTCCGCCAGCCGGTCCAGTCGATGGTGACCGCCGCGGTGCACACCCTGCTGGAGGCCGTCTCCGGCGCACCCGTGCAGCACTCCGAGCTCATCTTCCAGCCGGAGTTCATCGTGCGCGGCTCCACGGGTTCGGGCCCGAAGATCCTCCGCTGACCCTCCTCTCCCGGAGGGCCTCCGCCGACCCTTCTCTCCTCTCCTGAGGATCCCTCTCCTGGGGATCCCCGCCGACACTTCTGTCCTGGGGATCCTCCGCCGCCCCCTCTCCCGGGGACCCGGCCGCCCTCTCGGGGGTCGCCCCTCCGGGAGAGCCGACCCCCCTTTCCCCGGGGATCGGCCGTATCCGGCCTATCCCTCTCCTCGGCACGTGCGTCACCCGGGCCGCCCGCGGCCCGGTCCCGGCGGTGGTCAAGGCCGGTGGTACGGCGGTGCCGCCCTCCGCCCGGCTCAGCGGCCACGAGGTGCTCGGCATCCTCCGGCGCTGCGCCCTGTCAGGACTGATGTTTTCGGATGCCAGGTCTTATCCTGGACATCTCCCCGGAACCTTCGTGAAACCTGTCTAGGACACCCTGGCTGTCCAAAGAGAGGTGATCGACAATGATGTTGCGGCTACGGGTGTCCTTCCCTGACCGTCCGGGCGCCCTGGGGCAGGTCGCCCGGGTGCTCGGCACGCTGGGGGCCGACATCCTCCAGGTGACGGTGCTGGAGCGCGAGACCGGCCGGGCCGTGGACGACTTCACCGTCGCCTGGCCCGGCGCCGCCGACGCCGAGACGGTCCGGGAACGCCTGTCCGTCGTGCCCGGCATACGCGTCGAGGCCGTCTGGCCCACCCGGGAGATCCCCGGCGCCGCCCCCGACTACGACCTGCTCAAACATGTCGCGACCGACCCCGCCCGGGCCTTCGCCACCCTCGTGGACGCCGTGCCCGGCCTGCTGAGCGCCGAATGGGCGGTCGCCTTGTCCTCGGGGAGCGGTGAGCTCGTCCACCGGAGCTGGCAGGCCCCCGCCGCGCTCGACGGAGAAGGCGGCCTCCTCGGCGTCAAGGCGGGCGATCTCACCCCCCTGCGCCCCTCGACCCTCGCCTCGGGCAGCCATCGTCTGATGAGTCTCCCGGTGCCGGGCGCGGGCCTGCACCTGGTCCTCGCCCGCCCCGAAGGGCCGTCCTTCCACCGGGCGGAGCTGGACCGTGCCGCCCGGGTCGTCGAGATCGTCTCCATCATCGGCCGCTGATCCCGGGGCGGACCCGGCGGACGCGGGGCCGGACAGGGTACGGCGGGCCACGCGGGGTACGGCGGGGCCGGGCCGGCCGGTCAGCGGTGCGGGGGGTCGATCCGGGAGCCGTCGGGGGTGAAGAGCATCAGGCGGGTGGTGTCGACGCCCACGCGGGCCGGTTCGCCGGTCCGCCAGACGGGGCGGGAGCCGACGCGGACGATCAGGTCTGCCCGGCGGTGGGTCCCGCCGACCTGCTCCTGGGCCTGCTCGGGCTCGGGGTCGAATCCGGAGCCGGGCAGCAGGCGCCTGATGACCGCGCGGGCCCGGCCGCCCGGGGCGGCGGCCGCCAGGCCGCGGGCCTTGTGCCGGGGGTCCGGAGGCTCGGGGACGGCCACCGTGGGGATGCCGCTCTCGACGTAGGCGAGCCACTCGTGGCCGTGATACTCCAGGGCCCGGACGCGGCCGAGGAAGGTGGGGCCCTCGAACGTCTCGGGGACCGGGGCCAGGCAGTCCGGGCGCAGGCCGACGATGATCTGGCGGCCGACGTGCTGGGAGATGGCGTAGGCCCTGGGATCGGTCCAAGGGATCATGATCTGGTGGACCCCGAAGTCCAGCAGGATGAACTGGTTCTGCGGGGTGCGCACGGTGGCCGCGAGCAGGTTGAGCTGCTGGGAGCTGAGAAAGGCGGCGGTGAAGGCGGTGGCCGGGTCGTTGTATACCTGGGCGGGGGTGCCGACGTCCTGGAGCACGCCGCGGTTCATGATGGCGATCCGGTCGGCCAGCGTCAGGGCCTCGACCTGGTCGTGCGTCACGTAGATCGTGGTCACGCCGAGGGATCGGACCAGCGAGGAGATCTCCATGCGGAGCTCGGTGCGCATGCCCGCGTCGAGGTTGGACAGCGGCTCGTCCATCAGGAAGAGCGAGGGCTGGCGGACGATCGCCCTGCCCATCGCGACACGCTGGCGCTGGCCGCCGGAGAGCGTTCCAGGGCGGCGCTCGAGGGTCTCGTCGATGTGCAGCGCCTTGGACAGCTCCGTCACGCGCTCCCTGACCATCGCCGGGTCGGCCTTGGCGATCTCCAGGGGGAAGGCCATGTTGCCGCGCACCGTGCGGTGCGGATAGAGCGCGCCGTTCTGGAAGACCATGGCGACGTCCCGGTCGCGCGGGGCGAGGTCGTTGGCGAGCGTGCCGCCCAGCCACAGGTCCCCGGAGGTGACCTCCTCCAGGCCGGCGATCATCCGGAGCAGCGTGGACTTGCCGCAGCCGGAGGGCCCCAGCAGAACGAGGAATTCCCCGTTTTCGGCGCGCAGGTTCATGCGGTCAACCGCCAGGTACCCGCCGGGGTAGACCTTGGTCACATTGTCGAGGACGACGGTACTCATGCGCGCTCGTTCCCCCCGGGCGCCACTGCCCGGATCCAGCCGTGTGATTGATGAGGTAGTACATCGCGCTACTTGCCCGCGTGTCCATAGATGTCGTTAGAAATCGCACATCTGCTGGTTACTTCCCTGTTCCTGATGAGTAGCTAAGTAGCGAATTAGGGGATTTCCGGCCGCATACGAGGTGACGGCCGTGACAGAGAGCAAGGGATGTTACAGTTTACGAAAACTTTCGGAAACGAGTTTCACATCCAGGGCGTTGAATACCGTCGGGGTTGCGCCCAATTCAGCAGCATGGTGGGGTACTTCTGATGGACGGTGAACTCACGCAGACCTCGCGGTCCCGCCCCGAGGGAGCGGGCATCCGGCTGGCCGACATCGCCGCCCAGTCAGGAGTGAGCGAGGCGACCGTGAGCCGGGTGCTCAACGGCAAGCCGGGTGTCTCGGCCGCCACCCGGCAGGCCGTCCTGGCCGCGCTCGACGTCATGGG
>NZ_JBVJHH010000105.1:0-3039 GCF_055586905.1 Streptosporangium sp. NPDC048886
GGTGGCCGTGATGACGCCGTTCACCACCTGGGAGGGGGTGACCTGGAAGGCGCCGACCGTGGGGTTGGGCACGTCGACCGTGGCCGTCTGCCAGTCCGACCACGCCGAGGTGGTTGCGGCGGTGGCGTTGACGGCGCGGGATCGCCAGCGGATCTTCCAGCCGTCGGTCAGCTTGCCCGCGGGGACGCTGACGGTGGCCTGCCCGCCGGACGTGACCGCCTGCGAGGCGCCGGTCCAGATCTGGCCGGTGCCCTGCCCGGTGGCGGCCGGGTCGTGCTCGATCTCGAACTCGCCGGTCAGCGAGCTGGTCGCGGTGTCGGCGACGGTGGCGGCCAGTTGCGGGGTGAGCGAACTGGTCACGGTGGTGCCGTTGACGTTCTGTGCCGGGGTGATGGCCAGACCGGAGACGGTCGGCGCGGATGCGGGGCCGCTGGTGGTGACGGTCAGCTTCGGCGGGATGTTGAAGTCGGTGTCCTCGGCGGAGGTGAACGTTCGGTAGTTGTTGATGTTCGTCTCGCCGGGCGACTTGAGCACCAGGCCGTGGTTGGCGGCGCCGGCGGCCCAGTCCTGGGCGATGCCGGTGACGTTCCAGTCCATGCTGTCCGGCCAGGGCTCGCAGTCCTGGTTGACGCCCTTGAAGTTGGTGGAGGCGTCCTCGGTGGTGTGGGCGGGCTTGTTGGCCCAGTACAGGTTGTCCGGGTCCCAGGCGCCGGTCAGGCGGGCGACCTGGATGCCGTTGGTGAGCGCGGGGCCGCAGGTGTGGGCGTCGATGGTGTGCATCGACAATGTGGCGGCGGTCACCGTGCTGCCCTGCAGGCCCGTGGTGTCGAAGCGCAGGTGCGTCCGCGCCTTGAACCCGCCTGTCATGGTGCCGGCGGTGAGGTATTGGTTGTCGGGGAAGGCGGGCAAGTCGACCGTGTCGTAGGTGGTGACCTCGACGTCGGCGCCGAGTGGCAGCGTGACCGCCGCGGCCACGCGCACCGGGTAGGTGGTGCCGGTGTCCGCGAGGAACGCCTGGTCCGGCTTGATTACCAGCTCCGTACGGCCGTCCTTGGTGACCACGTCCGTACCGGCCTCGCCGCGCTTGGCCGACGCGAGCCGGCCCTTGCCGCCGCCGTCCGACATGGCCGGGCGCGCCGACGAGGCGACCAGTTTCTTGTCCTTGCTCTTCAGCAGCAGTCGGCCGCCCTTGCCCTCGGTCAGGGTCAGGCCCTCGTCGTCGACGCCGATCCGCAGCTGCAGCGGCTTGGCGGGCCGCTGGCGCAGCACCACCTCATGCCGGAACCCGGTCGGCAGCGCCGTCACCACCAGGTCGGCCCCCGTACCGGCGGCGTCGGTGTAGGTGGCGACACTGCCCTTGACGGTCGGCTTGGGCAGCGGCGTCGGCCAGCGCAGCGCGTAGGACTTCCCGTCGGCGGCCATCTTCACGAACGGGTCCGTGCCACCGGCGGAGATCTCCACGACCGCGCCTTCGGCGAGGGCCTTGGCCCGCAGCCTGCCGCCCTGCTCGGCCAGGGTGGTGTCGATCGGCACCCAGCCACTGCCCTGCCTGGTCCGCACCGGACCAGCCGTGACCTCGGTCTTGAATGTCTTCCCGTCGGGCTGGGCGTAGGTGATGCCGGTGGCAGTCGTCTCGTCGGCGACCTCGACGGCCTTGCCCTGCTTGGCCGCCGACTGGGAGGCGGCGATCCGCGCCTGCGCCAGCGTGTTGGAGATCGCGTTCCCGGTCTTGCCGGCGATCCACGCCGCTGTGTCGTTCAGCGTCGCATCGTGGCGATTTCCCGAGGAGTCCGCAGCCGTTCGGCCGTCTCCTTCATCGAAGGTCCAGTGGCCCGCAGCCTGCTGCAGCGTGGTGAAGGACCAGGTGTAGGGGTCCATCACATTTTCCGACGAATCGATCGCCTCTGAGACCTCGACCGTGTACGTCAAGCCCGGCTTCAGTGGATCCTGCGGACTGAACGTCACGATCTTCTCGGTACTGTCGCGCGCCGTCGTGCCGGTGATCGCCGTGCCCTGTGCCGTTTTCACAGATACCACCGCGCCGCCGACCGGTTCGGAGAACGTGACCTGCACCTTGGCGTCGAGAGGCACATCTGTGGCGTCGGCCGCGGGCTCATGGCCGACCACGCGGGGCACAAGAGTGTCCTCTCCGTCCGGGTCCGTGGGCTCGTCCGCTTCCACGGGTTGCTCTGGGAGGTCCAGCTTGTCCGTCCCGACGAAATATGGCTGCCCGTCACGCTGCGTCTCGGCCTTGGCCGCGATCTCCGGGCTGAGTCCTATCGACGCGACCTCGTCGAAGCTGTCCGGCGTGTACGTCGACCGCTCGATCGCCTCCTCGTACTCGGGAAACGTGCCCAGGAGGTCGGGGGTCGCGATGACGACCGTCTCGCGCCGGCGAGGGGCCGGTGGCTCGAAGTCGACTGTGAGCCGGGGGCCGTGGGCGGGGTAGCCGCTGGTCTGCTCCCGGCTGCGGTAGCGGCGCCAGTTCCGCAGTTCGGATTCGTCACCCGCGGTGAGCTGGAATCCGTAGTTCGGTTCCCCGTTGGCCCATTCCTGGACGATGGCGTCGACCGAGTGGATGAGGTCGTGCTCGTAGTTCATCGAGCCGGAGCAGTCGGGGCTGTAGGCCCCGGGCTCGTTGTCCGCGCCCGCGCCGGTGACCGACGGCTGGGCGTTCCACTGCAGGGTCAGATGGTCCCAGTCGGAGATGACCCGCCGCGCGGTGATTCCGGATCCGACGTACTCGCCGCAGTCGTTGGACAGGTAGTTCCACAGCTCCAGGTCGGCGTTCTGGATCGTGGAGCCCCAGAACGGGTCGCTTGACGGGGGGAGCGGGAACTGGATGTAGGCGCGCCAGCGCTTGGCGATGTTACTGGCGTAGGACTTGCCGACCCACATCTGGTCGCGGTAGTGCATGTCCCAGCTGTCGGTCAGGTCCACATCGTTGATGTAGGTGTCCATCGGATCGCCGGCAGGACAGGGGGCGCCCCCGAGGGTGCACTCGTACCAGTCGTCGTCGACGGCGGCCATGGCCACCGG
>NZ_JBVJHH010000106.1:0-2487 GCF_055586905.1 Streptosporangium sp. NPDC048886
ACCACACCACCCACCAGCAGCGTGACCGGCACGATCCACCACGCGGCCGACCGGGGAGTACGCAACTGCGGCGGAACCACCTCCGCCGCAACGACAGGCACATCAGCTCGGGAGGAACGGCGGCGCGGCAGGAACGGCATGTCTCCCATTCCAGCCGCCCGCGGCCCGCATCCGACCGGACGCTACATGATCGTTACCGGGGCGGATCGATCAGAATCAACGCACTGTCCGGTATCGGCGCGGCGCCGCACGGCCCGGAGGGCGACCAAACGCGGCCGCGGCCGCCGCGGGGAGCGGCCGGACCCCCGAGGGCGCCGACGGTGCGGCCTCACCCCCCTATGTCGATGTGTGCGTGGATGTCTGCGAGGTCTGCGTCGAGGTAGACGAGGACGTCGGCGTTGGGGGGAGGATCCGCGGGCGCGGCGTGCGCGGAGCCGGCCGGGGTGAGCACGCCGGCGGGTCCGGCGAAGACGGCCGTGGGCAGGGTCAGGGCGCCGAGGGTGAGCAGCGCGCCGACGGTGCTCGTGGCCAGGAGCTCGGTGCGGGTTCGGGGCATGGTCTTTTCCTTGGGGTCGGGCTGGGATGTACCCGGGATGGACGGCCGTGACGGAGCGGCTTCCTGGTGGATCCAACCCAAGCATTACATACAGTAGTAATTAACTACTTTATGTAGCGATAGGCGATCTGGTCAGACGCCGCGCCGGGAGCGGGACAGAACCGGTGTTCTATCCGGTCACCGGCCCAGATGGCGGCTGAGGACACGTTCGGGAGCGGAGGCCCTCACAAAGGTCAAAACCCACATTCGGTGGATCATGAACGGGTGTTGGAGTGCTCTTCCTCGCACCACGCGGGGCACTGTTTCATCTGGTCGGGCCTCATTCCGGATGGATCGTCACTATGTTCCAGCGTGCTGGCATGCCGTCGCCATGGCGCTCCACCGCGGTCGCTGACCTGCCGCAATCAGCATGCCGCCATAAGGGACGAGCTCTATGATCAGGTTCGTCCTGATCGTTGAGATTCGGAGAAGATGTCAATCACATGCGCCGTGCCATGGTCCTTCTGGGTGGCGTCGCCCTCGCCGTCGGCGCGTTCACCCTCTTCTACCGGGGCCCGGGACAACCGTTCATCCGCGGTTACGTGAGCGACGTCGGCGCCACCATGCTGGTCTACGCGTCCTTGGGGCTGCTGTGGCGCACCACCGCCGCACGCCGCACCCTGGCCACGGCCGCGATCGCCGCCGCCGTCGAGTTCTACCAAATAGTCGGCATGACCCCGCCGGGCATCGGCGGTGTCCTGGTCGGTGCGTTCCCCGACCCATGGGACCTGGTCGCCTATGCCATCGGTGTGGTCGCGGCCCTGGCCTGGGAACGCCGATCGGTCCGATCCGGTGATCAGACCGGCTGACTCTCGGACTCCACCCCACCGGCACGCTGACGGTACGGATGCCCCACAGCGGCGAGGTCATCGGGTTCGTCCTGCGCGGCGGCCAGCCGTTGCAAAGCAGGACGAGGTCCGGCCCATATAAGCCCAAACCCACATTCACCAGGTGTTGCTCGCCGGCGAGGAGCCTGAGGGGCGGCGCGCGGCGGACAAGGGTTGATGTACCGGATAAGGGACGGTTATCCGGTACATGGCCGTCGCCAAGGTATCGGCGACCTGCGGGTTCACCGGAACGGCCGCCGCGCGACTCGGGTGCGTTTATCCGGTACATCAGCAGCCCAGCAAGATCGAATGTGGGTTTTGGGCTTATGTGGGCCGGACCCCTACAGGATCGCCCTCCAGCCGCCCGGACGGCGAGATCGAGGTCGAAGGCCCCAAGGCCGGGTGCTGCCTGAAGACGGCCGGCGAGGCGATGTCCAGCAAGCCGCCTTTTTTGTAATCAGTCGAACACATATAGTAGTGGAATGGGGAAATTCACAATGAGCCACGACCTCCACGGCGAGCCGGCTGCGTTCTTCGGCTGGTTCTTCGACCGGAGCCGGGCAGAAGATCTATACCAGGGGCATTTGCGCTACGTCGACTACAGCACTACCAGCCTTGCGGATGCTGACGGGCAGCTGACCCGCACCACCACGTTCGCCAAGCAGATGTCGCTGCCCGGGCCAGTGGCGAAGCTCCTCGGCTCGGGCTTCCGCCAGACCGAGGACGGACAGTTCAACAAGTCCGCCCGCGTGTACCAGTGGAGGGTCACGCCGAGCACCCTCGCCGACAAGCTCCGCGAAGAGGGCACCCTGCGAGCGGAGGAACGCGGCGACGGCTGCCGCATCATCGTGGACTACGAGCTGGAAGCAAAGGTGTTCGGGGTCGGCGGCCTGCTGGAGAGCACCTTTGAGAAGAACCTGCGCGAGGAGTGGGATCAGATCGCCGGTTTCTACAACCGCCAGGCGGCAGCCTAGTGCGGTGACCGGGAACGTTCACCGGGTTGGGTGATCACACAGCGACTGGGAGAGGGCGTCCACCGAAACGGATGCCCTTTTCGCTGCGGAC
>NZ_JBVJHH010000107.1:0-2222 GCF_055586905.1 Streptosporangium sp. NPDC048886
CCCGGACCCTGCTCGATGAGTCGGTGTGGGTCAAACCGCTCAAGTTCGGCTTCGCCTTCGCCCTCTACGCCGCCACCCTGGCATGGCTGCTGACCAAACTACGCAAGGGAAAACGGCTGGGCCGGTGGGTCGGCACGGTCTTCGCACTGGCCGCGATCACCGAGGTCGGCGCCATCACCGTCCAGGCCGCACGCGGCACCTTCAGCCACTTCAACGCCGACCAGACCGACCCGGTCACCCTGGCCCTGGTCCCCATCCTCACCTACGGCGTGATGCTCATCCTCATCACACAGCTGATCATCGCGGTCATCGTGCTGATCCAGCGCACCGGCGGCCCGGCCCTGAACCGGGCGATCCGCACCGGACTCGCCCTGGCCACCTTCGGCATGCTCGTACCGCTCTACTGGCTGACCGCCGAGATCCACCCCCGCACGGTGACCGACGCCAACGGCACCCCGGTGCCGATGTACCAGGGCCACGGCATCGGCGACCCCGACGGCCACGGCATGCCGCTGACCGGCTGGAGCGTGACCGGCGGCGACTTCCGGGTGCCGCACTTCGTCGCCCTGCACGGCATCCAGGTGCTCCTGCTGCTCACCGCGGTGCTGGCCGCCCTGGCCGCCAAGCACGCCTGGCTGCGCGAGGAGAAGGTCCGCGCCCGCCTGGTCGGCGTCGCCGCCCTCGGCTACAGCGGCCTGGTCGCGATCGTGACCTGGCAGGCGGTACGCGGCCAGTCCCTGATCCATCCCGACGCCCCGACCCTCACCGCCCTGGCCGCGCTGGCGCTGGCCACCGCGCTGGCCACCGCCGGAGTGATCACCGCCGGGGTGATCGCCGCAAGGGTGATCACCGCCGCCGGAGTGACCGCCGCCGAAGGCGGAGTCTCCGCGGCCACGGCCGCGCCTGCGCCGCACCGCCAGATGGCGCGCTGAGCACCTGCGCCCACCCCGATCCGTGCTCGGCCCCATATGGGCGCGAGCTTGCCGAAAGGAACTGAAATGACCAGAACTCCTTCTGCCAACGCGGCCCTGATCGCCGCCGCGCTGGCCGTGACGGCCTCCACGATGGCGGCCCCCGCGGCATCCGCCGGCACCGCTGCGGCTCACCCCGCGGTGCAGCGCGCCCTTGACGCCGCCGTGACCAAGGCAGGCGCCCCCGGCATGGTCGCCGAGGTCCGCGACCGCGAGGGGACATGGTTCGGCGCAGCGGGCGTGGCCGACACCGAGACCGGCCGCAAGCGGCAGCAGCACGAGCGCTTCCGCATCGGGAGCACCACCAAGACCTTCACCGCCACCGTGGTCCTGCAACTGGCCGCCGAGCGCAAGCTGAAGCTCGACGACACGGTGGAGAGGTGGCTGCCCGGCCTCATCCAGGGCAACGGCTACGACGGCCGCAAGATCACCATCCGGATGTTGCTCAACCACAGCAGCGGCATCTACAACTACGGCAACGACGAGGAGTTCTTCGCCAAGGGCGTCGGTGAGGCCTGGTACGAGCACCGCTACGACTCCTACCCCCCCGAGCAGCTGGTGAAGATCGGTCTGACCAACCCCGCCGGGCCCTATTTCGATCCGGGCAAGGGCTTCGGCTACTCCAACACCAACTACTACCTGGCCGCCATGATCATCGAAAAGGCGACGGGAAGGACCTACGGCCAGGAGCTCTACCAGCGCATCATCCGCCCGCTCGGGTTGACCGGAACCTACCTGCCGGGACGTGAGGCGAAGATCCGCGGCACGCACCCCCGGCACTACTCCACCCTGTTCACCTCCGGCCCCAACCCCACGATCCACGACGCGACCGAGATGAACCAGTCCTTCTCCTGGGCGGCCGGCGGCATCGTCTCGACCACCGGCGACCTCCAGCGCTTCTTCCGCGCGCTGCTGGGCGGACGCCTGCTGCCGCCCGCCCAGCAGCACGAGATGTTCGACAACCCCGTCGACACCAGCGTGAACGGCAAGGCCTACCCATGGATCCCCGACACCCACTACGGGCTGGGCGTCTTCACCCAGAAACTGTCGTGCGGCGTCGCGCTCTGGGGCAACGGCGGCGCCACCTACGGGTCCTGGAGCTACGCCATGGGATCACGCGACGGCAAGCACCTACTGGTCAGCCAGGTCAACGGCGACTGGAGCGGCCTCGGCGTCCTCACCAACGTGCTCGACGCCGAGTTCTGCCCGACCACACCCCGATAACCCGCGACCACACCGCAGGAGGTGGGG
>NZ_JBVJHH010000108.1:0-2051 GCF_055586905.1 Streptosporangium sp. NPDC048886
GAGCGTGCCCACGAGGGCGGCGACGAAGCGCCAGCCGAACGGGGTCATGCCGAAGAGCTGCTCGCCGACGCCGATCATCCACTTGCCCAGCGGCGGATGGGCCACGTACAGCGGGCAGGGGTCGGCGTCGGGAGGGGTGCACCTGACCCAGATGTCGGTGTCGCCGGCGATGAGCATCCGGTCGGCGACCGGGTCCTCGATCGTGCCGAGCGAGGCCCGCTCCACGCCGTAGGTGATCAGCGCGAACGCGTGCTTGACGTAGTACGTCTCGTCGAACATGACCGCGTGCGGGCGCTCCAAGCCGGTGAAGCGCAGGACCGCCCCGAACGCGGTCACCAGCAGCGGGCCGAGCCAGCCCCACAGGGCGTCCCCCGGCATGGGCGGCGACAGCCGGTTCCGCGTTGATCCCATCTGCAGAATTATGGTGATAAATCATCTTTGGTGATGGAGCAACAGCGATCATTTCGCATTCCGCCGCCCTGAAACACCGTCGAACACCGTCGCGGAGCCCTCTCCGGAGCCGGTGGGACCGCCCTCGCGGGACCGGCCCTCGCGGGGCCGCTCTCGCAGCACCGCTCGCTGGATCGCCCTCAGGACCGCCCTCGCGGCCTCGGAGCGCGTCAGCCGCGGTGGACCGCGTCGTAGAGCTCCCGCTTGGGGATCCCGGCGGCCTTGGCGACGTCGACGATCGCCTGCTTCCTGGGCACCCCCGTCTCCTCGCGGCGGACGACCTCGGCGACCAGGTCCTCGATGACCGGCGGCAGGTCCTCCGGGACGTGCCCGGCGACGACCACGGTGATCTCCCCCTTGACGCCCTTGGCCGCCCACTCGGCCAGCTCTCCCAGGCCGCCCCGCCGTACTTCCTCGTAGGTCTTGGTGAGCTCCCGGCAGACCGCCGCGGGACGGTCGGCGCCGAACGCCTCGGCCATCGCCCCGAGCCCGGCCGCCAGCCGGTGCGGCGCCTCGAAGAACACCATCGTGCGCTCCTCCCGCGCCAGGCCCTCCAGCCTGCGGGCGCGCTCGCCGGGCTTGCGCGGCAGGAAGCCCTCGAAGCAGAAGCGGTCACTGGGCAGGCCGGAGACTGCCAGCGCGGTGGTGACCGCCGACGGGCCGGGCAGCGAGGTGACCGTGATCCCGGCCTCGACGGCCAGGCTGGTCAGGCGGTAGCCGGGGTCGGAGACGCCGGGCATGCCCGCGTCGGTGATGACCAGGACGGTCCGGCCCTCCTGGAGGGCCTGCAGGAGCTCGGCCGCCCGGCCGGCCTCGTTGGCGTCGTAGTAGGAGACGATCCTGCCCCGGATCTCCGCGCCCAGCTCGCCGGCCAGGCGGCGCAGGCGGCGGGTGTCTTCGGCCGCGACCACGTCGGCGGCCTCCAACGCCTCCCGCAGCCGGGGTGAGGCGTCACCCACCTGCCCGATCGGAGCCCCCGCCAGCACCAGCCTGCCGTTGTCCATCACCATGCCATCCTCCCCCATTCCCGATGAGATCCCATCCCAAGTGGGGTTTCAGCAGGGGGAGAAGTTCCCTAATTAGGCATGTAGGCGGTGTTTCCCGGGTTCCCCGGGTGGAGGGGCCCGTACGATGTCCGGGTGGCCGTGACCGACTTCACCAACCAGGCGCCCAAGCAGCCGGAGCCCCAGCCGGGCGGCGGATCGGCGGATTCCGTGCGCGACCGGCTGGTGCCCCCGATGCGCGGCGGCGCCCTGTGGGGCTGGCTCGGCCCGCTGCTGGTGGCCGCGTTCGGGGCGGTCCTGCGCTTCGTCGACCTGGGGCGCCCGCACGCGGTCATGTTCGACGAGACGTACTACGCCAAGGACGCGTGGGCGCTGATCAACTTCGGCGCCGAGCGGAACGCCGTCAAGGACGCCGACAAGCTCCTGATGCAGAACAGCACGGAGATCTGGCAGCAGTGCGCGCCGGCCGAGATCGACAAGTGCGCCTCCTACGTGGTCCATCCGCCGCTGGGCAAGTGGATGATCGGCGTCGGTGAGCAGCTCTTCGGCATGACCCCGTTCGGCTGGCGGTTCACCGGGGCCCTGATCGGCGTGGTG
>NZ_JBVJHH010000109.1:0-1933 GCF_055586905.1 Streptosporangium sp. NPDC048886
CCCCAAAAGCCACAGCCCGAGCACGGACCGCGCGCAGCGCGAAGAATCAGCGAGGCCCGCACTTAACGTTCAATGATCCACAAAACAGAACCTAGGGGTGGAGATCGCCCACGTTGACGTGGTCGCCGTCAAGATCGGTTACCTGGAACCGGAGCTGTTCGAGGCCGCCGCCGACTGGATGCTGGCGCTCACTCCGGGCGGTGTTGACCAGGACCTACAGCGGCTGCCGTACCGGAGCCTGAAGCGGCCCGTCTTTCCGCTGGATCATGACGCCGCCCTGGACCTCTCGTCATGGCCGGATCCCTCCTCGAAGTGATCGCGCTGAACGTGCGCGACGCCGTGGCCGCCGAGCAAGACGGCGCCGACCGTCTGGAGGTCGTCGCCGACATGGCGGCTGATGGGCTGGCCTCCGCGCCGGAGACCGTCGCCGCCATCGCCGCCTCGTGCTCCCTCCCCCTCACTGCCCGGCGGGCACCGGATGGTAGCGGGCGTGCCCGATCGCACGGCGCCCCGGCCATAATCGTCGCCGGTGGCGGACACCGCATGGCCCGCACAGCTGGAATTCACTGGAAAGGGTAGGGAAATGACCGACACCAAAGCCGATTTCCTGTTCACCGCCCGCTCGGCCGCGGATCTGCTGCGCGATCCGGCGGTCGCCGCCGCCTGGAGCCGGCCGAGCGCGCTGCCGGAGTTCAGCGTGGCCGGTCTGGCGGGCCACCTGGCCTACCAGATCCTGGCCATTCCGCCGCTTTTGACCAGCCCGGTGCCGCAGGAGGAGACCGTCGCCCTGCTGGAGCACTACAGCCGGGTGCGCTGGATCGGCGCGAACCTCGACGACGACATCAACGTCCGCATCCGGCAGGGCGGCCAAGAGGTCTCGGCCGAAGGACACGCTGCACTGGTGACGCGCGTGGACCTGGCCCTCGAAGAACTGGACGGCTCCCTCGCCTCGGCGGCGGACCGGCCGGTGCGCATCCCGCTGTGGGGACCGTGGTCACTGTCGCTCGACGACATGCTGATCACCCGGATGATGGAACTCGCGGTCCACTCCGACGACCTGGCGGTCAGCGTGGGCGTCGCGACGCCCACTCTCCCAACCGGTGCCGTCGACACGGTGATCGGCCTGCTGGCCCGCCTGGCCGTACGCCGCCACGGCCCGACCGGCGTCCTGCGGGCGCTCAGCCGCGCCGAACGCGCCCCGGCCACCGTCGCCGCCTTCTGAGGCCGCCACACCGGCGGGCGCACATCGCGCAAGCCGACTTCAGCGCACCTGGCCGCCTGCGCTGACGCAGAGCAGGCGTGCGGGTCATCGGCGGCGTGCGCGGCAGCCACCGGGATCGGCCCGGTCGAGGCGTCCTGAGTAATCCGCCGCAGCGGCCCGGACACCCGCAACGCCTGCCAGCGCAGGAAGGCCACCAGCTTGTCCGGGTCGTCGGCCACGCTTGCGGTGGCCAGCTGCCGGCGCTGCGGCGACCACAGCGGCACCTGCGGCCGGTATGGCCTGGCGGAGGCGGACTGTCGAGGCTCCCTGCGAGCTGGGTGATTGCACTGCTCAAAGCGGCCTCGTTGGTCGTGTCGGCCACTGTGGCACCCCCGAGTTGGGATGCGTCAACCTCCTCCTGGGCCGTCCGGGTGCAGGGGGCCGAGACGTAGCCCTTCTCCCACGGCGCCCAACTCCGGTCCGATCCTCCCCGGAGGCCACCTTCGACGTGGACCTCGTCGCCGCCCAGGCGGCGCGCCGGGCCGATCCGTGGCGGCCCGGGGTAGGGCCCGCCCTACCCCGGGCACACCAGCCCGCCTCATCCGAAAGACGCTGGTCAGCGGCATGGGAGGCGCGTTCGCATGGTCATACTCTCGTCGGCGTATGGATCTCACCGTGAGATCTGATCCTTCTCGTGGCAATACGCAAAGTTAAAGGGGTAAACAGCATGGC
>NZ_JBVJHH010000110.1:0-1894 GCF_055586905.1 Streptosporangium sp. NPDC048886
TGGTGTCCGGCGAGCCGCTGCTCTACCACTGGTTCGTCTACGCCCACCTGGCCGCGGCGAGCTGGGTCACCGGCGTGGAGCCGCTCGTGCTGCTGCTGCGGCTGGGCATGCTCCCCATGGTGATCGCGTTCGTCGTCCTCGTCGGGATGACCGGTCGGCGCGTCATCGGCTCGTGGACGGGGTCACTGCTGGCCGTCATGGGCACGGTCTTCGTGGCGATCCCGAACCTGTACCTCGGCGCGAACGACTCCTTCACCTGGGGAGGCGTTCCGGACCTCGCGTGGACGAGCCCCACCCAGACCTTCGGAGCGCTCCTGTTCGCGCCGGCCGTCCTGCTCCTGATCGACCTCTTCGACCGCCGCTCGAGCGCCGGCCGGTGGCTGCTGCTGGGGATCTTCCTCGTCGCGGTGATGGGCGCCAAGGCCTCCTACCTGCCCCTGCTGATCGCCGGACTGGTGACGGTCGCCGCGGTCGAGCTGGTCAGGCGCCGGCGGCCGCCCTGGGTCGCGCTCATCGCGCTCGGGATGAGCTCCGCGTGTCTCCTCTACGCGCAGTTCGTGCTGTACGGCCGCGTGCGGCAGGGGCTGGTGGTCGCTCCCTTCTTCTTCATGCGCACGGCCTGGCAGGAGCTGACCGGCCTGGGCAGCGAGGTGGAGCCCTCGACGGCCTCGGCGCTCGGCATGGCACTGGTGTGCCTGCTGTGCTGGGCCGTCATGTGGTCCGGAGTCCTCGGGCTGCTGAGCCGGCCGCGGCTGCTCGGGCACCCCTGGGTGATCATGATGATCGGCTTCGGCGCGGCGGGTCTCGGCGCGGCGCTGCTCCTCGGCCATCCCGGCCGCAGCCAGCTCTTCTTCCTCTGGGGCGCCTATCCCTACCTGGCGATCGTCGCGATCCACGGGCTCCTCGCACTCCTGCGGCGCGCCCGGCTGTCACTGCGGGCGGCACTGCCGGCCGCCTGCGCCGGGGCGCTCGCCGCCTATCTGATCCCCATCCTCTGCGGCGTCGAGATCCCCCTGCGCCCAGGCCAGTCGGACGGCATCCTGTACCGGCCCTATCTCGCGCTGCTGGTCGCCGGCGTACTGGCGGCCGCCGTCCTGACCGTCAGGGTCGGCCGTCTCAGAGCCGCCGCCCACGTGGTCGTCATGTGCACGGCCATCGGCCTGCTCGCCGACGGGCACGCCTACGTCATGCTGCCCGGGCAGATACTGGCCAAGCGGGGACTCAGCGGGGTGAGCCAGCCGGCGGCGGCCCAGGTGACGGTCCCGCAGGGCGCCCTGACCGTCGCGCGCTGGCTGCGCGCCAACTCCGATCCCGACGACCTCGTCGCCACGAACGCGCACTGCCTCTGGGGGCACGAGGACCCGTGTGACAGCCGCGAGTTCTGGGTGGCCGCCCTGTCCGAGCGGCGCGTGCTGGTCGAGGGGTGGGCGTTCGCGCCGACGAGCGTGGAGCGCTGGAGCGCGGGCCAGTCGACCCAGTCGGCGATGTATCTGCCGTTCTGGGACGGAGACCGGATCACCTCGAACGAGGCGGTCTTCCACGCGCCCTCGGCGGCCGCGGTCCAGCGCCTGCGGGACCGCTACGGAGTCCGCTGGCTCTTCGTCGACGAACGGCGCACTGACCAGGCCGCGAAGATCGGGGAGTTCGCCGAGCTCCGGCTCCGCTCCGGAGACTACGCCCTCTACCGGGTGCGGGAGGGGCGGGCGGCGGAGGCCGGGACCGGCGTGCTCAGTGCCGGCCCGCTGGGACGGCCGTCGTGACCGGCCGTGAAAGGCCCGAGGACAGCCGCTGTGACCGGCCTGTCTGAAGGGTCGGCAAGGACATCGGAAAACGCGGGTGTCCGGCCGGGTTGAAGATCGTTGTGTCGGCAGACTCGCGTGTATGGCCAGGACTC
>NZ_JBVJHH010000111.1:0-1825 GCF_055586905.1 Streptosporangium sp. NPDC048886
GCCGCCCGACGAGGATGTGAACACCGACGCGTTCTGGATCTTCAGGCAGTAATGGGTTCAAATCCCCCATTGCATTCCTTCCACCTCAACTACCGTCAAATGTCACGATCGTTTGATCTAGCATCATTCAACCAAATCTGTCCCACCCGAATAGCCGGTTTCAGACGTCAACTTCGACTCGACTCGGCCACGGCTTCCGGTGAGTGCCCGTAAGGACGTCGAAGGCCCCCCTCGTCGTGTCCGAGGGGGGCCTCCGGTGAGAACGTGACCGGCTCCGGCGTGGACGCCGGTCCGGTCAGCCGGCGCCTGGCCTCACCGGGCCGTGGGCGTCATCCGCAGTTCGCCATGTTCGAGGTGGTGCTGCCGCCGGGGCCGCCGCCGGAGAAGCGGACGCACTTGCCCTTGGCGGGCAGGATGACCGGGCCCGCGTAGTACTCGAAGTTGCCCCGGTCGGTCCTGCTCTCACCGCCCTCGACTTCCAGGGTGGCCCAGACCGGGGTGGCGGTGCCCACATCGGTGGTCTTCATGGTGACCACGCAGTTGGAGCCGGTGGCGGAGTTGTAGAGCTGGTAGGTGGTGCCGCCGTTGAAGGAGCCGGAGCGCTGGACGGCGAAGCCGGCTCCGCAGGCCTGCTGCGGGGTGTGGGGGTTGGGACGCGAGGCCGCGGGGGGCGGTGCGGACGGCGTCGGCGTCGGGGTCGGGGTCGGCTTGA
The DNA here is from genome assembly GCF_055586905.1 of Streptosporangium sp. NPDC048886. NCBI lineage: Bacteria > Bacillati > Actinomycetota > Actinomycetes > Streptosporangiales > Streptosporangiaceae > Streptosporangium > Streptosporangium sp. NPDC048886. Next base: position 713 of record NZ_JBVJHH010000111.1, read on the forward strand.
AGGTGGGTTTGGCCGTCGTGAGGGTCGGCGTCGGCCTGACGGTCGGCGGGAAGGGCGGGGTCGCCGTCGGCTTGGGCGAGGGGAACGTGAACGTCGGCTTCGGGGTGGGGGTCGCCGTCGGCCTGGGCGACGGAGCCGTCTGTGTCGGCTTCGGGGTGGGGGTCGCCGACGGCTTCGGCGTCGGAGCCGTCGGGCTCGGCGTCGTGGGCGCGCTCGGGGTGGGCGTGGTGGGCGCGCTCGGCGTCGGCGTCGTGGGGACGCTCGGGGTGGGCGTGGTGGGCGCGCTCGGCGTCGGCGTCGGCGGCTCGCTCGGGGTGGGCGTGGCCGTCGGGGCCGGGGTCGGCTCGACCGTCGGAGTCCGGGTCGGCGTCGGCGTCGGGGTCGGCGAGGGCGGCGGCGTCGGAGTGGGCGAGGCGCTGGTGCTGGCCTCTCCCCTGGTGGGGGCGGTCGTCGGCACCGCCGGTCCGGTGGTCGCCGGGATGGGAGGCGGGGTGACGAACGACGTCATCGACGGGACCGGCGGCGAGATCGTCGGGGCCTCGGTGTTCAGCTGCAGCGGCCCGACGTCCGGGACCTGCGGGCCGGTCGTGGTGGCCCAGGGCACGGTCACCTTGCCGGTGTCCGCCGGGTCGTCCCCGAGGCCCTGCCCGTCGCCCTGCGCCTGCGACTGGTCGACCAGCCCCAGGGTCGCGTGGGGCGCCGCCCCTTGGGCGGAGGCCCGTTCCGCGTCGAGGGAGGTGTATCTCCCGGCGGCCCAGAGCCCGAGCCCGGACAGCAGGACGACCACGCCGACGCAGGCGGCCAGCACGACGGAGAAACCGCCGGTCTTCGGCCGCTCCTTGGCCTCCGCCGTCACCTGTAGCACGACCGGCCCCTGCACGGGGGGAGCGGCGTCCCGGGGGAGCGGCGGAGCGCCCCAGCCGGGCGGCGCCGTCGGCTGCGGGGCGGTGGCGCCGGGCTGCTGCGGTACGGCGGGCAGCGGCCCGTCCTGCCAGTCGCCGTCCCCGGTGATCCGGATCGCCGGCTCCTCGCCGAGGAGGCGGAGCATGGCGGCCTTGGTGTCGGGTCGTTCGTAGGGGTGCTTGTCGAGGCAGGCGGCCAGGAGGGGGGCGA
>NZ_JBVJHH010000112.1:0-1776 GCF_055586905.1 Streptosporangium sp. NPDC048886
CCCAGCCCGCCGATATCGTCCGGGCCTTCAAACGGGCCTGGGAGGCCAAGGACCTCCACGCCCTCATCGCCCTCCTCGACCCCGACGCCACGGCGGTCGCCGACGGCGGCGGCCTGGTCAGCGCCGCGCTCCACCCGCTCGAAGGCGCCGAACAGATCGCCCGCCACATCATCGCCATCGCCGACAGGGCACCCGACCTGGCGATCCTGGAGCGTACGGTCAACGGTCAGCCCGGTCTGGTGGCTCAGATCGACGGCGTCACCGTGACGGTGGCGGCGTTCGACATCGCAGGTGACCGGATCAAACACATCTGGGCGGTACGCAACCCCGACAAGCTCCAACCATGGACGGTGGGGCCACAGCGCTAGGTTCTGTTCGGGCTTCGGATCCAATGATGCGCGGTGCTTCGGCGAGCTGTCGCAGGGCGTCCAGGGTATGCGGTGTTCAGGCCGCTTCGGCGGGCGTCGCGTAGGTCGCGCCGGCCCGTTCCCGGACCTCGTCCACCACCGGTGAGCTGGTGAATGCCGCCGACACCGCGCTCAGCCAGGCCGTCTCCGCGTCGATGCTGGGTACCGAGGAGGCGCGCGCGGCGGGCGGTTGCGGCCAGCTGTGCCCGGACTTCCGGGCCACCAGCGCGGCGGCGACCTCGGCGGCCGCCATGGTCGGCCCGTCCTCGGCGGCGGCGTGCCGGCAGGCCGACTCGCGCACCCAGTCCGCCAGTTCGGGCGGCACGTGCTGGCGCAGGGCCAGCAGTCCGTCCCGGATCTCGATCAGCTTGCGATACAGCGCGAACTCCGCGCCACACCGGGCGGTCGGCGGCAACGCGATCCTGGGTAGCGCGGCCACCAACACCGCCCACAGCGGCGTCACCGCGCGGACGTCGCGCCGGGCCGTCAGCCACCGCAGCGGCCGCTCCACCATGCCCTGCCAGGTGGTCACCACCGCGCCCGCGACCCACAGCGCCATCGCCACCAGCCCGATCAACCGGCCGACCGGCAGGAAGTCGTCACCGGGCAGGCCGGTCACCGACACCCAGAGCGTGGGAAGGCCGGAGTACAGGCCCCACACCACGGTCACCGCCGAGGCCGTCACGATCACCTGCAGTCCGGTGCGGAAGCTGCCGCGCGGGCACTGCCGGGCATGCCGGGTGAGCACCCGCATGAACCTCATAAGGCAGCCGACCGCGTATCCGACCAGCACCACCTGGTATCCGACGGCGCCGAACCGCCAGCCGAAACCGGGAGTGCCGAGCTGATCGACATGCAGTGCCACGTCGACGGAGCACACCGCCATCAGCACCCAGCACAGCACCAGCGGCCACAACCGGGTGCGCGGCACGGGGGTCTGGGTGGCGCGGGCCAGCCGCATCAGTAGGTGCACGCCCAGCACCTGCAACGCGTTGCTCACCAGCCGGCATACCAGAGTCGCCGTAGGCGCCCCATGGGCAGACAGCAGTCGCACGGTCGGTTCGGCCGAGACCGTCAGCGCTGCCGCCATGCTCAGGAAGAACCCCAGCAGGTATCGCATCCCGGGGCTCAACGGGACGCGCCGCGCGGCGGCCAGCTTGCCTGCGCTGATCAGCACCAGCATCCCGGCCGCGAAATAGCTGATCACCTCAGTCACCGGGGCCGAACGCCGAGCGCAGGCGTTCCAGCTCGCTGCTCACCGGTCCGGCGGGCATGCCGCGGCGGGCCTTGTGCATGATCAGCGAAGCGACCATCTCCGCCTCCTGCTCCTGCCGTTGGGCGTAGGTCGTGCGGCCCAGCACCCGCCGTA
>NZ_JBVJHH010000113.1:0-1664 GCF_055586905.1 Streptosporangium sp. NPDC048886
AATAAGAAGCTGGGTGTCGACAGCGACATCACGCAGGGGACGCTGACCGAAGAGGACATCGTCGCCACCATCGAATACATCGTCAAGCTCCACGCCGGCGAGGAGTCGATGCCGGCGGCCGAGGGCGCGCCGATCGACACGGTGATCATCGAGACCGACGACATCGACCACTTCGGCAACCGCCGCCTGCGCAGCGTCGGCGAGCTCATCCAGAACCAGGTCCGCCTGGGCCTGGCCCGCATGGAGCGCGTCGTGCGCGAGCGGATGACCACCCAGGACGTCGAGGCGATCACGCCGCAGACCCTGATCAACATCCGCCCGGTCGTCGCGTCCATCAAGGAGTTCTTCGGCACCTCCCAGCTGTCGCAGTTCATGGACCAGATCAACCCGCTGGCCGGCCTGACGCACAAGCGGCGGCTGAACGCATTGGGTCCCGGTGGTCTGTCCCGTGAGCGGGCCGGCTTCGAGGTCCGTGACGTGCACCCGTCCCACTACGGCCGGATGTGCCCGATCGAGACGCCGGAAGGACCGAACATCGGTCTGATCGGCTCGCTGGCCTCCTACGGCCGGCTCAACCCCTTCGGCTTCATCGAGACGCCCTACCGCAAGGTCGTCGACGGGACGGTGACCGACCAGATCGACTACCTCACCGCGGACGAGGAGGACCGCTACGTCAAGGCGCAGGCCAACACGGCGCTCAACCCCGACGGCACGTTCGCCGAGGCTCGCGTCCTGGTCCGCACCAAGGGCGGTGAGACCGAGCTCGCCCGCGCCGAGGAGATCGACTACATGGACGTGTCGCCGCGCCAGATGGTGTCGGTGGCCACCGCGATGATCCCGTTCCTGGAGCACGACGACGCCAACCGCGCGCTCATGGGCGCGAACATGATGCGCCAGTCGGTGCCGCTGCTCAAGAGCGAGTCGCCGCTGGTGGGCACGGGCATGGAATACCGTGCCGCGACCGACGCCGGTGACGTCATCACCGCCGACAAGGCGGGCGTGGTCGAGGAGGTCTCGGCCGACTACGTCACGGTGATGAACGACGACGGCACCCGCACGACCTACCGGGTCGCCAAGTTCAAGCGCTCCAACCAGGGCACCTGCTTCAACCAGAAGCCGATCGTCAAGGAGGGCGACCGGATCGAGGTGAACCAGGTCGTCGCCGACGGTCCGTGCACCGACAACGGCGAGATGGCGCTGGGCAAGAACCTGCTCGTGGCGTTCATGCCGTGGGAGGGGCACAACTACGAAGACGCGATCATCCTGTCCCAGCGTCTGGTCCAGGACGACGTGCTGTCCTCGATCCACATCGAGGAGCACGAGGTCGACGCCCGTGACACCAAGCTGGGGCCGGAGGAGATCACCCGGGACATCCCGAACGTCTCCGAGGAGGTCCTGGCCGACCTCGACGAGCGCGGCATCATCCGGATCGGCGCCGAGGTCGTGCCCGGGGACATCCTGGTCGGCAAGGTCACGCCCAAGGGTGAGACCGAGCTGACGCCCGAGGAGCGGCTGCTGCGTGCGATCTTCGGTGAGAAGGCCCGTGAGGTCCGTGACACCTCCCTGAAGGTGCCGCACGGCGAGCAGGGCAAGGTCATCGGGGTGCGGGTGTTCAGCCGTGAGGAGGGCGACGAGCTGCCGCCCGGGGTCAACGAGCTGGTCCG
>NZ_JBVJHH010000115.1:0-1367 GCF_055586905.1 Streptosporangium sp. NPDC048886
CTAGTACTACAACAACATATTGTGATGCCTTAGTCTGACCGTATGTCGAGCGTGGTGACCGCCGAGGACCTTCAGGCATGGATGGCTGGCCTGGATGACCTGTTCGCGCGGGTGGCGGGCCGGTTCGGACGAGTGGAGCCCAGGCAGCGGGCACGGGCCTACCTGATCGGGCTGCTGGCGCCGGTCGAGCGCAAGAACGGCTGGCAGTTGGCCGAGGCAGCAGGCGACGATGGCCCGGAAGGGATGCAGCGGTTGCTGAACTCCTACGCCTGGGACGCCGATGCGGTCCGCGACGATCTGCGGGCATATGTGGTGGAGAAACTCGGTGACGCCGACGGGGTGCTGATCGTCGATGAGACCGGGTTCGTCAAGAAGGGCGACCGATCGGCCGGGGTGCAACGGCAGTACTCGGGCACGGCCGGCCGGATCGAGAACTGCCAGCTGGGCGTATTCGTCGCCTACGCCTCACCACGAGGGCGGGCGTTGATTGACCGGGAACTGTATCTGCCCACGTCATGGCTGGCCGATCGGGAGCGCTGCGCCCGGGCGGCGATTCCGGATTCGATTGCCTTCGCCACCAAACCGGCCATCGCGCGCACCATGCTGGAGCGGGCGCTGGTGGCCGGAGTGCCCGCCCGCTGGATCACCGCTGATGAGGCCTACGGCGGCGATTACAAGTTCCGCAGTTTCTGCGAGCGGCACGGGATGGGATATGTGGTGGCCGTGCCGTGCAGCCAGAGTGTCGGCCTCGGGCCGGGTGGCAACCTGCGCGCCGACAGCCTGGCTGCTGACGCCCCGCCCGAGGCGTGGAAGCGGTTGTCGGCGGGGAACGGCGCCAAGGGGGCCCGGCTGTATGACTGGGCGCTGGCCACCTTGCCGTGGGACGTCGAGCCGGGCTTTGGCCGCTGGCTGCTGGCCCGCCGCAGCATCGCCAAGCCTGAGGAGCTGGCCTTCTACTTCGCCTATGGCCCGCGCGACACCACCTTCGCCGAGCTGGTGCGGATCGCCGGCACCCGCTGGGCCATCGAGGAATGCTTCCAGCAGGCCAAGACCGAGACCGGCTTGGACCACTACCAGGTTCGCCGCTATGACGCCTGGTACCGGCACATCACCTTGGCGATGCTCGCCCACGCCTATCTGGCCGCCACCGCGGCAGGCCTCCCAAAAGCCCTGACGGCCTCGTCCCCCTCAGCCCCGGCGAGATCCGCCGTCTGCTGGCACACCTGACCCACGCCCTGACCTTCGCCCGCCCGATCGAGCGCATTCTGGCCTGGTCGTACCGCCGAAGGCTCTACCAGCACCGCGCCCGTACCAGCCACTATCAACGGCGACACCTCCTACACAACGAAATGCTGTTGTAGTACTAG
>NZ_JBVJHH010000116.1:0-1349 GCF_055586905.1 Streptosporangium sp. NPDC048886
TCGAGGCTGCTATATCTGTCAAGCGGCTGTTTGGAGGGGTTCTGGGTCGCGTTCGAGGAGTTTGAACAGTTGTCGGGAGAGGGCTCGTTTGAGGCAGCGGCGGGCTTCGCGTGGGGACTTTCCTTCGGAGACGCGGCGGGCGATGTAGGCGCGGGTGTCGGGGTCGATGCGGGTCCGGACGAGGATGATGGTGTGGAGCGCCCGATTGAGTTGGCGGTCGCCGCTGCGGTTGAGCCGGTGGCGGTTGGTGAGGCCTGAGGATGCCGGGATGGGGGCCGTGCCGGCGAACGCGGCGAAGGCGGCCTCGGAGCGGAATCGTCCGGGATGAGACCAACTGACCAGGATCTGTGCCGCGCTAATGGCGCCCACGCCGGCCTGTTCCATCAGCTCGGGCTTGAACTCGTTGATCAGGGCGGTGATCTCCTCTTCGAGAGCCTTGGCCTCGGCGCGTAGTGTCTGGATGCGCTGGGCGGTGGAGCGCAGCGCCCGGACGGTCATGCGGTGTTCCAGGGTCTGGGAGGGCCGGTCTCGCAGTTTGGCGCAGTAGCTGACCTGAGCTTTGCTGCCCATGGAACGGATCTCGCCGCGCAGGTCGTCGGGTGCCGAGACGAGCAGGGCCTTCAGGTGGTTGATCGCCGCGGTGGTCGCGTTGACGGCGCCCTGGCGGGTGGTGAGCAGCACCCTGAGCGCCTCGCGTTCTCCGCGGCGGCGGGGCTGGATGAGATGCTCGCTGGTCAACGCCTCACGAGCGGCGCGAATCGCGTCGAGGGCGTCGGTCTTGCGACCGCCACGTTGAGCTGGTCGCTTGGGACGGCAGACCTCCACCACCTTTTCGCCGGAGGCCTCCAAGGACGCAGCCAGACCCGCGCCGTAGCTACCGGTTCCTTCAAGAGCCCAGCAGCGTCGACCTGGGATGTGCTTGCGGGCGAAGTCCAAGAGCTGAAGATAGCCGTGGGCGTCGGTGGTCGCCTCAGCGTGGGCGAGGACGGCTCCCAGCGAACTGACCGCGGCGGCGGCCAGGGTATCGCGGTGAGTATCGACCCCGATGACGCCATCGACCTGTTCTGCCAGCGTGGACATGTGGCTTGCTTCCCTTCCAGAGGCGACTGCGGTTGGCGTCGGCCTGGATGGGATCACCACGCGGCAGAACTGTGACGAGTCACGCCGCAAGCGGCGGACGAGCTGCTAATCAAGCCAACGGGTGGGCCAGGTCGACGCCGGCACCCGGTAGACATCTCGAAAACAAGGCAGTCCTATATCGGGCGCCAGTTCCGAATGCGGGTCATACCAGGTGCCAGCGTCGAGCGTGGCAGGCCCAGCCGGGCCGTAGGTCAAGAATCACAGTTCCG
>NZ_JBVJHH010000117.1:0-1342 GCF_055586905.1 Streptosporangium sp. NPDC048886
TAGCCGAAGGCCGCCCACGCCTCGCCGAACAGCACGGTGCCGTCGCGGTCGGCGGGGTCGGCGCCCTTGGCGTGGCGCAGGTCGCCGCGGAGCGAGGTCGAGCCCTTCGCCGGTGCGACGGCGACCAGCGCCAGGTCGGCGCCGCCGCCCGGGGTGCGCCGGGAGTCGGCGTACTGGGCGTCGGCGGCGAGGTTGCCCAGCGCGCTCTCGCCGTCGGCGTCGCGGACCCGGGTGATGTCGGCGCTGATCGTGGCGACCGGCCGGGCGTAGGTCTGCGCGCCGCGGCTCTTCCAGTAGTCGGCCAGCTTGACCATCTCGGGGTCGGGGGTGACGTCCCGGGTGACCGGGTGGTTGACCGAGGTGGTGGCCGAGCGGATGACCTCACCGGTGCGCGGGTCGAGCTTGAGGTTGATCTCGTTGATCAGCCGTCCGTGGTTGGCCGCCTCGACCACCGGGCGGGGGTTGCCGTCCGGGTCGGGCAGCGAGCAGTTGAACAGGGCGTGCCAGTGCCCGGTGACGATCGCGTCGATGTCGGGGGAGGCGGCCTTGGCGAAGTCGAAGACCGGTCCGGTGGGGTTGGTGTTGCACCGGTCGTAGACGTCGCCGGCGGTGCCGCCTTCGTGGACGTTGGCCACGATCGCCTTCACGCCCCGGCGGCGTAGTTCGGCGGCGTAGCGGTTGGCGGTCTCCACCAGGGCCAGGTTGTCCAGTTGCGGCTGGTAGGAGGTCGAGCCGGTGACGGTGGTGGGGGTGGTCAGGTTGATGAAGCCGACCGGGATCCGTCGGTGGCCGGCGGTGACGTGTTTGATGACGTAGGGCTGCAGGACCGGCCGGCTGGAGCCCTTGCGGGTGATGTTGGCGGTGGAGATCGCGAAGTCCGCGCCGTGGAAGCGGCGGCCGGTGGAGTCGGTGAAGCAGCTGTCGAGGTCGATCTGGCCGAAGCAGCGGCCCTTGCCCATGTGGTCGCGGAGGAACTCCAGGGAGATGTCGAGTTCGTGGTTGCCGACCGCGGTGAACTCCACGCCGATCCGGTTGAGGAACTCGATGGTCGGTTCGTCGGCGTGGTAGGCCACCTCGGTGGGCCAGCCGCTGAAGTTGTCGCCGGTGGAGAAGGTGATGGAGTTGCGGTGGCCGGCTCTGAGGTTGTTCAGGTGGGTGGCGACGTAGGCGGCGCCGCCGACCACGATGCTGTTGCCCTGGGCGTCCTTGACGGTGCCGTTGGCCGCGTCGTTCAGCGGCTGCAGGTAGCCGTGGAAGTCGGTGATGGACAGCAGTTGGACGTCCACGGGATCTTCACGCGGCTGGGCCTGGGCCGGGCCCGGCTGGGCCGCGACGAGTGCCG
>NZ_JBVJHH010000118.1:0-1241 GCF_055586905.1 Streptosporangium sp. NPDC048886
CAGGCGGCGCACCCGCTGCGCTCGACCGAGCCCGGGAGGAACACAGCCGACCTGCGAGCCCTCGGCGTGATGATCGGCGACGCCAAGGTGGTCGGCCTGGGCGAGGCCACCCACGGCTCGCACGAGTTTTTCACCATGAAGGAGCGGGTCTTCCGCTACCTCGTCGAGGAGAAGGGCTTCACCACCTTTGCCCTGGAGCTGAGCTGGTCCGCCGGACTCCAGATCGACGACTACCTCCAGACCGGCAGGGGGGACGCACGCAAGATCGCGAAGGAGGCACTGGCCAACTCGCCGTGGGACCGTGAGGAGTTCGTGAGCCTCATCGAGTGGATGCGGGACTACAACCGCCGCCACCCCGGCCGCACCGTCCACTTCATGGGCGACGACCTCGGCGCCCCCACACTGAGCGACGAGTTCTTCGGCCGGGTGACCGGCTACGTGCGAAAGCACCACCCGGCGTCGCTGCCGCGGCTCAACGAGCTCTACACCGGCCTGCGCCCGATCGACGACGTCTTCGCCTACCTGGGCAAGCCCCTCGCGGAACGACAGCAGCTCGCCGCCAAGGCACAGCAGGCCCTGGAACTGATCAGCAGCCAGAAGGGCCCCGGCGGAGACGACTTCGAATGGGCCGAGCAGAACGCCCGATCCATCGCCCAGACCGCCAAGTTCCTCACCATAGACGTCAAAGACCCGGACTCGGTGGCCACCTTCCAGCGCTTCCGTGACCAGGTGATGGCCCAGAACATCACCTGGTGGCAGCGGCGCACCGGCGACAAGATCCTTCTGTCAGCGCAGAACGACCACGTCGGATACGCCGCCGGCGAGCCCAAGATGTATCCCAAGACGCAGGGATCGTTCCTGCGCGACACACTGGGCAAGAAGTACCTCCCCATCGGCTTCACCTTCAACCAGGGCTCCTTCCTGTCGAAGGACGCCGCCCTCGGCGGCGAGTGGAAGAAGTTCACCGTGGGTGCGGCCACGCCCGGCATGAACGAGTACACCCTCGACAAGGTCCGCCACCAGGACTACTACCTCGACATCCGCAACGCCCCGGCCGCGGCGCGCACCTGGCTGGACGTCGCCCGCCCCACGCGCAACATCGGCACGCAGTACCCCTACCCGCTCGCCGACCTCGCGGCCGCCCGCTCCTTCGACGTCCTCATCCACCTCCACGACGTCCGGGAGGCCGACAAGCTGAAGCCGTGACGGCCCGGCCCCGGCACGAGCCGCCCGACCTCTCC
>NZ_JBVJHH010000119.1:0-1203 GCF_055586905.1 Streptosporangium sp. NPDC048886
GTTGATCACCTGGGACGCGGCGCTGCCGATCGGCCGTGACGCCGAGGACGTGCTGCGTGAGCGGATCGCCTCGATCGGGGACGCCGACCTGCGCGGACACGCCGCGGCGGAGCTGGCGCGGCTGTGCGCGGCCCGTGACGCGGTGGCCGCCGCCGCCGGTGACCCGGCGGGGTTGAAGGAGGCGCTGGCGGGGCTGGACGCGGAGTTCACCGCGGTCACCGGTGCCGCGCCGCGGCGGCGGGACGGGCAGATGTACGCCGGTCGCACGCTGTGTTACGAGGACACCACCCGGGACGTCGACGTCACCGTCGGCTCCTCCCTCCTCGACGACCTCGCACCACCTCTCGCGCTCATCCTGGCCACCGCCCACTGGCTCACCCACGCGATCAGCTCGGCCTGCCGGGACGTCCTGCGGGAGCTCCACGACGAGCTGCGGGACGGCTCCGACGCCCCGGTGCGCCTGGCCGACCTGTGGTATCTCGCCCAGGGGCTGCTGTTCACCGGCGGCGACAACCCGTTCCGCACGGTGGCCGACGACTTCGCCCGGCGGTGGGCCGAGCTGATCGACGTGCCGGCCGGCCTCGGCAGCGGCGCGCGCGTCCAGCTGTCGGCCGCCGAGCTGGCCGAGCCGCTGGCGCGGCTGTTCCCCGCCGGCCGGCCCGGCTGGGCGGCGGCCCGGCTGCACAGCCCCGACCTGCAGATCTGCGCCCCCGACGTCGACGCCGTCAACCGCGGCGACTACCAGGCGGTCCTCGGCGAGCTGCACCCGGCGTGGCCGGCGTTCGACAGCGCGGTGTTCACCCCGTTCCATCCCGACCCCGACAGGCTACGCGCCGACCTCGACCACGACCTGGGGCCGGACCGGATCCGGATCCTCTACCCCGAGGACTATCCGCGCAACACCAGCCGCACCGGTTACTGGCTCGTCCGGCCCCGTGACCGGCAGCTGGGCATCGACAGGGCGCGGGGCGCCGACCCGGAGCGGCTGCTGCCGGCCACCTCGGTCATCGTCTCCGACGACGACGGCACCCTGACCGCCACCGCCCCCGACGGACACCGGTGGCCGCTCATCGAGATGTTCGCCGAGATGCTCAGCACGCAGCTGCTGGACGCCTTCAAGCTCACCTCGCCCGCGCCGCACGTGCCCCGGATCACCATCGACCGGCTGGTCATCGCCCGCGAGACCTGGCGCACCACCGTCAC
>NZ_JBVJHH010000120.1:0-1158 GCF_055586905.1 Streptosporangium sp. NPDC048886
GCCGGCGCCACCGTGCAGGAGGCCGCGCACGAGGTCGGCGACGGCCGCCTGGTCGCCACCGTCCGCGACCCCGACGGCAACCTCCTCGGGCTCCTGCAGGACCGCTAAACCACCGCCCCACCCCCCTGCTCCATCGGGGCCGTGGCGGCCGCCGGCCCGACGACCAACCCTCGCTCCCTCCCCCCTCACTCCCTCCCCTCACGCTAAGGACCCCTGCCATGCCCTCCTTCGGCTCCCTCACCCTGGAAGTTCCCGACCCCGCGGCCGCGGCCGCCTTCTACACCGCCTTCGGCCTGGCCCCCTACCTGAACGTACGCGCCTCGGACGCGCCGACGACCGGCTTCCGCGGGTTCGCCCTGTCCCTGGTGGCCTCCCAGCCCGGCAACGTCGACGCCCTCATTGGCGCCGCCCTGGACGCCGGCGCCACCACGCTCAAGCCGGCCACCAAGAGCTTCTGGGGCTACGGCGGCGTCATCGCCGCCCCGGACGGAACGATCTACAAGATCGCGTCCTCCACCAAGAAGGACACCACCCCCGCCGGCCCGCACATCGACCAGATCGCCCTCCTGCTGGGCGTCACCGACGTCAAGGCGAGCAAGCGCTTCTACCTCGAGCGCGGCCTGAGCGTGGCCAAGAGCTTCGGCGGCAAGTACGTCGAGTTCGCCACCCCCGCCTCGGCCATCACGCTGGCGCTGTACCCACGCCGCGCCCTGGCCAAGGACACCGGCCTCGCCCCCGAGGGCACCGGATCACACCGGCTCGTGATCGGCGGCGACGCCGGCCCCTTCACCGACCCCGACGGCTTCATCTGGCAGAGCGCCTCCGCCTGAAGGCCGACGCTGTCGCATCCCCGCGCCGCTTCTGGGCCTGGCGCGAGGTGAGCGGACCGCCCCACCGCGCGCTGAGGCGCGCCGGCCGCTGGCTCGTCTGACGCCTCGGCCGGACCCGCCGCCGGGGCAAGGGCCGAAGGCGCCACGGCCCGGTGCCACCGACCCGGGCCGCGGACCGTCAGGTCCCTTCTCACGTTTCCGAATATCAAGATCTTCCGAGTATCAAGATCCTCAAAGGGGGGAGTCTGCCATGAGCAGCACCGAGAGCAGCACGTACCAGGGATTCACGGCCGAGGAGCGGGCCGCGATGAAGGAGCACGCCCAAGCG
>NZ_JBVJHH010000121.1:0-1121 GCF_055586905.1 Streptosporangium sp. NPDC048886
GCGAAGCTGAGAACTTAAGCGCCAGTAAACGGCGGTGGTAACTATAACCATCCTAAGGTAGCGAAATTCCTTGTCGGGTAAGTTCCGACCTGCACGAATGGCGTAACGACTTCCCCGCTGTCTCAACCGCAGACCCGGCGAAATTGCACTACGAGTAAAGATGCTCGTTACGCGCAGCAGGACGGAAAGACCCCGGGACCTTCACTACAGCTTGACATTGGCGTTTGGAACGGTTTGTGTAGGATAGGTGGGAGACGGTGAAGCTGTCACGCTAGTGATGGTGGAGTCATTGGTGAAATACCACTCTGGTCGTTTTGGACGTCTAACTTCGGTCCGTGATCCGGATCAGGGACAGTGTCTGGTGGGTAGTTTAACTGGGGCGGTTGCCTCCTAAAGAGTAACGGAGGCGCCCAAAGGTTCCCTCAGCCTGGTTGGCAATCAGGTGTCGAGTGTAAGTGCACAAGGGAGCTTGACTGTGAGACCGACGGGTCGAGCAGGAGCGAAAGCTGGGACTAGTGATCCGGCGGTGGCTTGTGGAAGCGCCGTCGCTCAACGGCTAAAAGGTACCCCGGGGATAACAGGCTGATCTTCCCCAAGAGTCCATATCGACGGGATGGTTTGGCACCTCGATGTCGGCTCGTCGCATCCTGGGGCTGGAGTAGGTCCCAAGGGTTGGGCTGTTCGCCCATTAAAGCGGTACGCGAGCTGGGTTTAGAACGTCGCGAGACAGTTCGGTCCCTATCCGCTGCGCGCGCAGGAGACTTGAAAGGAGCTGTCCCTAGTACGAGAGGACCGGGACGGACGAACCTCTGGTGTGCCAGTTGTTCCGCCAGGAGCACGGCTGGTTGGCTACGTTCGGAAGGGATAACCGCTGAAAGCATCTAAGCGGGAAGCTCGCCTTGAGATGAGGTCTCCCACCCGTGAGGGGTAAGGCTCCCAATAGACGATTGGGTTGATAGGCCGGAGGTGGAAGCACAGTAATGTGTGGAGCTGACCGGTACTAATAGGCCGAGGACTTGACCACAAAGCATACTTTTGGTCTCTGCAGCGCTCTGTCCCTTCGCCGGGTCCGGAGCAGCGCGAGGTCAGGGTTGTTGCCCGCGTCCACTATGTGATTCTGA
>NZ_JBVJHH010000122.1:0-1067 GCF_055586905.1 Streptosporangium sp. NPDC048886
TTCGCGGTGCCGGCATCGACCTTCTTGTAGGCGGCCGGGTAAGCGGCAGCGTGCGCGCTCAGCGCGGCGTTGGCGAGCTCGTCGTCGAACACCGTGCCCTTCATGCCCCACGCGTAGGTACGCAGCGGCATGGCGATCCGCCCGTCGGCGATGCTGGGCGCATCCAGGTAGGCCATGCCGGGTTGCTTGTTGCTCCACAGCTCTGGGCGGGCTCCGGCGTCCTGCTGGGCTTCGCTCAGGCCGAAGCTGGCGTCTCCGCCGGACTCCACGCCGAAGCACATCTTGGCCAGCTGGCCGCGGGCCAGGGTCGGCATCTGGGTGTAGTCCGAGCGCTGCAGGCTCATCACGATCGTGCCGCCGGCCGAGCGGACCGCTTTGAGCATGGACAGGAACTTCTCCTGCTCGGCGTCGGTGAGGGCGTCGTAGATGTCGGGGAACTCCTCCAGCCAGATGATCCAGTAGGTGAGGCCGCAGTCTTTGACCCACTTCTGCAGCTTCTTGGATGACAGGTAGTCGGTGCGCTCCTTCACCTGGGCCTGCAGCTCGGCCAGCATCGCTTTCACGCCGGCCACGGTGGTCTCGAATCGGTGTAGCGCGGGGCGCAGAGGGCCTAGCGTCTGCTCGCCTTTGGTGATGTCGCCGGCGAATACGGCGACGTCGTAGCGGGTGATCAGCTCACCGAGGAAGTTCCAGGCGCCACCGATGCCCTTGCCTGCGCCGGTCTGCCCCATCATCTGCAGGTGGTGGCCGACGACGACGTATTCGATCTCGTCGAGGTCCTGCCACAGGCCAGGCCGGATGGGATCAGCCACGCTGCCCCCCGGCCGGGACGGTCCCGGCCAGGGGATCGGGTTCTTCATCACCCGCGGGTCGGAGATGACGACCTTGGCCTTGCTGGCGTCGTCGGGGTCGAGGCTGGTGATGACCGACCCAGGCGGCAGGCCGATCCCCGATTCCACGTAGGGGACCTTCTTCTGCAGGTCATCAGCGGTTTGGCGGCCCGGCTCCAGCTGTACTTCGCCCTCGACCTTGTGCGCGGTCGCCGCGGTGGTGCGGGCCTCGATCGC
>NZ_JBVJHH010000123.1:0-1061 GCF_055586905.1 Streptosporangium sp. NPDC048886
CTCCCTACATGCTTACCCCAGGACTACCATCGCCTGGGCTGGGCTACCTTCCTGCGTCACCCCATCGCTTACCTACTACCAGATCAGGCCAGGCGTTCAGCCTCACCCACACCCCGAAGGGCGTTAGGGGCTTAAGGACCCTTAGTATCACTGGATTCAGTATTGGCGCATCGTAGCGGGTACGGGAATATCAACCCGTTGTCCATCGACTACGCCTGTCGGCCTCGCCTTAGGTCCCGACTTACCCTGGGCGGATTAGCCTGGCCCAGGAACCCTTGGTCATCCGGCGCAGAAGTTTCTCACTTCTGATTCGCTACTCATGCCTGCATTCTCACTCGCACGGCCTCCACAACTAGATCACTCTGCTGCTTCGCCGGCCGCACGACGCTCCCCTACCCATCCACACACCTAAACCACAAAGGCTCGGACACATGTGTGAATGCCACGACTTCGGCGGTGTACTTGAGCCCCGCTACATTGTCGGCGCGGAATCACTTGACCAGTGAGCTATTACGCACTCTTTCAAGGGTGGCTGCTTCTAAGCCAACCTCCTGGTTGTCACTGCGACTCCACATCCTTTCCCACTTAGCACACGCTTAGGGGCCTTAGTCGGTGGTCTGGGCTGTTTCCCTCTCGACTACGGAGCTTATCCCCCGCAGTCTCACTGCTACGCTCTCACTTACCGGCATTCGGAGTTTGGCTGACGTCAGTAACCTTGTCGGGCCCATCGGCCATCCAGTGCTCTACCTCCGGCAAGAAACACGTAACGCTGCACCTAAATGCATTTCGGGGAGAACCAGCTATCACGGAGTTTGATTGGCCTTTCACCCCTAAACACAGGTCATCCCCCAGGTTTTCAACCCTGGTGGGTTCGGTCCTCCACGCGGTCTTACCCGCGCTTCAACCTGCCCATGCCTAGATCACTCCGCTTCGGGTCTACAGCATGCGACTCAAACGCCCTATTCAGACTCGCTTTCGCTACGGCTCCCCCACACGGGTTAACCTCGCCACACACCATAACTCGCAGGCTCATTCTTCAAAAGGCACGCAGTCACATCACA
>NZ_JBVJHH010000124.1:0-1028 GCF_055586905.1 Streptosporangium sp. NPDC048886
TTCTCCGCCTCGCGCTTGGCCTCCTTGGGGCTGTTCTCGAGGGCCATGCCGTTGAAGCCGCGCTCCTCGAGCACGCTCGCCTGTCCCGTCGTGGCCGGAGCGGCGAACGCCGCCACCGGAGCGAGGACGGTGAAGCCGGTGATCACCGCGGCGACGACGCCGCGGGTAACGATCGAACGCATTCCTGTAGACCCCTTTTGTTGTGTGGTTGCGGTATCAGGGTTCAGCGCTGGCAGTACACCGTCGCGGTGCCGAACCAGATGCCCGGGATGTCTCCGGCCCTCGCGCTGGAGTTGCTCACATAGCACTGAGAGCGCAGGAATCCGGCCCACTCCGCCTTGCTGTAGGCGTGGTACACCGCGCTGCTCACCGCGCTGCCCTGGCTCGTGCCCTGAGCGGTCGCGGTGAACGAACGGGCTTCCGCCGACGCCGGCCCCGCCGCGATCACGATCGCGGCGGCGGCCAGTACGGCGGCACCCAGCATCTTCTTCATCCGCCTCCCCCCTCTCATTCATCTCAGCTAATATGATCAAGACACAAGCTAGCCACGCACCATGGCGATGTCAACTGATATGAATGATCATCTCTTGATCATTCATCTCTGCTGTCATCGCCGCCTATCTTCCAGAGGCGCAGATGACCGACGAGCAGGACCGCGCACCGGTGGCCGGCACGCTCAGCGACCGGATCGACCACCTGTTCCAGGTGGTCCGTCGTCCCAACGGCGAGCAGCACAGCCACGAGGAGGTGGCCAAGGCCTGCCGGGAGAGCACCGGTGAGACCTTCTCCGCGACCTACCTCTGGCAGCTCCGCACCGGCCGCAGGGACAACCCGACCAAACGACACCTGGAAGCCCTCGCCGCCTTCTTCCAGGTGCCACCCGCCTACTTCTTCGACGACGAACAGGGCGCGGTGATCGCCAAGGAGCTGGAACTGCTCGGTGCGTTGCGCAACAGCGCGGTGCGTGATGTGGCACTGCGTGCGGTCAACCTCTCCGAGGAGGGCCTCGGCACGGTCGCCGACATCAT
>NZ_JBVJHH010000125.1:0-1016 GCF_055586905.1 Streptosporangium sp. NPDC048886
GTACGCGAGGGTCTGCGCAACGTCGCCGCCGGCGCCAACCCGATGTCGCTGAAGAAGGGCATCGAGGCCGCCGTCGAGCGCGTCAGCGAGGAGCTCTCCAAGCTGGCCAAGGACGTGGAGACGAAGGCGCAGATCGCCTCCACCGCCTCCATCTCCGCGGGCGACCCGCAGATCGGCGAGATGATCGCCGAGGCGATGGACAAGGTCGGCAAGGAAGGCGTCATCACCGTCGAGGAGAGCAACACCTTCGGCCTGGAGCTTGAGCTCACCGAGGGCATGCGCTTCGACAAGGGCTACATCTCGCCTTACTTCGTGACCGACCCGGAGCGTATGGAGGCCGTCCTCGACGACCCCTACATCCTCGTCGTCAACTCCAAGGTCTCCGCCAACAAGGACCTGCTCCCGGTCCTCGACAAGGTCGTGCAGGCCGGCAAGCCGCTGCTGATCATCGCCGAGGACATCGAGGGCGAGGCCCTGGCCACCCTGGTCGTCAACAAGATCCGTGGCCTGTTCCGCTCGGTCGCGGTCAAGGCTCCGGGCTTCGGTGACCGTCGCAAGGCCATGCTGGGCGACATCGGCATCCTGACCGGCGCGCAGGTCATCAGCGAGGACCTGGGCCTGAAGCTGGAGTCGACCACCCTCGACCAGCTCGGCCGCGCCCGCCAGGTCATCGTCACCAAGGACGAGACCACCATCGTCGACGGTGCCGGCGACGCCGAGCAGATCGCCGGCCGGGTCAACCAGATCCGCGCCGAGATCGACAACACCGACTCCGACTACGACCGCGAGAAGCTCCAGGAGCGCCTGGCCAAGCTGGCCGGCGGCGTGGCCGTCATCAAGGCCGGCGCGGCGACCGAGGTCGAGCTCAAGGAGCGCAAGCACCGCATCGAGGACGCGGTGCGCAACGCCAAGGCGGCCGTCGAGGAGGGCATCGTCCCCGGCGGCGGCGTGGCGCTGCTGCAGGCCGGCGCCAAGGCCTTCGACAAGCTGGAGCTGCTGGGCGACGAGGCCACCGG